>NZ_CACZOO010000128.1 GCF_902782855.1 uncultured Corynebacterium sp.
ACGGTGGGCCACCACCTGCAGCGCATCGGCATGTCCGCCACCGTGGGCAATCCGGAGGATCTGCTGGAGTGGCTGCAGGGTGGGGCCAGGTCCGCGGCAACCCGCACCGGTCGCGTCATCGCCCCTGGTGTGGTCCTGCCCGGTACCGGGATCTCGCCGGCGCTCGGGCCGGACGCACCGGAGATCCGGGTGGACCGGCTGGCCAGTTTCGACCAGGTCGCCACCCTGCTGTCGAAGCTCTACGTCGGCGAGAAGCGCCTGGTCTTCGTCGACTCCCGGAAGAATGTCGAGATCCTCGGCCACGCCCTGGAGGAACGTGGCGTGAGAGTCTTCCTCTCCCACTCCTCACTCTCTGCGTCTGAACGTGCCCGCTCGGAAGCCGCCTTCGCCGAGGAGACGGACTGCGTGATCGTCGCGACCTCGACCCTGGAACTCGGCATCGACATCGGCAACCTCGACCGCGTCATCCAGGTCGGAGCCCCACGGACGGTCTCCTCTTTCCTGCAGCGGCTGGGACGCACCGGCCGCCGTGCCGGAACCTCACGTAACTGCCTGTTCATCGCATTGCCCGGGCCGGACAGTATGGACCGGGACGACCAGGATGAGATGCTGCTCCAGATCATGGGATTGCTCTCCGCCTGGGCCGCAGGCTTCGTGGAACCGGTCATTCCGCCGCCGCTTCCCCTGCACATCGCCGCCCAGCAATTCCTTGCAGCAGCCCTGTCCCGGGGAGCGTTCAGTACCGCCACCTGGCGTGCGATCTGGGCCGGGACACCGCTGATGGATGACGCCGTGTTGGAGTGCAACGCCTCCGAGATCCTCGACCATCTCATCACTTCGGGGATGCTGGAGACAGACGGAGGGACCGCCTTCATCGGTGAGGCTGCGGAGAAAGCATTCGGACGCCGGCACTTCATGGAGTTACTCTCCGCATTCACCGCAGCTCCCCTGTTCACGGTGCTGGACGGTCGGACCGAGATCGGCATGGTGGAGGACCGTCTGGTCGCGTCACTGGAGGAAACGGACGGCGAGAACGTCCTGGCGCTGGCCGGTCGGAACTGGAAGATCATCAGCATCGACTTCAAGCGGAAGATCATCCACACCGAACCATCGACGAAGCAGGGCGTGGCCCGCTGGGGATCGTCAGGACCCTCCTTCGGGTATGACGTGGCCCAAGGCATGCGTCGGGTGGTCCTCGGAGAATCGGTTCCAGGCGTCCTTCTGACCGGACGCGCGGCGGAGGCCCTCGAGGGTGTGCGTGCCTGGTGGTCACCGACGGTGAGCGCGTCGTCTGAGTCGGTCTTCCTGCCGGTGGGTCATTACAACCCTGAGCAGGCCGAATGGTGGGCGTGGTGCGGCACCGGACGCAACCAGCAGGTGAAGGCTGCGCTGGGGGCGTCCACATCCCACGGGGACGCACTACCCGGCCAGCTGGGCTTCGTAGACGACGGTATCTCCGATGACGCCCAGCTCGCACCACTTGATCAGGCCGCCCGTTACGATCGACTGCGGGTCTTCCCGGAGACCACGCCGTCGCAGGTCAGGTCCAGGATCTCCTGGTATGACGCCCTCCCCGTCGCCGATCAGCCGCAGCCCTACGTCAGCCCGAAAGCGGTGTACGGGCTGAAGTTCAACGCGGCGCTGCCGGAGGAGAAGGCCCGGGAGATCCTGGCGAAGCGGTCACTGACCTGACCGTCGCCACGAGAACGACGGCGAGACGGACCTCGCGTACGTATCCGGGTATTCCGGGGTCACCCCGCAACATAACCCAGGGCGAACTCCCGTTCCGCCGCAGACACAAACTCCGGACTGTTCCTGGTCATCGAATGACTGCCGTTTTCGACTGTCACCAGGTGGTCAGCATCAACATCTGCCAGCATGTTCTCGTAGGCATAGGTCTGGTCCGTGGTCCCGTGGATGAACAGGTGCGAGGTCGACAGATCCGGATTCATCGGCGTATGTCAGGCTCTGGAGTCAGACGGCGTCATGGCCCACCCCAACAAGCTCGCGGAGTGGCGTCAGGCTGTCATCAACGCGATCAGCGCCACGGACCCCTCGGACCAGTTCAGAGAAGCCCCAGCTGATTCTTCCCGCTCTCCCGCACGTCACCCGGCCGCAGCCGTCACTGCCAGCACGGTCAGCTCCGGCGCCGGGCACTCTCTGCCATCCACAGCACGATATCCAGGACGCGCAGGTCGGACAGCCGCCCGATCCGCTCGGCAGCCTGAAGACCCGGCACGAGGCCGGAATCGGTGAGGACTTCCGGTGAACCACTCCGAGCTGCTGCCACCGCGGCCTCCCGTAGGACACCCAGATGCGCCGGCAGTCCGAGGTCTGCGTCCTGCAGGACGCTCCGGAGACTGCGGAAGAAATCTGTCCTCCCCTGGCCGTGGCCCAGCTGCGCGGTGACGAAACTGTCGATCACCGGGCACAGCCGCGGACGCTTACGTGCCAGCAGTTTGCTCGCCCTCGTCGGACCCAGGTTCTTGCGCCGGATCTCCGCCCACAACCGGTCCGTGACAGCAAGGTCCGCATCAGTGGCGTCCACGAGGTCCAAATCGGTCGGGAGCTGGGCGAGCAACCGCCCGATCTCCACCGCGTCGATCGGCACCGAACGGGCGTTCTGCAGACGGGCGTCGCCACGCTCGATCGCCGTGCGTGCATCACCGACCTCCGATGCCACCGCCCCGGTGAGCTGCAGTGCATGCATCACATCGATGTCCACCGACAGGGTCGATACCGCGATGATGTCCTCTGCGGTGACGGCATGCGCCACCTCCGGGCGATCTCCACCCCCGCCGAGCTCAGTGAACATCGCGCCGGTGTACCCGGGGCAGGTGTGGCCGGGGAGGTCGGCGAAGTAGGTGACGAGGTACTTCGCAGCCTCCTCGGCGCGCGAGGGGTCGAGGATCCCGGGGGCGTCCCAGCGGACGGCGGTCCAGATATCGGTGCTCATGCCACCAGGGTATCCAGATATCGGTGCTCATGCCACCAGGGTAACGGCGGAACGCTCTGCCCCGCGTCCCCATGTTCCTCCCCGGGCCGAATCGGTCAGCTCGCGTACCTGGCCCGACCGAATCTGCCCGGGAACGGACTTCCGGACACGGACAGGGGCCTGCACCCGCACCTCACCACCGTCGTGGCCCGTACCCGGGAGCTTCTGCCCGGCGGTGCTGCCCTCGGTGAAGGTCCACCGACTCCGGTCGATCTGGGAGTGACGTGGGTTGACCGCCCCAGGGGGTGGAGGCCACCTTCCACCACCCCCACGCGGTCACTCCGCCGCCAACCCCTCCGTCGTCGCCGCAGCCCCCCACGGTGTGCGGCGATTCCAGCGCAGACACATACGCACGGGTGAACTGAGAAGAATCCACCAGGTCACCGATGACCTCACGCTGCCGCAGGAAGGCCAACGGGTCCGCGCCCTGTCGCGCCGCTGCCAGCGCCACCGGGCGTCCCGCGGCGAGGTTCTCCCGGAACCGCGGCTCCGCCATCACCTCGTGCACCATCCGGTGCCCCGCGAGATACCCCAGGTAGCACAAGCCCTGGTGGGAGGCATTGAGCAGCCGCGGCTTCATCAGCTCGTAGGGCTCCACGTCCGCGACGACCTCCACCCAGGCATGCTCGTACGCCGGACGCCCCGCAGTGAACGAATCCTCCAGCCCCCACTGGCAGAAGTTCTCGGAGACCACCGGCCAGGTGTCCTCGTATCCCCGCTCGGCGACATCGGCGCGGTCGGCGTCCGTCGTCTCCGGAGTGATCCGGTCGACCATCGAGTTCGGGGAAGCGACATTGTCGCGGATCCACTCCCCGAGCTCCGCGTCCACCGAGAACGCGAAAGCCAGGAAGGACGCCGCCGCGACATTCCCGTTCCATCACGCCTCCCCCAACGCCTGCACCCCGCCGGCGATCCTCACCTCGGGGATGGACGCCAAGCCCACCCGCAGCTCATCGGTCCGGGCGACGGTTCCCGGCGCGTAGTACAGCGAACCCGGGGTCACGAGCACGCCCCTGCCGCGCGCCCGCTGCGCCCACGCCGCAGCGTCAGCAGCGTCCGCAGCGTCAGCAGCGTCCGCAGCGTCCTCCCCGACCCCACCAACCATCCGCAGCCACAGGTTCATCCGCGGCACCACAAGCTGGTCCGCGTACTCCGGCATGTACCGCCCCACCGCCTCGGCGAAGCGGTCGAACTTCGACCGCGACCGCACCCGGTACCGGCGCAACTGCCGGGCGTAGTCCCCTGACCGGATGAACAGCGCCAGTGTGCGCTGCAGCAGCGGCGACGGCGCCTTCGTCGCATAGTGCCGGAACCGCCGCAGCTGCGCGATCAGCTCCGGGGCACCCACGATGTAGCCCATCCGCAGACCCGGGGCCAGGTACTTCGAGAACGTCCCCAGGTACACCACGCGACCAGCGGTGTCGATCGACTTCATCGGCGCCAGCGGCGGGCCCTGCAACCGGATCTCGGCGTCGTAGTCGTCCTCGATGATCACCGCGTCCTGCTCGGCGGCCAGGGCCAGGAACCGACGCCGACGCTCCGGGGACAACGCCACCGACGTCGGATGGTGCGCACTCGGGGTGAGGTAGACCAGGTGCGCACCAGCGGCACCGTGGGGGTCGGCGCCCGCGGCGTCCACCGTCATGTACTGCATGTCCGCCCCGCTCTGCGCGAAGATCCGCTGGGCGTCCACGTACCCCGGGTTCTCCATCGCGACCTGCATCCCCGGGCCCAGCAACGCCCGACGCAACAGCGCGAGCCCCTGCTGCGTCCCCACGGTGATCATCACCTCGTCCGGACCCGCGTGGACGCCGCGCAGCGCGAGAACCTCCTCACGCAGTGCCGCGACGAGCTCCGGATCATCGGCCTCCCGAGGGTCCCCGAGCGAGACCCTGAGGTTCCTCCCCGACATGGCCGTGTTCATCGCCTTGAGCCAGGAGCGGGTGGGGAACTCCCCCGGCTCGATCTGCCCGGACAGGAACGGGTACGGGAACCCCGCGTGATCCGGTTCCACGATCGAGGGAACCGGCGGGGCGACCTGGTAGAGCAGCTGATTCCAGTCCACCCGGTCATCCGTGGGCTCCTGCGGGACGGACGCCGCCACCGGGTACATCCCGGAGCGGGGACGCGACACGATGAGCCCCTCATCCACCAGCTGCTGCAGCGCGGTCTGCACGGTCGTGCGCGAGACCCCCAACTGCTCGGCGAGGACGCGGGACGGTGGTAGCGCCCGGTGCGGCGGGTACACCCCGCGCTGCAGACCGCGGCGCAGGAACATGGCGACCCGGGCGTGCAGCGGCGTGACGGCGGCGAGCGCAGTCCAGTCGTCGGTGGTGGCGCGGGTCGGCGACTGCAACGGGTCCGGGGTCATGGATTCACCGTATCGCCCGGGGAGGATCCTCGTGGAGCAGCGTTGCCTCTCTATCTGGAAGTTGCTACGGTTGAGCCATCGCCACCCGTTACGACGGGATCGGAAGAAGGCCCCGGGCTCCAGCCGGACGACTGGCCCCGGGGCTTTCTCATGTCTGGGTCACGTGTTCACAGTGAGTCCGGAGTCTTCCGTTGCAGAACCACCCGGTCCTGAAGCGTCTCCCAGTACTGTCCGTCACCGAGGTGCGCGGAGTTCAGCGCCCCGAGCACTGCATCCGGTATCCACAGCAACGGTTCGTCACGCCCCATCACATGTCTGATTCTCACCGATTGTGCCTGACCACGCCCCTGCAACATGACTATGTGCTCCATGTCCTTCCGATTCTGACCTGGACGTCGGCTTTCCAAGACAAGGTCTCGGACCTCCATCTGCCCCAATTCAAAATAAAGTTGCTCGAGGCACTTCCGCCGATACCGCTCTGTCTTGGGATCTGGCGCGCTCCGGTGTGCGACCACAATCTGCATACTTTCCAGCGAGGAAAGCACAGCGACAATCTTCCTACGCCGGCTGTCCCGTTCGTTCGTCCAGTGGAGCTTCGTTTGCCCTGGGAGTTTTAACGGCCGCAGTACCGAACGGATCTCCTCGGTATCCTCCGCTGACAGCACAGCCGCGCACACCAGGTACTCCTGTAGATGCGGTCCTCTGGGAGAGGACGACTCATCGACGAAAGCCACAAGATCATTCTCGTTCAGCGGCATATTTCCCC
>NZ_CACZOO010000129.1 GCF_902782855.1 uncultured Corynebacterium sp.
AGTGCCGTCCGACCGGCGCATCCGCGTCATCGTCGCAGTGGCAGGATCATAGTCGTAGTCCACCCAGTGACCGGTACGGTGCACCAGGGAGGTCAGACCGATCTCGATGCCCGTCTCAGTGACACCCGCCAGCGACGACCCCGGGATACCCGCACCGCACAGTGCGGCGAGCTCCCGATCCACCGCATCCAGGTCATCAACACCTCCATCAACACCACCAGTAACACCACCAGTAACATTGTCGGCCTCCGGTCGGCTTCCCGGTTCAGCGGCCAGCACGGAACGCACCGACGCCCTGTCACCGGTCACCGCGAAAACCCAGGTCACCCCACCAGCGACATCACGGACACGGTACGCACCGTCCACGAACGACAGCAACCAGGGCCGACCGTCGCAGCGAACCTCGGAACCATCCGTTGGGGCGGGTGGAAAGGTCAACAGAGCGCCGTCGGAGGACACCATGAGCACCTCATCGGCGCAGACCTCGATGCGCACGTCCATCCGCGAGACCCACGTCGGGCCCAGTGCGCGGCCGAGTTCGTGGGCGGAGTTCGCGTTGCGGTCCACGATCAGCGGCAGAACGCCGGGAACATTGACATCGACCTCGAAATCGACCATCGCACCGGTCGCCATGTCCACCGGCTCGGCGTCGAAACAGATCTGACCGCCGCGGGTGCTCCGCTCGTAGAATGCCTTTCCGAGGTTCTGTCCGCGCTCTCCGAACCGCCCCATACCTGAGGCCGTGTGGAACGCTCCGCGCTCCAGTCCGGTCTTCACCGTCGACACAGCCTTGCCCCCGACACGCTCAAGGCCAGCGGCCGCACGCATACCAGTGACCCCGAGCTTTCCCGCTCTCGCCCCGCGTAGCAGGGCTCCACCAGGTAGGGCGAACAATGCGTCGAGAGCGAACTCTCCCCAACTCACGTTGCCGTTGAGGGCGAGGAGGCCCTTGAGTGCGAGCCCGACACCGAGCATGATCGCACCGATAAGCTGGAGTCCGGGGATCAGCATCATGAATCCGCCGAGTGTCTGCAACAGGTCGGACAGGTTCTTCAGCAGGTCGGCGAACTTGTCGAGGAAGTCGCTCAACGCGCCCTTGAGCTTCTCCCATTTACTGGGGTTCTTCTCAAAACGCTTACGCGCCTGGGCCTCGATAATCCCCACGGCCGCGGTGACCTCAGCGCCAAGCTCGTTCTTGATCACCTCAGACTCGGCGATAGCCTCTGTCCACGCATTGAATGCTATCTGATTCGCCGTGACCGCCTTTGCAAGTTCCGCATCCGCTGCCGTGGCAGTCGCATGTGCCGTCACTGCGGCAGGAGCAGCAGCCGGCATGGCGATTGAAGCCACCGTCGCCGTGGTCGCTGCTTCGTGGGCGGTCGCCGCAGCAGCCTCGGCTGTATCCACTTCTACGCCGGTGGCGTTGACCGCTGTATGCAGCTCCATCGCCCGCGTCCGCAAAGAGGTCATCGCCGCCATCGCGGTAGTGAACGCACCGGCATAGCGGCTGATGGCGGATCCCACACCCTGATGAGCCTCCGACGTCGTCTGCAGGTGAGACGGGAAATTCGCGTTGACGATGTCCCTGTATGTGTTCCCCTCGGTGCCCTCGAACCCGCCGTCGTTGATGGCGCGCAAGGAAACCGCCGCGCCCTCCGCGGCGTCCGCGAAAGTCATCCACCGTCGTGCTGCCTCACCAACCAGGGCCGGATTGCCGCCGAGGGTGAAGTTCAGCTCGTGGTAGGTGAAGAACGTCGGTTCCAGGTGGATGCCGGGCACGTGGGGTCAGGTCCTCTCGGATGAAGGGTCTCAGTAGTAGGCGGGGGTCAGTTCCCGCTGATGGCGTTGGAGACCCGCGACCGCGTCTCTGCCACAGCCTGACTGTTCTCCTCCAGCGTCGCCTTCACCTGGGCGAGGATCTCCTTCGCCTGGTTGGCAGCCCCAGCCCATTTCTGCTGTACACCGGAGTACTGCTCCTGCTCGGAGCCTTCCCAGCTGCTGGCGAGCTTCGAGACATCGCCCTGGATCTCATCGAGAGTGGCTTCGAGAGCGGAAACGATCTGGTTGATGTCCTGCGCGCTGGTGTCTGCGACTGAAGCGTCATATGCGTACGGCATGGTGTGTGTTCTCCCTAAAAGGTGGTAGTCGGCCGATGTCGGTGAGCGGTGTGATCAGAGTATGTTTCCCTGCGGCATGTCCATGCCCGCGAAGCGGGACTGGATAGCGCTGGTCTGCTCTTCCTCACCGGACTGGTAGGCCTTACCGGCGG
>NZ_CACZOO010000130.1 GCF_902782855.1 uncultured Corynebacterium sp.
AGCACGGACTTGCCTTCGTCGGAGGTGAGGTCGAGACCGAGGGAGCGCTTGTTTCGGTGGCCCCAGGCGAAACTCTCGGACATCTCCGTACCCGGCGCCATCTGGCGGCAACCGTCCGGGAAGCTGGTGGACTCGACCTTGATGACGTCCGCCCCGTAGTCGGCGAAGAGGCGTCCGGTCTCCGCCCCCATGACGATGACCCCGAAATCGAGGACCCGCAGACCCTCGAAGGGGCGGTCGGGATGTGCGTTGACACCGGAGACCCAGCCGCCGGCGTGGCCGGGGGTGACAGGACCGGTGCCCCGGTGTCCGAGCCACCCGGTGGCATCGCCGACGACGGGTGCCGGAGTACGCAGTCCGGCACGGGCACCGTCGATGCTGAACACCCCGGCCGGTACGGTGGCGGTCCGACCATCGGAGAGCATGAGATCGGTGAAGCTCCCGTTGACACGGAAGGCGGGTTGGTTGACGACCTCGCCTAGCTCGTCGATGGAGGTGACGGGGACACGGAGCTCCTCCCCCTGACGGACCGCCTCCTCCGTGGTGAGTGCGGCGAAATGCCGGCGGTAGTGGGCGAAGATCTCGTCCCGGTGCTGCAGCCGGTGGAAGGGATTGTCGAACTCCGGAGTACTGAACTCGGGCGGGTCACCCATCCAGGTGAGCATGTTCCGCCACTGCCGCGGGGAGAGGACGCAGATCCGCACGATCCCGTCGGCGGTGGAGAAAATAGGATACAGTCCCCGGGCGTCGGGACGGCCACGGGGGACGTCGAACGGGTCGATGCCGGTCCGCCCGGACCCCTGCATCCCCAGCGGCGGGTCGAAGATGTGGACCAGGGCATCGAGGGCGGAGAAGTCGATGATGTCGCCGGTGCCGGTGCGGCGGGCATTGTAGTGGGCGGTGACCGCCTGCCACACGGCCTGCGGGGCGATGGCGCCGGCGACGAGGAACGACGGGGGCAGCAACGGTTCGTCACGGTCAGGGAGACCGGAGCGGGAGAGGATGCTCGACAGTGCGAACTGGACCGCCGGGGTGGAGGCCCAGTCCCTCCTGGAGCTCTCCTCGCCGAAGTCGGTGAGGACGGTGACGACGACAGCGGGGTGGGTCGCGGCGATCCGCTCGGGGTCGAGGTAGGGGGCGAAGACCGAGGGCCGGGAGACGAGGACTATGTCCGCCCCGTCGAGGAGGTCGTCGATCTGCTGCTGTGCCGAGGGGTGGTCGGGGTCGACGGCGACAGAACGCTTGTTGGCGTTGGCGAGTTCAAAGGTGATGCTCACGCCGTGGTCGGTGACCCCGCTGCGGCGGTCCGCGGAGCCTTCGGGCGGTTCGAGGCGGAGGACGTCCGCTCCGAGGTCTGCGACGTAGCGGCCGACCATCTGGAATCCGTCCTCGGCGGCGTCGAGAATCCGGACGCCGGAGAGCGGGAGGTCGTGCTGGTCTGTCATCTGTGCACTGGTTCCTTTCCCGGGAGTTGGGCCACGGCATGTCCGTGACCTCCCGATGGGATCGAGCCTAGGAACGACAGGTGATTTCAGCGACGCAAATAATGACGGCCTCGGAGTGTGGAACGCAGCATGCCGACCTGCCAATTATTGGCAGGCCCATCGGCAGGTCCGGCCTGACCCCGGCGACCTCCGGCCATATCTCCACCGGTACCCAGGTCAGCGGTGCGACAGCGTCCGGCATCATGCCGATGGCTTTCGGCGGGACCCCTCGATGGCGCTCCACCCCCGGGTAGGAGATAACGAGCGATGCGACCCGATCAGCGTGACCGCCTTCGAAACGCTACCGGTCAACATGCGTGTCCTACCTGAGACATCTGTCCCCGAGGAACCTGGCGGACACGTCCGGAGAACGCGTGCTCCGTACCCGGTCCTCCCATGACGGACAAGAGCAGCACCGCCGCTGACGACAGCCCACCGAAGATCATCGTCGGCCCGCTCCCCGGGAAGTACATCCAGCTGTCGACGGGGCAGACCATGGTGAAGCTCGGGGGAAGCTCGGGGGAAGCTCGCCGGAAGAACGGCCGTCGCGGTCACCACGACCAGCTCCGCGGTGACCTACCCACTGTGTGCTGCGCAACTCGGTGGGGAAGGTGGGTGCGGGCCTCACCGTCGGATGCGTCGTCCCTGGTGTGTTCCTGTCGATCATGGTGAACACGGGCACGATCACTGTGCCGGACGGGGTTGTCTCCGGCTGTTGTGTTGGCCACGTCGTTCACTCATGTGTCGATTCCGTGCGTGCACCGATGTGTCGGCCCCGTGCGTCCGTCCTGCGCCCAGCGAAGCCACTGTGGAAGCTGCTCCGACCCGGCGGCATCTGCTCCTGTCGCCTCAGCCGTCCAAGGCGACAGGAGGAGATGATGCGCTGCAGGATGAACTTCCGCCTGAGCGCGTGCTACCGGATCAGATGCCCGATGAGCCCGTCGAACCCACCGCGGAGCACTGCGGTGAGGTGGCCAGTCCGGCGAGGATACCGGCGGAGAGTCCGTTGATGTAGCGGGACTTCTCCGCCGCTGTGACGCCGTGCGCCCCACCGCCGGTCGCGCTGCCGAACTCGTTGTAGACCCACGGGGTGTCGGCGATCAGTGAGATCACCGGAAGATCTCCACCCCACAGTCCCGGCCGCCCGTCGAAGCTGAGACCGCCCACCGGCACAGCGCGCAGTTCCGCAACGGACCGGGCTCCTGCCATCAGAGTGGAGAACCGTTGGGATACCGCCGCGGTGGCGGCGTCCCCGAAGGTCACCGTGCGGGAGCTGCCGTCGGCGCCCTCCCCGGTCCGCGAACCACCGACCCGCTGGGGGTACACCTCTGAGCCGCCCGCCCCGGGTGTGGTGTGGATCGACACACCCATGACCGCGCCTTCCGCCGCCGCACGGTCGACCCGTTCGCGGTAGGTGACGTTGTCCGCGGTGGACTCCTTGAGCAGAACGGCCCGGAACCCCGCCGCGTCGATGCGGTTCTGGACAGCGCGGGCGATGTCGAGGGCGTCCGCGTCCTCCCGACCGTTGGGGTAGTCGGCCATGAGGACGCCCGTTTCCGGGTCGAAGGTGTTTGTCACCGCCCCGTTGTGCCCCGGGTCCAGGGCGACGGTGCAGGGTGCGGAGGAGCCCGGGGAGCCGGAAGGTCCGGAGGAGCCTGGAAGGTCCGCCGCAGCGGCCGGCACCGCGGCAGGCACCGTGACAGGTACAGACACCGCCGCAACCAGCGTGGCGAGAGTGACTGCCGTGATTTTCGAGAACGTCATGAAACCAAGAATACGTGTGGCTGAAGTGTCCAGTGTTGGCGGTGTTGCAGGTGTTGCCAGCGTTGCCGGTGTTGCCGG
>NZ_CACZOO010000131.1 GCF_902782855.1 uncultured Corynebacterium sp.
GGAGCGCCCGCACGCCACCCGATCCCGACTTCGCCCGGGGTTCTCCCACCGGAGCGGCCCGGGCATGGCAGAATGGCCCACAGTCAACATGTACGGACAGGGAGAACACGCAGTGAGCGACAAGGACACCCAGAAGGACAGCGGCTTCTTCAGCGACGCGGAGAGCTTCACCCCGCAGGTCAGCAACATCCCGTTGGAGGACGCCGCCGCCGGCCGCACCGCCAGCATCGGTGAGCTCGTGCGGGACGCCTCCACCCAGGTCTCGTCACTGATCCGCTCGGAGACCGAGCTGGCCAAGACCGAGATCGCGGGTTCCGCGAAGAAGGCTGGTATCGCCGCAGGCCTGCTGGGTGGCGCGGGCGTCATCCTCGCCTACAGTTCCTTTTTCTTCTTCTTCTTCCTCGCCGAGCTGCTCGACAACTGGATGCCGCGTTGGGTCGCCTTCCTTGTGGTCTTCCTCATCATGTTCGTGCTTGTCGTCGTCCTGGCTATCGTCGCGATCAAGTTCATCAAGGGTGTGAAGAAGCCCGCGGCGACGATCGAGTCGGTCAGTCAGCTCACGTCGGTGATCCCGGGCTCCAGCTCCCCGGCGTCCTCCTCGGACGACGCCGGCATGTTCACCTAGATCCGGATTCTCTTCTGTGAACTCCTCTCTCGCCCCGGAGCACATCTACGTGCACACCCGGGGCATTCGTCTGCATGTCGCCGTCACCGGGCCCCGCACCGCACCACTGGTGCTACTGATCCACGGTTTCGGCGGCGGCTGGTTCGACTGGACCGAACTGATGCCGGAACTGGTCGGCGATACCGACGGCGACACCGGTGACGACGCCGGAGAGTTCTGCGTCGCCGCCGTCGACCTGCGCGGTTACGGCAGGTCGGACAAGACACCCCGCGGCTACGACCTCACCACCGCGGCCTCCGACATGTGCGGGGTGATCCGCGGGCTCGGTCACACTGACGCCCTGGTCGTCGGCCACGGTGAAGGTGGCCTTATCGGCTGGACCATGGCCGCCCACGAGCCGGAGCGGGTCCGGGGCCTGGTGACCCTGGCGTCCGCCCATCCCCGGGTGGTGGCCCGCTCGGTGCTGCTGCACCCGGTGTCCCAGTGGCCGCGACTGCGGTCCTCGATGTTCGCCCAGCTGCCGCGGTGGCCGGAGCATCGTCTGCTGCGCAACAACGCCGAGAAGGCCGCCAGGACGTTCCGTTACGGGGTGGCCCCGGGTTTCCGGGACACCGAGGTCTGCACCCGTCATGCCGAGCTGCGCCGTGAGGCGATGCAGGTCGACAAGGTCGCGCACCTGTCGTGCGAGTACCGCCGGTGGACGGTGCGCAGCAGGTTCCGCCCTGAGGGCGGGCACTTCGACCGCACCCTCCCCAACCACACGGACGCCCCGGTGGTGTGCGTGGACGGTTCGATGGACCGCGCCTACAACGCGAAGATCGCGAAGCGGTCCGCAGCCCGCGGTGGTGCGGGGTCACGCGCCGAGGTGATCTACGGGGTGGGGCACTTCCCGCACATCGAGGATCCGGCGACTGTCGCCCGGATCATCCGCGGCGTGGAGTGAGCACGCGGACTCTCACAGGCTCCTGTCCACTTGTGTGCCAGTGGAGATGCACATCCTCGATCTCTGCGGGTGACCCGGCAACCCGTCTTGGAATGCTGGTGGCGGTCACAAATGCCCTGGGGCTGCGCCGTGCTCTGAGCGAAGCTCTGTCGCCGGCCTTCGATCCTTCCACCAACGCCCCGGCGCTAGAGCCGCTCCCACACCGCGGCAAGCTCTAGGGAGGTACCGTCATGCCCGCTATAGGTGTCGGGCCTGACCTCCGATCCAACGTCAGCAATGTGACGCGATGTGGTTTCATGGTTTCTGGTGCCCGTTTGAGACCATTGCCGGCGGCCTTGCAGTTGGTAGGGCTGACCCACGATAACTTCATAGTGGAAATCCTGGTTCAGTGTAACGCGTGGTGCCTAACGCGACTGGAGTAGTACAGGGGAGCCGATAAGGACCTTTATGACAC
>NZ_CACZOO010000132.1 GCF_902782855.1 uncultured Corynebacterium sp.
CATCCGTGAGTACGATCCGGTGCTCATCGGTGTCGACCAGGCGGTCGATGAACTGGTCCGGCACGGTTACCGGCCGTCGGTGATCATCGGTGACCCCGAGCTGGTCCCCTCGGAAAACCTGCGTTCCGGCGCCACCGTCATCCTGCCTGCCGACCCCGACGGTCACGCGGCCGGTCTGGAGCGCATCCAGGACCTCGGTGTCGGGGCGATGACCTTCCCCGCCGCCACCGGGAACGCCACCGATCTCGCCCTGCTGCTCGCTGAGTACCACGGTGCGTCCATGGTGGTGAACCTCGGCCCGACCCTCGATCTCGACCACGTCTTCGACACCGCCTCAGCACCGGAAACCCCCTCGTCGATGCTTTCCAGGCTCAAGGTCGGCAGCCGCTTCGTCGATTCCTCGGCGGTCGCCGAGCTTTACCGGGTCTCCCGTTCCGGAGGGGGTTGGCTGTGGGCGGTCCTCGGCATCGTCGCCGCAGTGGTGGTGATCATCCTCATCGCAGGTCTCAGCGGAACGCAGGGATTCGGTGACAACCTCATCGACAGCTGGAACAACATCGCGACGAAGTTCCAGGACCTGTTCTCATGAGCGGCCTGAGGATCCTCGGTGCCACAGCCGCCGGTATCGCCGTCGGAACCCTGCTCGGGTTCTACGTTCTCGCGCCGAATGTGGAGGGAGGGCCCGCCGGGACGGACTCCACGGTCCAGCGGGAACTGGACTCGACCCGTGATGATCTGGCGTCGTCCACCGCCGCGTTGGAGGCGGATGACGTGGTCCTCGACGGTCTTGCGGGAGGGGCCGTCCGTGACGCGCTCAAGGGCCGCAGTATCTTCGTCGTCGCCATGCCGGACGCCGGGCGGGAGCTCGTCGACGCACAACGTCAGCTGCTCACCGAGGCAGGTGCGGAGGACGCCGGGACGCTCTCGCTCACCGACGCCGCCGTCTCCCAGGACAAGGCGGACGCCGTGAAGTCCCTGGCGGTCAACACCCTGCCGTCCGGGGCGAGGCTCTCCGAGGAGCGTCGGGACCCCGGCTACCACCTGGGCCAGGTGATCGGCCAGACGCTGCGCGCCCCGGGTGACGGGGCGGAGGCGGCCTCCGACTCTGCACGGTCCGTGCTGCTGGGCTCTCTCGACAAGGGCGGTTTCCTCGACGGTGGGATCCCCGAGGTGGCGTCCGCGGATGCGGTGGTCGTGGTCACCGGATCCACCGGCGGGTACGCCGGGACCTTCACCGCGGATCTGGCCGCCGGACTGGATGCTGTCACCGGGGGTGTGGTCCTGGCCGGCGACCCGGCATCGACCACTGACGGTGGTGCCCTGGGTGTCCTGCGCGCCGACCGGGCCGACACCGAGAAGGTCAGTACCGTCGACAATGCCGACCGGACCGCCGGACGGATCACGGTGGTCCGTGCCCTCGCTGAGCAGCTCACCGGGAAGGCCGGATCCTACGGCGCGGCGGAAAGTGCTGCCAGGCCGTCCCTGTGATAGGCTGAAGTCCCGTAGGTTTTATCGGTTACCACCACGGGAGTTGACGTGTCTCAGGGGCGCAGCGAGCAGCACACCAAGTTCATTTTCGTTACCGGGGGTGTCGTCTCCTCCCTCGGAAAGGGACTGACCGCCGCCAGCCTGGGCCAGCTGCTGGTGTCGCGGGGACTGACCGTCACCATGCAGAAACTGGATCCGTACCTCAACGTCGATCCGGGCACCATGAACCCTTTCGAGCACGGTGAGGTCTTCGTCACCGACGATGGCGCCGAGACCGACCTCGACCTGGGGCACTACGAGCGCTTCCTGGACCGCAGTCTCACCAAGAACGCCAACGTGACGACCGGCAAGGTGTACTCCACGGTCATCGCCAAGGAGCGTCGTGGTGAGTTTCTCGGCAAGACTGTGCAGGTCATCCCGCACATCACCGATGAGATCAAGGCCCGCATCCTCGCGCAGGCGGCCCCGGACGCGGACGGCGTCGTCCCCGACGTGGTCATCTCCGAGGTCGGCGGTACCGTCGGTGACATCGAGTCCCAGCCCTTCCTCGAGGCCGCCCGTCAGGTCCGTCACGCGGTCGGCAGGGAGAACATCTTCTTCATCCACGTCTCCCTGGTGCCCTATCTCGCCCCGTCCGGCGAGCTGAAGACCAAGCCGACCCAGCACTCCGTCGCCGAGCTGCGCAGCATCGGTATCATCCCGGACGCCATCGTCCTGCGCTGTGACCGTGAGGTTCCGCAGGGGCTGAAGAAGAAGATCGCCCTGATGACCGACGTCGATGAGGAGGGGGTGATCTCCTGTGCGGACTCGTCCTCGATCTACAACATCCCGAAGGTGCTCTACAATGAGCACCTCGATTCCTTCCTCATCCGGAAGCTGAACCTCCCGTTCCGCGATGTGGACTGGACCGTGTGGGGCAACCTGCTCGACCGCGTCCACAACCCGCAGGGCGAGATTACCGTGGCTCTGGTCGGTAAGTACGTTGATCTACCGGACGCCTACCTCTCCGTCGTCGAGGCGATCCGCGCCGGTGCCTTCGGTGAGCGGCGCAAGGCCAACATCCGCTGGGTCGCCGCCGACGACTGCGCCACCCCGGAGGGTGCGGAGAAGCAGCTCGGTGACGTCGACGCGGTCGTCGTTCCCGGCGGTTTCGGTGTCCGCGGGATCGAGGGGAAGATCGCCGCAGTGACCTACTGCCGTGAGCACCTCATCCCGATGCTGGGTATCTGCCTCGGCCTGCAGTGCACGGTCATCGAGGCGGCGAAGGCCGCCGGCATCGCCGACGCCTCCTCCACCGAGTTCACCGAGGAGTTCGGTCAGGCCGGCACCCCGGTGATCTCGACCATGGCCGAGCAGGAGGCCGCCGTCCACGGTGACGCCGACCTGGGTGGGACGATGCGGCTCGGAGCCTACCCGGCGGTACTCGCCGAGGGGTCGGTCGTCGCCGGGGTCTACGGCACCACGGAAGTCTCCGAGCGTCACCGTCACCGTTTCGAGGTGAACAACGCGTACAAGGAGCAGATCGCCGAGGGGTCCGGTCTGGAGTTCTCCGGCACCTCCCCGGACGGTCGACTCGTCGAGTTCGTCGAGTACCCGAAGGAGATCCACCCGTACCTCGTCGCCACCCAGGCACACCCGGAGTACAAGTCCCGGCCCACCCGCCCGCACCCGCTGTTCGCCGGGCTGATCCGGGCGGCCGTCGCCCGTCGTGAGGCGAGGTAGTCCGCTATGACGGAGCTCTACCGCACCCTGTCCAGTGAGCTGCTGGTGGACGCTCCGATCCTGGCGCTGCGCCGGGACCGGATCACCACCGTCACCGGGGACGCGACCCGTGAGGTCGTGGAGCATTTCGGTGCCGCGGCGGTCGTCGCCGTGCGTGACAGGGGACCGTCGGGCCGTGAGGTCCTGCTGGTCCGGCAGTACCGTCGCCCGGTCCGCCGTTACCTCTGGGAGCTGCCCGCGGGCATCCTCGACCTCGTCGGGGAGGACCCGCTGGCCGGGGCCCGGCGTGAGCTCGCCGAGGAGGCGGGTGTCGCGGCGTCCACCTGGCACCTGTTGGGTGACATCGTCACCTCACCGGGGACCAGTGAGGAGATCTGCCGGATCTTCCTCGCCGAGGGGGTCCGGCCGCTGACCGCGGACGAGTCCGGCGTCCTGCCGGAGGCCGAGGGTGAGGAAGCGGACATGACCAGCCGCTGGGTGCCGGTCGACGAAGCCGTGGACATGGTCCGTCGTGGTGAGGTGGAGAACTCCATCGCCGTGGCCGGGCTGCTGCATCTGGCGGTCGGGACCCGCCGTGAGGTCACCGAGCCGTTCGCGAAGACCTCCACGCTCGCTGACCGCCGGTCGGTCGGGCGGGAACCCGGCACCGACATGAAGCATGTCCGCTGACGAATCCCCGCCGGATGCGGTCCTCCGGCGTGACTGGGTCCGCCACCTGCGCACCGAGCGGGGACTGAGCGTCAACACACTGGAGAACTACGGCCGCGACGCCGACCGCTACCTCGCCTGGCTCGGCCATGAGGGACTGACGGTCGCCACCGCAGGTGTCTCGGACATCGAGCGTTTCATCACTGACCTGCGTAAGGGGCACGAGGTCACCGGGGGTCGACCGCTGGCGCAGACCTCCGCGGCCCGGTCGCTGAGCACGGTGCGCAGTCTGCACGCCTTCGCCGCCCGGGAGCGGGGGATCCCAGACGTCGCGGATGCCGTCCCTGTCTCCCAACGGCGCGCCGACCTGCCGAAGGCACTGACCGTCGACCAGGTTTTCGCGCTCATCGAGGCGGTGCCTGTCGGGGAGGACGCCCGTCCGCTCGACCTGCGTGACCGGGCGCTGGTGGAGCTGTTGTACTCGACCGGTGCGCGGATCAGTGAGGTTCTCGCCCTCAACATCGATGACATCGACCGGACCCAGGACACGGTGCTGTTGCACGGCAAGGGTGACCACGAGCGTGTGGTGCCGGTGGGCACTCCGGCGCTCGACGCGGTGGACGCCTGGCTTGTCCGCGGACGTCCGGTGCTGGCGGCCCGGGGTTCCGGCCGGCCCGGTACAGACGGTGCGGCCCTGTTTCTCACGGCGTCGGGGAAACGGATGCGGCGACAGTCCGGGTTCAATGTCGTGGCGGCGGCGGGGGAGAAGGCAGGCCTGGGTAAGGTGAGCCCGCACGCGTTGCGGCACAGTTTCGCCACCCACCTGCTCGCCGGCGGTGCGGACATCCGTGTGGTCCAGGAGCTGCTCGGCCACTCCCATGTGGTGACCACGCAGATATACGCGAAGGTGACTCCGGACCTGTTGCGCGAATCCTGGGCGTTGTCACACCCGAGGACTTGACCGGTGGTGTGCTCCGCAGGGCATCTGCGCTGCGTGATACTGTGGCTGGAGTGATTCCTGAGCCCGGGTGACCCCCGGACCAGGTCAGGAGAACGGGATGAGAGTCCAGGTAAGGAGCTTGACGCCGATGGCTGAGACCACCAAAGGTCTGTTCAATGGGCCCGAGATGGGGCTGACGGGCCGGCCGCTGCGTGAGATCCCCGCCCCAGCGCCACTCGACTCCCACGGGCCGGCGACGGTCATCGCGATGTGCAACCAGAAGGGTGGTGTCGGCAAGACCACCTCCACGATCAACATGGGTGCCGCGCTGGCAGAGTACGGTCGCCGGGTCCTGCTCGTCGACCTGGACCCGCAGGGTGCCCTGTCCGCAGGGCTGGGCATCATGCACGAGGATCTCGACATCACCGTCTACAACCTGCTCGTCGACCCGGACGCCACTCTCGCCGACGCGCTGCACCACACCGCCATCGAGAATCTCGACGTGATTCCGGCGAACATCGACCTGTCGGCGGCGGAGATCCAGCTCGTCAACGAGGTCGGTCGGGAGCAGGCGCTCGCCCGGGCGCTGCGCCCGGTGATGAAGGACTACGACTACATCATCGTCGACTGTCAGCCCTCACTCGGTCTGCTCACAGTCAACGCACTGTGCTGTGCCGACGGGGTCATCATCCCGATGGAGTGCACCTACTTCTCGCTGCGTGGCCTGGCTCTGCTGCATGACACGGTGGACAAGGTGAAGGACCGGTTGAATTTCCGGCTGGAGGTCCTCGGTATCCTCGTGACCCTCTACGACCGGCGGACCAACCACTCCCGCCAGGTGATGAACCGGGTGGTGGAGGTGTTCGGCGACCGGGTCTTCGACACGGTGATCACCCGCACCGTGCGTTTCCCGGAGACCACGGTGGCAGGCGAACCGATCACGACCTGGGCGCCGTCGTCGGACGGGGCGAAACAGTACCGCGACCTGGCCGCCGAGGTCATCGAGCGGACGTAGCCGTGGCTGCGGAGGCTGTGGAGTCCGTCCAGCCGGAGATCACGGGGTTCCGGGTCGCCCTGGCGAACTTCGACGGGCCGTTCGATCTGCTGCTCCAGCTGATCCACTCGCACAAGATGGATGTCACGGAGATCGCCCTGGCGACGGTCACGGACGAGTTCATCGCCTACACCCGCTCCTTGTCCGGGTCCGCCGACGATCTCGACGAGGTGACGGAGTTCCTCGTCGTCGCCGCGACCCTGCTCGATCTCAAGGCAGCCCGTCTCGTGCCCCGCGGTGAGGTGGAGAACGAGGAGGACCTGGCTCTGCTGGAGTCCCGTGACCTGCTCTTCGCCCGACTGCTGCAGTACCGGGCCTACAAGTCTGTCGCGGAACTCTTCGCCGGTTGGCAGCGGGACGCCGCGCGCAGCTATCCGGTGCAGCTGTCCCCGGAGCCACGGTTTGTCGACCTCATGCCGCCGGTGGAGCTGGGGATGACACCGGAGACGTTCGCGGAGATCGCGGCGTCGGCCTTCCGGCCGAAACCCCACGAGGTCGCCACCGGGCACATCCATGTCCAGGCGGTGTCGGTGCCGGAGCAGGCCGGGCACATCCTGTCGACCCTGCGCATCGCCGGCGCCGACCACTGGGTCAGTTTCGCCACCCTGATCTCAGACTGTGACCTCTCGATGACGGTGGTCGGACGGTTCCTCGCGCTGCTGGAGCTCTACAAGGCCCGCGCGGTGGGAATCGACCAGCCGGAGCCGTTGGGCGAGTTGAATGTGGCGTGGACCGGTCTGGATGTCGACCCGTCGGTCGTCGCGGCGAGCAACTGGGACTGATCAGGACTATTCAAGGAGAACGTCATGGAACCTGTGTCACTGCTGCGCAGCAGGCTGGAGTCACTGCTGCTGGTCGCCGACGAGCCGACGACCGCCACCGACTTCGCCCGGCTGCTCGGCGTGCCGGCGGTCGAGGTCACCGAGACTCTCGAGGAGATCGCCACGGAGTTCTCCGACCGGGGGACGGGATTCGAGCTGCGGGAACGTGAGGGGGCCTGGCGGCTCTACACCCGCCGTGAGAACTCGGAGACGGTGGAGGCGAAGGTCCTCGACGGTGCGCAGTCCCGGCTGTCCCGGGCGGCGTTGGAGACTCTGGCGGTGATCGCCTACCGGCAGCCTGTGACACGGTCCCAGGTCGCCGCGATCCGCGGGGTGAACTGCGACGGAGTTATGCGGACGCTGACGCTTCGCGGGCTCATCGCCGAGGTGGGCGTTACAGGGGAGATCGGTGGTGCGCACCTCTACGCGACCACCGAGCTCCTTCTGGAGCAGCTCGGGATCGATTCGTTGGAGGCGCTGCCGAATCTCGCGCCGTTGCTGCCGGAGGTGGACCAGATCGACCTGCCGTGATCCTGTGGCGGTGATGGTCTACACTGGTCCCCCAGACAACTGAACATCCCTCGACCCTGCCGCCAGAGGCGGCAACAGAAAGACTCTGAGGATACCGTGAGCAAGCCCGCTCGCCGAGACGGCACACCGGA
>NZ_CACZOO010000133.1 GCF_902782855.1 uncultured Corynebacterium sp.
ACATCTGTCACAGGATCGGTCTTCCGGGCCGGTGCCGTCATTTCTGAAAGAGTTCTCATGCGTTCTGCATTGCGCCGGCCCGGGCGCACCATGTCCCGTCGTGTCCCGAGGCCGGTTTTCGTGCTGCTCCTCACCCTGGTGCTCGCCGTGCCCGTTGCGGTCCCGGACGTCGTGGCGGACGAGGCCGACGTCGCGGGCACCGCCGACACTGCCGGCACCGCCGACACTGCCGGCACCGCCGACACTGCCGACACTGCCGACACCGGCGACACCGCCGCGAACGGAGTCCAGCGTCAGATCGAGACGCAGGAGACGCCGGTGGCGGAGGACGGCCCGGGAGTCCGGGCCCCGGAGAACTCCCCGTTGGCTTTCATGGACCCGGGTGATGCGCCGGACCGTGATGTCCTGCGCACCACGGTGCCGGACAACACCGGCCTGCCGGACGGTGTCACCGTGGACAAGGTCGAGTGGATCACCGAGCGCTGGGTGAAGCTCTACATCACCTCCCCGTCGAACCGTGGGAAGACCATGCAGGTCCAGATCCATCTCGCCCGCGACTGGTACACCGACCCCGACCGGACCTTCCCGTCACTCTGGCAGCTGGGCCCGCTGTACAGTCGTGAGGATGAGTCCGCCTGGTCGTACTCGACGGACGCCGTGAGTTTCTACTCGGACAAGAACGTCAATGTCGTCATGCCCATCGGGGGTGGCGGAACGTTCTACTCGGACTGGGTGAACGACGTCGACGGTAGGCCGATCAAGTGGGAGTCCTTCCTCATCGACGAGCTCATCCCGATTCTCAGCACCCGGTGGCGCACCAACGACAGGCGTGGCATCAACGGTCTGTCCATGGGCGGCACGAGTGCCGCCGTCCTTGCCGCCCGGCATCCGGACAAGTTCAACTTCATGGCGTCCTTCTCCGGCTACCTGGACACGACCTCACCGGGACTCCCGCAGTTGTTCGGCATGATCGACCGTCAGGCGGGCTACGAGGTCACCGACATGTGGGGTCCGTACTACTCCCAGAACTGGCGGGAACATGATCCGAAGCTGTTGGTCGGAGGCATGGGGAACATGGGCATCTACGTCTCCGCGGGCAACGGGAACACCGGTAGCCACGAACCGTCCGGCCCGATCCCGACCGTGCCGGCGGACCTCCAGTCCGCGACGATGGAGGCCATGGCCCGGGTCACCTCGCAGAGCTTCGTCAATGCGGCGAAGGTTTCCGGGGTGGACGTGACGACCCGGTGGCGTCCGAACGGTATCCACACCTGGCCGTACTGGACCCATGAGATGAAGGAGTCGTGGCCGATGGCGGCGGAGTACCTCGGTCTGTCCGAGAGCGACACCACCCCGGTGTGCGCATCCACCGGGAAGTTCGCGGAGGCGGTGGAGCGCTACCGGGGAAACCGTGACAACTACGATCTCGGAGACTGCATCAGTGAGGTCTACGCGATCCGGGACGGCGACACCGTCATCGGCACGGCACAGGACTACCGCAACGGCGTGGTCTACCTCAGGGGCGGCCGGCCCGGCGACGAGTGGGCAGGTGAGGACCGGGCCGTCGCCACCTGGGGACGCACCGGCGCGAAGTACCGTACGGAGGGCGGACCGGGCGGCTGGCTCGGCTGGCCGGTGGAGCCGGATTCCCGCGCGAAGAACGGCGGCGCGTGGGCCCAGTTCGACAACGGCTTCATCTACTGGTCCAGCGTGCAGAACGGTCGGGGGCCCGCCGCGATGCGGATGGACATCCGGACGCCGTGGAGTACGACCGGTAACGAGTACGGACCCTTCGGCTACCCTCTCCGTGACGAGGAGAACATCCCCGTCACGCACGACGGTCGGACGAGGACCGGCCAGATCCAGGAGTTCGAGAGCGGTGCCGCCGTCCGTCTGCCGGCCGGGACCGTGGGCGGGGCGGACACGACCGTCCGTCTGCTCGCCGGGGACATCGGCCAGCGCTACCTGGACCTGTCACAGGAGGAGCGCGACCAGCTCGGCTTCCCGACCGGGGACACCGGAACGATGTTCGACAATGTCGGCAGTTACGTGAACTTCGACCGGGGTGTCATCTACTCCACGATCTTCGGCACCTACGTCATCTACCACGGCCCGATCTTCACCCACTACCGTGACCAGGGTTTCGAAGGTGGCGACCTCGGTCGGTTGGTCGCGGACGAGGTCGTCAACGCCGACGGATCCCGGACCGCGGAGTTCGAGGGTGGCACGGTCACCGCAGACGGTCACGGCGTCGTCTCTGAAGGCGCCGGCGCCATCGCGCAGAAGTACGTGTCGCTCACCGCCGCGCAGAAGGAGCAGCTCGGCGAGGCCGGTTCCTCCGGCACCACGCCGAAATCACCGCAGGGCACAGCCGGTCGGTACCGGAACTACGACGGCGGCGTCATCTACAGCTCGTCGCTGGGCACCTACGTCATCATGCACGGCAAGGTGTGGGACGCCTATGCCGCGCAGGGGTTCGAGTCCGGTCAGCTCGGCTTCATCACCTCGGACTACCTCGGCACCGGGACCGGGACCTTCGAGGGCGGCACATTGGCCCTCGAGGGGGACGGGGAGGACGCCACCGTCGTCCAGACCGGCACCACCGCAGCCCTCGACGCGAGGTACGACGGTCTCTCCACGGAGCTTCAGGACGCCCTCGGCGCCGACCGGGGATCCGGCACCACCCCGAAGTCCCCGCAGGGGACCTCGGGTCGTTTCCGGAACTACGAGAACGGCGTGATCTACACGTCGGTTCTCGGCACCTACGTCATCACCCACGGCAAACTGTTCGCCAAGTACGCCGCGCTGGGGTATGAGTCCGGTGACCTGGGATTCATCAGGAGTGACTACACCGGTGCCCATGACGAGCCCGGTTCCGTGAGGTTCGAGGGCGGTACGCTGAGCATCAACGCCGCCGGGAGAGTCGCCGTCTCCTAGACGCCCCGCACACACCCGCTCCGCACGCCTCCCAGCGACCTGCCAGCCCGGGCGGGTAGCGTCGTGTCAATGAAGAAGACTCTCACCGTGCTCGGCGTCATCGTGCTGGTCATCATCCTCGTGGTCGGCATCGGCCAGTGGATGAACCGCAGCGACGGCAACGGTCCCGCCCCCACGACCGGTGCCGGGCCCATGCCCCCCTCCGGTGACCAGCCGGAGCACTGCCCGGCCTACGAGGTCATCGCCGCGCCCGGTACCTGGGAGTCCAACGCCGACGACAATCCTGTCCACCCCACGGCGAACCCGAACTCGCTGCTGCTCAACGTCACCGGCCCGCTGCAGGAGGCCTACGGCGGAGACGCCACCGCCGACGGTGCGGACGGCGGGGTGAAGGTCTGGACCCTTCCCTACGCCGCCCAGTTCCGCAACATCAACGCACTCGGTGAGATGAGTTACGACGATTCGCGCAACCAGGGCTACGACCGGGTCAGTGCGGAGATGGCGTCCACCTACGCCGAGTGTCCCGGCACCAGGTTCCTCCTCGTCGGTTTCAGTCAGGGCGCGGTGCTCACCGGTGACCTCGTCACCGAGATCGGCAACGGCAACGGCCCCGTCCCCGCCGCGAACGTCGCCGGGGTCTCGCTGATAGCCGACGGCCGCCGCGAGGACGGCAGGGGCATCCTCGTCGGATCCCCGGACGTCCGGGGCATCGGCGCGGAGATCGCCCTGAGCTCCGTGAACCTGCTGGTCCAGCCGATCGTGCCAGGGGCGTCGATGCGTGGTCCCCGCCCGCAGGACTTCGGTGCCCTCGGTGACCGGGTCAACCAGTTCTGCGATCCCGCTGACCTGGTGTGCAGCGCACCCCGTGACATCGGCAATGCCGTCCAGCGCGCCAATGATCTCATCGCGGCGAACGGCATTCACGCGCAGTACTCCACCAACGGCAACGTCGTCTCCGGGGAGACTGTGCCGCAGTGGATCGTCAACTGGGCGCGCGGCATCATCGATGCCGGGAAGTGACGGTGGGGAGCCCCCGACCCTCCTGAGCAGGCGTTTGACGGGGGTGAAAGTATCTCCCTGTTCGTTATTGACCGGGTCGGCGGGCTGGTACGTTCCGGGGGATGTACTCCGTCTGCAGTCATCACCGGCGTAGCGTCCCCGCCCGGGTCCTCACCGTGCCACTGGTCCTCGCCCTGGTTCTCGCGTCCGCCCCCGCAGGCGCCCAGGACTCCGTCGTGGGCGACGGCACCGCCGGTACGGGTGCCGCCGGAACCGTCACCGATGGCGGCACCCCGCGCGCCGAGACCGGCAACATCGCCCCGCCCGCGGCGTCCCCGCTGTCGGAACTGGACCCCGGCCCCGCCCCGGAGCGCGGCGTCCTCACCACGGAGATCGCCCCGGATGTCCCGGGCCTGCCCGAGGGCGTGGAGGTCACCAGGGTGGAGTGGCTGGACAGTCACTGGGCGAATGTGTCGGTGACCTCCCCGGCGATGGGCGGTGAGGTGCAGAAGGTGCAGATCCACCTCGCCCGTGACTGGTACAGTGACCCGACCCGTGAGTTCCCTTCCCTGTGGATGTTCGGTGGACTGTGGGGCAGCGACACCGAGAACGGCTGGTCGTACCGGAGCGACGCCGTGAAGTTCTTCGCCGACAAGAACGTCAACCTCGTTCTCCCCGTCGGTGGTTCCGGATCCTTCTACACGGACTGGCAACAGCCGGACAACGGACAGAACTATCAGTGGGAGACCTTCCTCACCCGGGAGTTTCCGCCGGTCCTGGCGCAGTGGCGCACCCGTGACGACCAGCGGGCCGTCGTCGGCCTGTCCATGGGGGCGACCGGTGCCGTGAATATCGCCACCCGTAACCCCGACATGTTCGACGCCGTCGGCTCCTTCTCCGGCTACCTCGACACCACGTCACCGGGGATGCCGCAGTTGTTCGACCAGACACTGGGGTCCGCCGGTTTCGACGCCACGAAGATGTGGGGTCCCTACTACTCCGCCGACTGGTTCGCGCACGACCCGAAGCTCGCCGCAGGGGCACTGCGGGGCAAGCTCGTCTATGTCTCGGCGGGCAACGGAAAGCCCGGTGCCCACAGTGACCCCGGCGAGCATCCGGAGATCATCGCCGACCACATGGAGGCGGGGTCCCGGGTGACCTCCCAGACCTTCGTCAACGCGGCGAAACTCGCCGGCGTGGATGTGGTCACCCGGTGGCGTCCGGACGGCACCCATGACTGGCCCTACTGGCAGCCCGAGCTGCACGAGATGTGGCCGATGATCGCGGAGAAGTGGGGTCTGGAGGATTCCGACGTCGCCGCGGAGTGCGTCGTCGAGGGGGCGTTCCTCGCCACTGTGGAGCGCCGCGGCGAGGAGTCGGTCGGTGACTGCACCGGCAACGCCTACGACGGGCCGGACGGTGGGCGGATCCAGGACTTCCGCAACGCGCGGCTGTTCCTGGCGGCCGGTTCGGACACCGCCTACGCCCAGTGGGGACGCACCGGCGCCCTCTACTCCTCGATGGGCGGGCCCGCCTCATGGCTCGGCTACCCGGTCTCGGAGGAGGAGGGCCTGTCGAAGGGCGTCTTCGTCCGTTACGAGCACGGGCGCATCCACTGGACGGGTGAGTACGGTGCCGTCGCGGTGAGGGACGACGTCATCGCGGCCTGGGCGCGGAAGAACTGGGAGCACGGTTTCGGCTACCCGGTCGCCGCGGAGAAGGACATCCGGGGGGCCGACGGGAAGGTGATCGGTCAGTCCCAGCGGTTCGAGAGGGGCACGATCATCCGGAACACGGCCTCGGGTGAGGTGTTCAGTGTGCAGGGGCTCATCGGGGACCGGTACCTGGAGCTCGGGGGGCCGGTGTCCGTCCTCGGGTTCCCGGTCCGTGACGAGGAGACGCTCGGTGATCCGCAGGGCGCCTACTCCGCCTTCGAGAACGGTCTGATGTACTACAGCGACAACTCCGGGACGCACCTCCTGCTCAACGGCCCGCTGCTGGAGGCGTGGAAGGACGCCGGGTACGAGCACGCCGACGGCCTCGGCTACCCGACCTCCGACGAGGTCGTCGGGGCCGACGGGTCCCGGTACTGCGATTTCGAGCGAGGCCGGATCACCGTCGACGCGGACGGGGTGGCCACCGTGACCCGCACCGCGTCGCCGGAGGATGCCGGGCAGACAGGCGGCACGGGTGGCACAGGTGATGCGACGGACGCTGCGGACGCCGCCTGAGGGGTGCGACGGGTGAACTGTCAGCGGCGTCCATAACAATTCGGGACCACGAACCGTTAAGGTTTCTGGGAGAAACCCGATCAGTTCCCGCGACCGACCCAATCACAGGAGACCACATGGACGTCAGCGCAGCGATGCAACAGTTCTACGACGAGAGGGGGAACATCAGCATCCCCGACCAGCTGACCCTCTCGGGCATGAACGAGATGCTCTTCGCGATGGCAGGCATGCAGGGCACCACGGATGACGTGCTCTTCCGGTTCCACGATTTCTCCTCCTCCCGGGAAGGGGAGGTCGTCGAGTGGACCCGCGCGCAGGTCAACACCAGGATCAAGGCGGTCAGCGTCCGCCTGAAGCAGGTCACCACCCCCGGTGACCGGGTCGCCATCCTGGCCAACAACAGCCCCGAGTACCTCATCGGCTTCATCGGTGCCCTCTACGCCGGCACCGTCCCCGTGCCGCTGTACGACCCCACCGAGCCGGGGCACGGCGCCCACCTCTCCGCCGTCCTCGCTTCCGCGACCCCGACCGTGGTGCTCACCAACCGGCACTCCGCGGCCGAGGTGCGTCGGCACTTCGCCGACCTGCCCGCCGGTGAGCGTCCCCGCATCCTCACCGTCGACGCGCTCCCGGACTCGCTCGCCGATGACTGGGAGAACCCGATGATGCTCTTCATGGAGCACCCGGAGCTCGCCCCGAAGGCCGGCGACCCCGCGTTCCTGCAGTACACCTCCGGGTCCACCCGTGCCCCGGCCGGGGTGGTCCTCACCCACCGCAACATCGTCACCAACGTGCTCCAGGTGTTCCAGGCCGGTCAGCTGCAGATGCCGATGCGCCTGGTCAACTGGCTGCCACTGCACCATGACATGGGTATCATCCTGGCGTCCTTCTGCCTGATCCTCGGCATCCCGCAGGACATCATGAGCCCGCGCGACTTCATCCAGGATCCGGGCCGTTGGGTTCGCCAGCTGTCCGAGAAAGGCACCGTCGGGGAGGACGCCGTCAACGTCTACGCCGCCGTGCCGAACTTCGCCCTGGAGCTCGCCGCACGCTACGCCAACCCCGCCGAGCGTGAGGACCTGGCCGATGTCGACCTCAGCCACGTCGAGGGTGTCATCAACGGCGCTGAGGCGGTTTCGCTGCAGTCCATCGACCGTTTCCAGGAGGTCTTCGGCCCCTACGGTTTCGTCCGCAGCGCCATGCGTCCCTCCTACGGCCTGGCCGAGGCGACCGTGTTCGTCTCCACCCCGCAGACCGAGAACCGCCCGCTGCTACGCGTCTTCGACCGCGGGGAGCTCGCCGCCGGCCGCGTCGTCGAGGTCGGGGAGGACACCCCCGACGCCCTGCCGATCGTCTCCGTCGGTGCCCCCGGTCCGAACGAGTCCGTCGTCATCGTCGACCCGGAGTCCGGCAGGGAGCTGCCGGCCGGTTCCGTCGGGGAGCTGTGGCTCCACGGCGACAATGTCGCCGCCGGCTACCTCGACCGTGACGAGGAGACCGTCGAGACTTTCCGCAACGAGCTGCCGGAGGCGAACAGGTTGGCGGAGAACTCCGCCGCGGCCGGCGCCCCGGAGGACAACTGGCTACGCACCGGCGACCTGGCCGCCGTCATCGACGGTGAGATCTACATCACGGGCCGTATCAAGGACCTCGTCGTCATCGCCGGCCGCAACCACTACCCGCAGGACATCGAGGCCACCGCCCAGGAGGCCACCGGTCAGATCCTGCGCGACGTCCTCGCCGCCTTCGCCGTCGACGGAGGGGCGGATGTCGAGGAACTCATCATCATCGCCGAGCGTGACCCGGAGGCTGACCCCGCCGGGGACGCGGACGCCGTCGCCGCGGTGCGTTCCGCGGTCACCGCCGTCCACGGTGTCCGGCCGACCGAGGTCCGCATCGTCGACCAGGGGACCATCCCGCGTTCCTCGGCGAACAAGATCGCCCGTCGGGTCGCCGCGAAGATGTGGTCGGAAGGCAGCTTCGCCTGAAACAGGTAGACTCTCTGACCGGCTGAATGTAGCGGTACAGCGGCCCCCGTCGTTTAAACCACGACGGTGGCCGCTTCAGATCGTTGCGCCCCCTACCATCCTGCATGAACCGCATGTAACACCTTCCAGAAAGGCGACGCTCCCGCTCTATGTCGATCACGCCTGCAAGTGCCCCCACCACCGTCCCCGAGATGCGTGCCTGGTTGCACGACTGGGTGGCCAGGACCACGGGTCTGGACGCCGCGGAGATCACCGACGACCGCTCCATGGAGGAGTTCGGCCTGTCCAGCCGCGACGTCGTCGTGCTGTCCGGTGACCTCGAACGACTCACGGGCGCCAGCCTCGACGCCACCGTCGCCTATGAACACAACACGATCGGCGCCCTGGCGTCCCACGTCATGTCACAGCTGCGGGGAGGCGCCCCGGACATCGGCATGAGCTGGAATGACGGCACCGGAACCGGCACCGGCACCGCAGTCACGCAGGACCCCGCCGACCGGCAGATCGCCGTCGTCGGCATGGCGGCCCGCTACCCGGGGGCGGAGTCCGTCACAGACATGTGGAAGCTCTTCGAGCAGGGGCGCAGCGGTGTCGGCGAGCTGCCCGAGGGCCGCTGGAGTGAGTTCGACGGCGACCCGGAGATGGTCCGCCGGATGGCGGACGCCCAGCTCACCGGCGGGTACCTGGCGGACATCGCATCCTTCGACAACGAGTTCTTCGGGCTCTCCCCGGTCGAGGCCGCGAACATGGACCCCCAGCAGCGCATCCTGCTGCAGTTGACCTGGGAGGCCCTCGAGGACGCGCACATCCCCGCCAACGCTCTGCGCGGTTCCCGCACCGGCGTGTTCATCGGCACCACGAACAACGACTACGGCATGCTCATCGCCGCCGACCCGACCGCGGCCCACCCCTACGCGCTGACCGGCAACTCCACCGCCGTCATCGCCAACCGCATCTCCTACGCCTTCGACTTCCGCGGCCCCTCCGTCGCCATGGACACCGCGTGCTCCTCCTCACTCGTCGCCGTGCATGACGCCGTCGCCGCGCTGCGCACCGGTGAGGCGACTGTCGCCGTCGCCGGTGGTGTGAACATCCTCGCCAACCCCTTCGGTACCGTCGCCTTCTCGGAGCTGGGCGTCCTCAGCCCGACCGGCGGTATCCGCGCCTTCTCGGAGGACGCCGACGGCATCGTCCGCTCCGACGGGGCCGGCGTCCTCATCCTCAAGCGGCTGTCGGACGCCCGCCGTGACGGTGACGACGTGCTCGCCGTCATCGCCGGATCCGCGGTGAACCAGGACGGCCGGTCCAACGGACTGACCGCCCCGAACCCGGAGGCCCAGGTCGCGGTGCTGCAGCAGGCGTACGCAGACGCCCGCGTCGACCCCGCCACCGTCGACTACGTCGAGGCGCACGGCACCGGGACCATCCTCGGTGACCCGATCGAGGCAGGCGCGCTCGGGCGCGTCCTCGGGCGGGGGCGCGGGAGCGCCGACCCTCTGCTGCTCGGTTCGGCGAAGACGAACTTCGGGCACACCGAGGCGGCCGCGGGGGTCGCCGGCATCATCAAGGTCGTCGAGTCGATGCGGCACGGCGTGCTGCCGCAGTCGTTGAACTTCACCGGACCGAACCCCTACATCGACTTCGACCGCGACCACCTGGAGGTTGTCGAGGACCCGCGTGAGTGGCCCGAGTACTCCGGCCACCCTGTCGCCGGTGTCTCCGGTTTCGGCTTCGGCGGAACGAATGCCCACGTCGTCGTCGTCGACCCGGCCGGCGCAGCCCCGGCATCCCCCGGTGAGCGTGCCGAGGAGCAGTGGCGGGCGGATCGCCCGGCCGTCTTCGACCGGACGGTCACCCAGCTGGTCGAGAACGACCGGGGTGAGAAGTCCGGGACCGTCGTCCCACAGCTCCTGCCGGTGTCCGGACTGCTGCCGTCGCGACGCCGCACCGCCGCCGGTGACCTCGCCGCCTGGCTGGGGGAGAACAACGCCGCCGGGAAGACCGACCTCGCCCTGCTGGCGGACACCGCCCGCACCCTGGGACGCCGGAACCACGGTCGGTCCCGTGGCATCGTCGTCGCCCACGATGTCGCCGAGGCGACCGCGGGTCTGGAGCGCCTCGCGGCCGGGAAGAAGGGCGCCGGTATCGCCGTCGCCGACAGTCCCGACCGTGAGGGCACGGTGTGGGTCTACTCCGGCTACGGATCCCAGCACCGGAAGATGGGCAAGGAGCTCAGCGCACTGTCGCCCCTGTTCGCCGCGAGGATCCGCGAGATCGCCGAGGTCGTCCGTGCCGAATCCGGCTGGGACCTCGTCGACCTCATCGCCGATGACGCGAAGAACTTCGACCTGGAGTCCGCCCAGGTCGGCATCACCGCGATCCAGATCGCGCTCACCGACCTCATGAGGGCGCTCGGGGCACGCCCGGCGGCCGTCGTCGGCCAGTCGATGGGCGAGATCGCCGCAGCCTACGCCGTCGGCGGCCTGTCCATGGCGGACGCCGTGCGCATCGCCTGCCACCGCGCCCGCCTCATGGGGGAGGGGGAGCGGCTGCTGCCCGGGGACAGGCTCGGCGCGATGGCCGTGGTGGATCTCGGCGTCGATGAACTGGAGCAGTTCAAGACCGACCACCCGGAGTTCGCCGCCATCGAACCGGCGGTCTACGCAGCACCCGGCATGACCACGGTCGGTGGCCCGGACCAGCCCGTCACCGACCTTGTCGCCCACTTCGAGGCCGAGGGACGTTTCGCCCGGAAGATGAAGGTCAAGGGTGCCGGCCACACCAGCATGCTCGACCCGATCCTCGGGGAGCTGTACGCCGAGATCTGCGACATCACCGCCCGCCCGATCCACACCCCGCTGTACTCCACCGTCGACAAGGGTGTCATCTACCGTCCAGGGGACACCCCGCATGACGCGGACTATTTCGTGCGTTGCACCCGCAGGCCGGTGTGGTTCGAGACCGCCACCGCAGCCCAGTTCGAGGCGGGGTTCCGGACTTTCGTGGAGTTCTCCCCGAACCCGGTCGCCCTCATGCCGATGATGAACACCGCATTCGCGAACAACGCCGGCGAGTCCTCGCTGATGTTCCTGCTCAAGCGTAAGGAGCCCAGCGCAGACACCCTGCTGGCCACCGTCGCGGAACTCTACGTCCGTGGTGCGGACATCGACTTCACCGGAGTGACCGGCGGTGCCGGCTACGTGGCGGTGCCGGGTGTGCACTGGAACCTGCACCACCACTGGACCGAGGCCAGGCCCGGCGGTGGCGCGGTTCGCGGCATGCCGGGGGTGAGGGTCACCCTGCCGGACGGTCGGACCGCCTTCTCCGTCCCGCTCTCCGAGGTCACCTCGGTGGCGGCACTGGCGGAGGCCGCGGTCGCTGCGGTGCCCCGTGTGGCGGACGGCGCCCGGGTCACCGCCACCGAGAGCTACGGTGCCCTGACCGGTGACCCCGGTGACGAGGTCACCACGGTCATCCAGCGCACCCTCGGTGGGCTGACCGTGCACATGTACACCGTGACCGCCGACGGGGTGTCCACCCTGGTCGGTGAGGCCTTCGCCCCGGCCACCGGCGCGCCCGCCGCGGGTGCCACCTCCGCGGCGGCCCGGGTGGAGACGACGTCGGCCGCCGCTCCGGCCGTGTCCACCGGTGCCGCGGCCACCTCCCTCCCGACCGTCGACACCGACGCCGTGCGCTGGGACCCGGCGTCCGGCCAGTCCGTCGCCGACCGACTGAGGTCCATCGTCTCGGAGTCCATGGGCTACGAGGTCGACGACCTGCCCGGTGAGCTGCCGCTCATCGACCTGGGTCTCGACTCCCTGATGGGCATGCGGATCAAGAACCGTGTCGAGTACGATTTCGACCTGCCGCCGCTGAACGTCCAGGAGCTGCGTGACGGCTCCGTGGACTCCGTCATCGCCATGGTCGAGGCGCAGGTCGCCGCGAAGGACGACGGTGAGGCGGAAGCTGCCGTGACCGCCACGGCCGGGGCCCCGGTCGACGCGCCGACCGGGGCACCCTCCCCGACGGCGGACACGGCGGACACGGCGGACACCACGGCGGACACCACGGCGGACACTGAACCCCAGGGCGTCGGCGTCGCCCCACGCGACGCCGCCGAACGCATGGTCTTCGGCACCTGGGCTTCGCTCACCGGCGTCGCCCCCGCGGGCGTCACCAGTCCACTGAACAGTATCGACGAGGAGACCGCGGCCCGGATCGCCGACCGGATCAACGAGCGCTCCGGCTCGGCGATCACCGCGTCCCAGGTGCTGGACGCCGACACCGTTGAACCACTGTCCGACATCGCCCGGCAGTTCCTGGAGACCGAGGTCGAGGGCAACATCCGCGTCCTGCGGGACCGCCCGGAGGGCTCGCGCCGACCGGCCGTGTTCATGTTCCACCCGGCAGGCGGATCTTCCGTCGTCTACGAACCGCTGACCCGGCGACTTCCGTCCGATGTGCCGGTCTACGGCGTCGAGCGTCTCGAAGGCACCCTCGACGAGCGTGCCGACGCCTACGTCGCCGACATCATCCGCCTGTCCGAGGGGCTGCCGGTCGTGCTCGGCGGCTGGAGCTTCGGCGGCGCCCTGGCCTACGAGGTCGCCCACCGGTTGGAGAGGACGGACGTCACCGTCGGCCATCTGGAACTTCTCGACCTCGTCCAGCCGCTGCACCCCGCCCCGGACACCCGTGAGGAGATGCACGCCCGCTGGGACCGCTACTCCGCGTTCGCGAAGAAGACCTACGGTATCGACCTGCCCGTCCCGCACGACCTGCTCGATGAGCAGGGTGAGGAGGCGCTCATCGGAATGATGACGATGTTCCTGGCGAACACCGACGCCTCCGCCCACGGTCTGGCCGCCGGTGTGCTGGAGCACCAGCGCGCCAGCTTCGTCGACACCCGCATCCTCAACACCCTCGACTTCCACCGGTGGGCGGACGTCACCGCCCCGGTGACGCTCTACAAGTCCGAGGGCATGCACGCGGGCGCGATCGAGCTGGAGCCGAGCTTCGCGGAGATCGCGCCGGACGGCGGCTGGGGCGGCATCGTCGACGACCTGGAGATCGTCCAGCTCGCCGGCGACCACCTCGGCGTCCCCGATGAGCCGGCGATCGGCATCGTCGGGTCCCGTATCGTCGAGCATCTGGACGCGCTGGGCTAGCGTGGGAGACGTGAGTATGACTGAGAACCCGGCAGAGAACCGGCCGGCGGAACCTGCGGACCGCTACGCGCCCGGGTCCGGACGCTCCACCGCGGAGAAGTTGGCCGACTTGCGGCGCCGCACCGAGGAATCCCTCGACCCGGGCAGTGAACGTGCCCGGGCCAAGCGTGACGCCGCCGGCCACACCACCCCGCGCCAGCGCATCGACGAGCTGCTCGACCCCGGCTCCTTCACCGAGATCGGTGCCCTGGCCCGCACCCCCGGCGACGACGAGGCACCCTACGGTGACGGCGTCGTGACCGGCTACGGCCGGGTGAACGGCCGCCCCGTGGCGGTGTACGCGCACGACAAGACCGTCTTCGGTGGCTCGGTCGGAGAAACCTTCGGCAACAAGGTCTGCGAGGTCATGGACTTCGCGACCCGTATCGGCTGCCCCGTCGTCGGTATCAACGACTCCGGCGGAGCCCGTATCCAGGACGCCGTGATGAGTCTGGCGATGTACTCCGAGATCTCCCGGCGGCAGTTGCCGCTGTCCGGCCAGTCGCCGCAGATCTCCGTGCTCCTCGGCAACTGCGCCGGCGGTGCGGTGTACGCCCCGGCGACGACCGACTTCCTCATCGGTGTCGAGGAGCAGACCACCATGTTCGTCACCGGTCCGGCGATCATCGAGTCGGTCACCGGTGAGAAGATCAGCATGCAGGAGCTCGGCGGCGCCCGGATCCAGGCGGAGCGTGGCAATCTCAGTTACGTCGCCCCTGACGAGGAGGACGCCTTCGCCTACGTCCGTGACCTTCTCGACCACCTGCCGTCGTCCGCGTTCGAGCCGACCCCGAGGTTCTGGGCGCCCGGCGACGAGGTACTGCCCACCGATACCGAACTGCTCGACATCGTGCCGGACGATCCGAATGCCGGGTACGACATGACCGACGTCCTCACCCGCATCTTCGACGACGAGCACTTTCTTGAGGTGCTGCCGGACTTCGGGCCGAACATCATCACCGGTTTCGCCCGCGTCGACGGTCGGTCGGTCGGTGTGGTCGCCAACCAGCCGATGCAGCTCGCGGGTTGTCTCGACGCGGACGCCGCGGACAAGGCCACCCGGTTCATCCGCATCTGTGACGCCTACGGCATCCCCCTGGTCTTCGTCGTGGACACCCCCGGCTACCTGCCGGGTGCGGACCAGGAGAAGGTCGGGCTGATCCACCGTGGCGCCAAGCTCGGCTTCGCGATGGTGGAGTCGACGGTGCCGAAGGTGACCGTGGTGGTCCGTAAGGCCTTCGGCGGCGGGTACGCCGTGATGGGGTCGAAGAACCTCGGTGCGGACATGAACTTCGCCTGGCCGACGGCGCAGATCGCGGTCATGGGCGCCGAGGGGGCCGCAGTGATGATCCAGGGGCGCCAGCTCGCCGCGCTGCCGGAGGAGCAGCGTCCGGCGGCGAAGAAGATGTTCATGGACTTCTACAACGCGAACATGACCAGCCCCTACGTCGCCGCCGAGCGCGGCTACGTGGACGCGATCATCGACCCGGCGCAGACCAGGCTCCGCATCCGGCAGTCGCTGCGGATGCTGGCGGACAAGCGGGTGCCTGACGTGCCGAAGAAGCATACGATCATGCCGCTGTAGCGCTGTTCTGGCAGGGACACGCAGGTTTCTGCGGCGTCCGGCAGATGACGGTGTGACTCCGGTGCAGACCCCGGTGGGGTGCGGGGGTGGCCACCCGGGTCGGATCAGGGGTGGCAGGGTGGCTCTTCTCCCAGGTGGGGTCGGGGAGTGTCCGGCCAGGGTACACAGACCGTGGCGGGGGTGCAGGTCCTGGTCTAACGTGAGCGGCGGATGTCAGCATCCGGATCTGACGCCCCTCACCCCTGCCCCTCTGACACACGTCTCTTCTCCTACCACGCAAGGACGGTCCACCACATGTCCCGATCCATCATCTCCTCCCGCATCGCGTCCCGTGCCGGTGTCGCCGCGCTGTCCGTCGCCACCGCCGTCGCCCTGGCTGTGCCGGTCGCCTCCGCCGACGAGGCGGACTCCACCGGTTCCGCCGACCTCCCGTCCACCTCCACCGGCTCCGCCAGCCTCTCCTCCGGCTCCGCCGGGGACACCCCGGAGACCCCCGGCACCGATGCCCCCGACACCGATGCCCCCGGCACCGAGGGCTCCGACGCCTCCGCCATCGTCAGCTCCGTGGCCGGCACCGACTGGGTGAAGCTGTTCAAGGTCCTCGCTGCACTCTCCACCGGTGCCGTCAGCAGCTCCACCCTGGCGGACGCGGCCGAGCTCTCCGCTGACTCCGGCATCGGGCTCGACGACGTCATCGGCTCCGTCTCCGGCGCCGTGGCAGGTAGCTCCGACGGGGGCACCACCGCCGAGTAGTCGGCCGCCGGCCCCGGTCGGCTGCCGCGTGGTCTTCACGACACCGCCCGTGCACTGACGAAGCCCGGCACCCTCCGACCTGGAGGGTGCCGGGCTCAGATGTGCCGGTGGCCGCCGGTGACCGCCGGGTTGTGGGGACGGGCACGGGCTGTACCGGGGGCCCGGAGAGCCCGCTAGTG
>NZ_CACZOO010000134.1 GCF_902782855.1 uncultured Corynebacterium sp.
CCGATCTGGTGGACGCCGCCGGTGACGACCCCGCCAACTGGACCCTGGCCGCGGGAGAGGCCGCCGACGAGGCGACCCTCGCCGACCTGGAGTTCGCGTGGCGCACGGTGCGTGCCGTGAAGTCCAACGCGATCCTGCTGGCCAAGGGCGGCGCCACCGTCGGTGTCGGCATGGGCCAGGTCAACCGGGTCGACTCCGCCAAGATCGCCGTCGAGCGGGCGAACACCCTGGCCGGTGACGAGAAGCGGTCCGTCGGGGCGGTCGCCGCGTCCGACGCCTTCTTCCCCTTCGCCGACGGCTTCGAGGCGCTGGCCGAGGCCGGTGTGACCGCCGTGGTCCAGCCCGGTGGTTCCGTGCGCGACCAGGAGGTCATCGACGCCGCGGTGAAGGCCGGGGTCACGATGTACCTCACCGGTGAGCGTCACTTCGCGCACTGATCCGGGGGCGACTCGCCGTCACAGTCAGTCGAGGACGGCGTCCCCGAGGAGCCGACAGACGGACAGCGCGAGCGCGCGGTCCAGCCGGTCGGCCTCCGGAAGCTCCGCGAGTGCCTTGGTGACACGGTACTTCACGGTGTTGCGGTGCACGTTGAGGGCCTCTGCGGCCCGGACGTGACTGTCCCCGGCGGCGTGGAAGGCATGGAGTGTCTCACGAAGCACCTCGTTCGTCTCGCCCGGGTCGGCGAGCGGACCGAGGATGTCACGGACCCAGTGACGGGTCTCCGCAAGATCCCTCGCCAGCATCCCGGTGATCGCCACCCCGCGGTCCGCGTAGCCGGTCACGGCCTCTCCGCCGGCGGTCCCAGCACCTGCCCCTGCACCTGACGCGACCGCGTAGGCGAGCCGGGCCTGCCGGTGGCTGCGGATGAAACCGTTGATCCCGGTACCGGGGAGACCCACCGCAGTCCTGATCTCCGGGGCGGAGCCACCCGACGGGCGGCGTGTCCGGGATCTGTCCGACGTCCGGGCGATGTCGCCGGAACCGACGGCCCGGGGCCGGGCGCCGAGTGGCAGCCACGCCCAGACGGTCTGCCGGTCGATGGTCGCGATGAGCGGCGCGCCGTCGCACCGGAGGTCCGAGGCGAGGGTCCGGGCGGTCCGGTGGATGTCACGGACGGTGACGGCGTCCCCGGTGGTGGAGAGGATCACCGCGAGATGCCGCTGGTCTGTTCGGTACCCTGTCTCACGCTCCAGGGGTACGGGATCCGGGTCGGGGGAGTCGAGGACCGAGAGGACGGCGGAGGTCAGGACCTGGGACTCCGCACCGAGCCAGCGACGGCGCTCGTCCTCGTAGGCCTGGAAGACGTACGAGGTGATCCAGTCGATGTAGTCGGCGAGGATGTCGGAGACATGCCCGGTGAACTGCATCGCGTCCGGGGTGTCCAGACCGAGGTCGTCCACCTGCCGGTACAGGTACCTCAGCAGCACGTTCTGCCCGATGTGGTACGCGCGTACCAGGGAGGTGGCGGGGACCTCCCGCTGGGCCAGTCGCATCGCGTACTCCACCGCCGCGGTGGTGGGGTGGAGGTTTCCGGTGGGGATGCCGTTGGCGAGGATGTGGATGATCGTGGTCACGTTGCCGTGGACGCTCGCGTCGAGCATGTCGTGGAGGGTCGCGTCGGCGTCCAACCGGTCGAGGGAGGACGCGATGGCGTTGGTGACCGCCGCTGTCGCCTCCTCCTCGTTGCAGCGGAGACGCCGCGCGATCTCGACGGTGTGCGCCCGCAGCGCGGCGTCCTCGAGCATCAGCGGGTCCTGACCGACGGACGGTGGGAGCGCAGGGAACGCAGCGCGGACTCGGCAGCGTGGTAGCCGCACATCCCGTGCACGCCGGCGCCGGGCGGGGTGGACTGCGAGCACAGGAACACCCCGGGCACTCCGGTGCGGTACGGGTCGACTGCGGCGCGGGGGCGGAACAGCATCTGCAGGCCGGCGTTGGATCCACCGATGATGTCGCCGCCGATGAAGTTCCGGTTGTGGACCGCCAGGTCGGCCGTCGAGGTGGAACGGGTCGCTACGACGGTGTCCCGGAATCCCGGGGCGAACCGCTCGATCTGCGAGATGACCGCTTCCGTGGCGTCCCCGTCGTAGCCGAAGGGGACGTGGGCGTAGGCGTAGACGGGGTTGACGCCGTCGCGGCTGCGTGTGGGGTCGGCGACGTACTGCTGGCCGAGCAGTACGAACGGGTGCTCCGCCATCGTACCGGCGGCGCGCTGCTTCTCGGTGGCCCGGATCTCAGCGAAGGACCCGCCGAGGTGCACCGTTCCTGCCCGGGCGCAGTCCGGGTTCGTCCACGGGATGTCCCCACGGACGGCGAAATCGACCTTGAAGGCGGCGGAGCCCATCCGGTACCGGCCGTAGGCTCTGCGGATCCGTGCTGGCATGAGGTCACCGTACAGGGACAGCGTCTGGGCGGGGGAGAGATCGAGCAGAACGAGGTCCGCCTCCGGGATGTCCGCCCGTGAGGTCACCGGGGAGCCGGTCTCCACCCGGACACCAGCGGCCGCCAGTGCACGGGAGAGTGCGGCGGCAATCTGACCGGACCCGCCCTCGGCGACCGGCCAGCCGTAGCGGTGGCCGCTGGCACCGATCATCAGTCCGAGGGACGCGGTCAGCGGGCGGTCAAGGTCGGTGTAGACGTGGGCGGCAATCCCGCCGTACAAGGCGCGTCCGGCGGGGGTGCGGAACACCTTGGCGAGGGCGGAGGCGGGGAGCAGTGCCCGGGGGCCGAAGGCGGCGAGGGCGAACGGGTGGTGGGGGACGTTGACGACGGGGCGCAGCAGGTCGTGGCCGAGACCGTCGAAGTTGCGGGCCAGGTCGCCGAAGACTGCTTTCCACCGCGGGCCGTCCGCGCCGAGGCCGGCGGCGGTGTCGGTGATGCTGCGGTGGAGCAGCCCGGCGGAGCCGTCGTCGAGCGGGTGGGCGCAGTCGAGGTCCGGCCATCGCCAGGTCAGGCCGTAGGACCCGAGGTCGACCTCCTTCCAGATCGGGGAGCCCACACCCATCGGGTGGAAGGCGGAGCAGGTGTCGTGGATGAGGCCGGGGAGGGTGAGCTCGGCCGAACGGGCCCCTCCACCGACCTCGTCCGCGGCCTCGATGACCAGGACGTCCACGCCGGTGCGGGCGAGGTGGAGGGCGGCGGCGAGGCCGTTCGGGCCTGCTCCGATGACGACGGCGCGGGTCACAGTGCCGACCCCGCGGGGACGCCGTCGTCATCGTCGGCGTGGGAGTCCACGACGTTTGTGGCGTCAGAAGCGTCCGCCGCGTCTGCGGTGGTGGAGGTGGTGGTCTCTCCGAGGTCGCGGTCCGCGACCCGTGGGATGTCCATGCGCTCGGTCACGGTGACCGGGATCGGACCGTTCGGCAGCCAGGGCTGCTCGGCGACGGCGTCGGCGACTTTCCAGGTGCCGCGTTCGATGACCCCGACGGCGGCGTCGATGACCATGTACTCCTGCGTGCCACGGTGGATCGGCTGGGACTCCACCCACACGACGATGAACTCGCCGGGCAGGAAGTTGCAGCGGCGCTGGAGTGCGTCGATGAGCTTCTTGTCGTGGAAGTGTCCGTCACCGAAGTTGAAGGCGACGAGGGAGTTGCAGGCGAACTCCGCCTCCCGCAGCGAGTAAGTGTCGATCTTCCGGCCGAGCTCGCGGTGCATGACGGAGAACAGGCCGCGTCCCTGGCTGTGCAACGAGCGCCAGCCCATCAACTGGTGCATCAGGATGTCAGCGACCTCCGGCGGATACACGGTGAGCAGCTGGGTACGGGTGTTCTTCGAGCCACGGATGACATGTTCGTCCAGCTTCTCCTCGGCACCGGGGGCGAAAGCCCAGACCGCGGCGGCCCAGTTGCCGGCGTACTGACGGGCGGAGGGGAGGAAGGAAACGAGGTCCGGACGCAGGTTGCCGAGCACCGGGAAAGCGAGGAGAACGACGGCGACGAGCATGATGGCCCAGGGGTGGGCGGCGTCGGTGACGGCGAAACCGTCCCAGGCGGGGTGTCCGACGAACAGTGCGACGGTGGTGAAAGCGAACAGGATGTTCCACTCCAGGGGCACCGCCAGCGGGAAGGTGGAGAAGATGAAGAGATGGAAGCAGACCATCAGTGCCGCGGCGGTGACGGTCACCCACAGGTTGGTGGAGAACAGGAGAACGACGGGGGTGACCACCTCCACGAGAGTACCGAGTACGTGGCCGATGCCGACCGCGGTCTTCGCGGGGCGGAGGTCGTGCGGGTGGTTCCGGTACAGCATCCGCTTGACGGCCTTGAACGGCAGCCACGGGGTGTTGGACATCATCGGGGGGATGACCATCGAGAAGTGGTGCCCGAATTTGGAGACTCCGGCTCCGACCCAGACGACGACGATGAGGAGTTTGAGGGCGATGATCATGTCGACGAACGGCAGGGCCGCGAAGAAGACGACGGCCGGGAGATACTGTTCGGCGCGCGCTCCGAGGAAGGGGATCTTGTCCCGCAGTCCGAGGACGACCAGCAACGCCGCGAGCGGCCACATGACCGCCGGTTGAACGAGACCGTGCTCACCGGCTCCGGCGGAGTCGGTGGCGGGCCAGACGATGCCGAGCACGAGGAGCACCTGAACAGCGGCGTAGACGGCGACATCGACGACGGTGCGGGTGTCTCCCCGGGTGAAGGGAACCTTGTCAGGCCAGGGGGCGAGTCGGATGGTGCCGGGTTTGAGCCAGAAGTGGAAGCCTCCGGTCATCGGGCTGAAGTGGCCGGCGAGGGGCCCCCATGAGCCGCCGAGTCCGAGTCCCTCGAGGAGGAAGGTCCACAGCAGCAGCTTCTGGTAGACGATCAGCTCGTCCCACCATTCGGCGATGTGCAGCGGGTTCATGCCGGATGTGAGGGTGGCGAGACAGACACCGGCGATGATGTGGAGGACGAGGACCTTGACGAGGTAGATCACGTTGATCATCTTTGGGGTGCCGAGCCCGTTCTCCGTCCAGTGGGTGCTGGTCGCCCGGATCCGGTCGGAGAAAGGTCGGTCGAGGAAGGTGGCAGGGTCGACGGGTGGGGGGTTCGAGTCTTTCAGTCCCATGGTGGATCTCCGTTCCGTTGGGTGGTTCTGGTGGGTGGTTCTGGCGGGGTCACGACGCGGCGGCGGTGCGCCGGACTCGCAACAGGTCACGCAGCGCGGGTTTATCGATCTTGCCGACCGGGTTGCGGGGTAGTTCGCCGACGATCTGGATGGTGCGTGGCAGTTTGATCCGGGCCAGCTGCGGGCGCAGGTGTTCGATGAGGTCGTCGCCGGTGATCTCCGCACCGGGGTAGCTGACGACGAAGGCGACCGGGACCTCGCCGAGAACGGGGTCGGGCTCGCCGACCACGGCGCATTCAAGGACGCCGGCGTGGGTGGTCAGGGCGGACTCGATCTCCTTGGGGTAGATGTTCTCTCCACCGCGGATGATCATGTCCTTCTTTCGGTCGATAAGGGTGAGGTAGCCGTCGACATCGAGAAAGCCGATGTCTCCGGTGTGCAACCAACCGTCCACGACCGTCTCGGCGGTGGCGTCAGGGCGATTGAGGTAGCCGCGCATGATGTTCGGTCCGCGGACGGCGACCTCTCCGGGCGTTCCTGTCGGCAGTGGTTCGCCCTCGTCGTCGAGCACGGCGATCTCCTGTCCGGGCAGGGCGACGCCGACGGTGCCCGGTCTGCGGACGCCGTGGCGGGGGTTGCACGTGGTGACGCAGGCGCCCTCGGTAAGCCCGTAGCCCTCGATGAGCGGGATGTCGAGGGCGGACTGCGCGGCCTCAATGAGTTCAGGGGAAGCGGGGGCGGCGCCGCAGATCGCGAAGTTCAGGGAGCTGGTGTCCGCCCCGGCGAGGTCCGGTGAAGTGACCAGCAGGGAGTAGATCGTCGGCACACCGGAGAAGTAGGTGGGCCGCAGCCGCTCAACGTCGGTGAAGAAGCGGCGTACCGAGAAGGTTCCGGTGATGCTGAGCTGGCCGCCGACGATCATCATCGGCAGGAAGCTGGCGTAGATCGCATTGGCATGGAACAGCGGCAGGATGAGCAGGGCGTGGTCATCGGCGGTGAAGCCCATGTGCTCCACGAGTGCGGTGGCTGTGGTCGCGATGTTGGCGTGGGTCTGTTGTACGCCCTTGGGACGGCCGGTGGAGCCGGAAGTGTAGATCAGCAGCGCGATGTCGGCGGGGCCGGGAGGCTCCGGGGCCAGCCAGGCAGGGTCGGGTTCCGTGTGCAGGTCGTCGCAGCCGAGGACGGTGCGGCCGGCGGCGGAGTGGCCGGGGGTGTCGCCGACGATGAGCCGGGCGTCGGAGTCCTCCAGCTGGTGACGGGCTTCTGTCTCGGTGAAACCGGGGTTGACCGGGGTCATGACTGCGCCTAGGCGCCAGGCTGCCATCATTGTCACGAGGATCTCGACACGGTTGGGTAGGAAGGTCGCGATGACGTCGCCGCGTCCCACACCGAGGTCGCGGAACTGCGCGGCGGCCGCGTCGGTGCGGCGGGCGAAGTCGCGGTATGTCAGGGTGGTGTCGTCGTCGCGGACACAGGGGAGGTCGCCGCGGTGGGCGAGATCCCAGGAGAAGTACGGGGAGAGGGGCACGGTGAAAACTCCGATCTTGAGTGTGATACAAAACACTATTGGTTACTTCCGGGGGTGGAAACGGCCCCGGAGGCCAGAGTTTCACCGACTTTTTGTACTGTCGAAACAAAACTGTGTGGCGGGTCGTGCAGGCCGGCCGTGAACTGCTGCACTCCAGTGACATGGCATATGTCCCGCAGCCCCCCGGACAGCGGCCGCACCACCGGGACCCCGATGAACGGGCTGGTCGGGGCCGGTCCGCCGTTGGTGCCGGTGAACTCGGTTATCGGGGCGGCTCCACCGGTCGTAGATCTGCCGGGCGCGCCGTCACTCCAGCGTCTCAGCCACACGCAGCGCCCGCTGCGCCGCGTTCATCCCGCACATGAAGTGGACACCACCACCCGGCGCGGTGGAGGAGGAGCACAGGTACACGCCGGGCACTCCGGTGTCGTAGGGGTGCAGCAGCCGCGGGCGGACCAGGAGCTGGCGTAGGTCACAGGCCCCGCCGGCGATGTCGCCGCCGATGTTGTTCGGGTTCTGCGCCACCACCGCCGGGGGAGCGGCCGCACAGCCGAGGACCCGTTGCCGGAAACCGGGGGCCTCCCGATCGATCTGTGTGGTGACCAGCTCAAGGGTCTGCTGTTCCGTGCCGTCCCATCCGGGCGGGACATGGGCGTAGGCCCACACCGGGTTCAGCGTCCGCCCGTCGGTCACCACCGACCGCGACGGGTCGGCGAGCCAGGGCTGGCCGACGAGGGTGAAGGGACGCTCCGGCAGCCGACCGTCCCAGCAGTCCTGTTCCGCCGCAGCGACCTGCTCCGCGGTCCCGCCCAGGTGCACGGTCCCGGCGCGCCGGGCGTTCACGCTGGTCCAGGGAATCCCACCCTCGATGACGTAGTCGACCTTCGCCACCGCCGGTCCCCGTCGGAACCGGCGCCAAGTCCGCGCCACCGACGCCGGGAGCCGACGTCCGAGGATCAGCGCCGCGGTCTCCACGGAGGTGTCGAGCAGGACGATGTCCGCGTCCGCCTGGGATAGGTCGGTGACCGGCGTGTCCGTGACGACACGGCCACCGAGTGATTCCAGTTCGCCGACCAGGGCATCCGTCACCGACTGTGCGCCGCCGACGGCGACGGGCCAGCCGTGGGTGTGCCCGGTGACGGCGAGCATCATCCCGGCGGCCGCCGATCCTGGGCGGGTCAGCGGTGTGAAGGCGTGGGCGGCGATACCGGCGAACAGTGCGCGGGCCTCCGGGGTACGGAACCGGCGCCAGGACCGGGACGCCGGTAGCCCCGCCTGTATCCCGAACCCGGCGAAGAGCAGCGGGTGCCGGGGGAGGTGCGCCATCGGCCGGAGGAACTCGTCGGTCACCGCGTCCGCCCGGGCGGCGAGCGGGCCGAAGGATGCCTGCCAGATGCGACCGTCTCTACCGGGAAGGCCTGCTGCCGTATCCGACACCGAGGTGTGCAGGGTGGCGCTGCGACGGCCGGTGAGGACATGCACGGCGTCCAGCGGGGCGGACGCGAACTCCAGTCCGCGGGTGGTGAGGGCGCCACCGAACTCCCGGAAGAAGGGGGCGGACCGCAGCAGGGGGAAGGTCGTCGCGCAGTGGTCGTGGACGGGCCCGTCAGAGAACCCGGGAACCGTCACGCCGCTGCGTAGTCCGCCACCGGTGGTCGGGGCCGCCTCGAGCACCGTGACCTGTAGTCCGGCCCGGGCGAGCACGAGGGCTGCAGCCAGTCCGTTGGGGCCTGACCCGACGACAGTGGCGGTGCGGGGTGGGCGGGGCATGCCGCCATCGTAGGGCCGGCCCTCACCCGTTGCGCCGGATTGCCCCGGACAGTGTTGTCCCCCAGGTCTCGACGACCTCGTCCCGGTGCCCCGAGTCGTCGATCAGTACCGAGGCCAGACCGAGCCCACGGGCGATGTCGAGGGTCATGCTGAGCATGCGGCGGGTGCGCCGGTCGGAGAGGTCCGCGTTGAGTGCCAGTGCGGCGAGCTGGTAGACCTCCCGACTGTAGCGCTCCTCCGCTGGCAGGATCACCGCCTTGAGCTGTGCATCGGAGGCCGCACCCGCCCACACCTGGACTGCCGCGTGGAAGAGGCTGTCGCTGAAGAACCCGAAGACCAGGTCCAGGACCTCGGTGACCGAGGCGCCCTCGGCGCCGGGGCGCAGTGCCGCCACCGCGTTGCGGAGCTGGTGGGTTCGCTCCGCGAAGAACTCGTCGATGGTGGCCTCGACCAGGGCGTCCCGGGTGGGGAAGTGGTGCTGGGCCGCGCCACGGGACACCCCGGCGCGTTGGGCGACCCCGCTGACCGTGGTGGCGGTGAGACCGTGGTCGGTGAGGGTGGCCAGCGCGGCGTCCAGCAGCCGTCGGCGGGTTTCGCGGCTGCGGTCCTGCTGGGGTTCGCGGGGCATGTGTCCTCCTGTCGCGGGGTGTTCGGTGGTGCTTTCTGCCGGTTGCTCGTGCCCCACCACCGTACCGGTGCCGCGTCAGGGCGAGACATTCCGGGGAGTTCCGTGACCGCGGTGGAATGCCCGTACCCGGTCCCGGAAGTCGTCGGTGGCGGCGATCTCGCACATGGCGTCCGCCTCGGCCTCGAGTCGGGCGGCGAGGACGTCGGGTGATTCACGGAGGAGTCGCTTCGTGGCCGCCGCTGCGGCGGTCGGGATGCCCAGCAGGGTGTGGACATGCCGTCCCACGGCGTCCCGGAAGTCCCGGTCCGGGTGGACATGGCTGACCAGTCCCAGGTCGGCCGCCTCTGTCGCGGAGAGGTGGGGGTTCTCGGTGTACAGCCGGTACGCGGTGGCGGGACCGGACAACCTGGACACTGCGGCGGTGAATCCGGTGTCCGGCGGGGCGCCGATGGCGGAGAACGCGGGGACGAATCTGGCGGATTCCGTGGCGACGACCAGGTCCGTCCCCAACGCCAACCCCATTCCACCCCCGGCGGCGGTGCCGTTGACGGCGGCGAGCACAGGTTTCGGCATCGTGGCGATCGACAGGACGGCCCGGTTGAGTGTCGTGACCACGGCGCGCACCGGTGTCGCGGGATCGGCGAGCGCGCCGAGGTCTCCTCCGACGCTGAAGATGCGACCTCGGCCGGTGAGCACCACGCACCGGATCGCCGGGTCGTCGGCGACCGTGGCGAGGTGCGTCGCCAGCGATTCAGCGCAGGCGAGGTCCACGGACCTGTGTTCGAGGGTGATCCACGCCGTGTCCGGTAGTGTGTTGACGCGGGTGCAGGTCACAGGTGTGGTCGGGGAGTTCACGCGGGGTGCGGACATGTCATCGTCCCCCGGGGTGGACGCCGGCGGCTGCGGGGTCTGACGCGGCACGGAGATAGGGGGCCCGCAGGTCGCGTTTCAGGATCTTTCCGCTGGCGTTGCGGGGGAGTTCGTCGACCACGTCGACGGAGCGTGGGCATTTGAATCCTGCCAGGCGTTCGCGGGTGAAGGCGATGATGTCCGTGGTGGGCACCTGATCGTTGAGGACGACGACCGCCTTCACCGTCTCCACCCAGTGGGGGTCGGGGATCCCGATGACTGCGGCGTCGTCAACCGCCGGGTGTTCGAGCAGTACGCGTTCGACCTCCGGACCGTAGACGTTCTCGCCACCGGTGATGATCATGTCCTTCAACCGGTCCTCACAGTAGATGAACCCGTTCCCGTCGACACGGCCGATGTCACCGGTGTGGATCCATCCGTCGACGACGGTCTGTGCCGTCGCGTCGGGATGGTTGAGGTAGCCGTCCATGATCTGGGGACTGCGGAAGCACAGTTCACCGCTGGTACCGACCGGCACCTCCTCTCCGGTTTCGGTGTCGAGTACCCGGACCTCCGCCTCCGGTACCGGGCGACCGCTGGTCAGCAGCAGATGGGGGCGGTCTGGATCCCGGTGGAACTGCGGTTGCAGCGTGGCGACCACGCCGCACAGCTCCGTCTGGCCGTAGACCTGGACGAATCCGACACCGGGCCAGGTGTCCAACGCGTTGCGGAGCAGTGACAGGGGGGTGGGGGACGCCCCGTACCCCAGGATCTTGAGCTTCGCCACGGCCTCGTGGGCGGGGGCCCCGGCCTCGAGCAGGGTCTTGATCACCGGTGGCACGAGGAACGCATGGGTGGCTCCGGAGTGGAGGGCGCCGATCAGCGAGGGGCCGTCAGGGTTGCGCAGGATGATGCTGTCGACCCCCTCCCTGATCCCGAAGAACGCGTAGCAGACCCCGCCCACGTGGAAGAACGGCATGGCCACCAGGTTGACGTCACCGGTGTCGAAGGGGAAGCTCTGGCCGACGTTGCGGGTGTGCGCCACCAGCGACCGTTGGTTGAGCACCACCCCTTTGGGGCGGCCCGTGGTTCCCGAACTGTAGATCACCAGGGCGGTGTCGTCCGGTCGTGCATCGACCGGGACGGGGGAGGCCTCCCTGAGCATGGTCTCGTACTGGCCGTCGGGGTCGTCGTCGAGCAGGATGACGGCGGTCAGTTCCGGGCACAGGTCCGGGAGTTCGGCGGCGATCCCGGCGAACTCCTCGCCGGCGATGAGCAGGTGCGCCCCGGAGTCTTCGAGTGCGTACCGGACCTCGTCGAGACTGTACCGCCAGTTGAGGACCGCGGCCGCGGCGCCGATCGACGCGGCGGCGAAAACCAGGTCGAGGAGCACGGGGTGGTTCCTGTCGAGGAAGGCGACGCGGTCCCCGCGTCCGATGCCGTGGGCGGTGAGGAGACCGGCGAGGTCGTGGATGCGGCTTCTCCAGTCGGACCAGGTGATGCTGCGGTCCCCGTAGCGCAGGGCTCCGGCATCGGGGGTTTTGTCAGCCCAGGTGTCGATGAAGTCGATGAGGAGCTCGTCGGGCGTTCCGCGGCGTTGTTCGAGAGGTGTCATGGGGTTCTCCTTGGGAGTCGTCGGTTGTCGGTGGTAGGGGGTGTCGCGTCTCGTGGACGTCTCTCGGGTGCCTGTCAGCTCCGGTCCTGGATGATGAAGTCGGCGCAGCGCTCGCCGATCATCGCGGCCGGTGCATGGGTGTTCCCGCGGATGACGGTGGGCATCACCGAGGTATCTGCGACGCGGAGGTTCTCCACGCCGTGGACCTTCAGCCGGGCGTCGACCACGCCGTCCTCCGGAGTGCCCATCCGGGCGCTGCAGGCCGGGTGGTAGGTGTGCTGGGCGGTGGTCCGGATCCACTGCCGTAGCCCGTCACGGCCGGGGAAGGCCGGCCCCGGTGTGATCTCATCCCCGATGACGCCGGCGCGACGGGCGTTGGCGGCCACGTCGCGGGCGTACTCGATGCCGTCGATCATCTCGGTGAACTCGTGGTCGCGGGAGAACATGTTGTAGGTGACGACAGGTTTCCGGGACGGGTCGGCGGAGGCGATTCTGACGGTTCCCCTGCTGGAGGGGGTGAGGTAGGACAGGGCCATGGTCGCTGCGGGGACTTCCCAGGCCTGTGCCCCGTGCTGGTAGAAGAAGGACGGGGACAGCACGATCTGGAAGTTCGGGGCGGGCATGGTGGACTCTGTCCGTATGTGGATGCCGCCTTCAGCGATGTTGCTGGTCAGTTTTCCCCGACGTCGGAGCAGCCATCTCGCGAGGTGTCTCGGGTCGGAGATGTCGTGGAGTCCGGTGTAGCCCTTCTTGAGCTCGAATGTCACGTAGGTCAGCGGATGCTCCATGAGGTTCTGGCCGACGGCCGGGAGGCTGACGTTCGTGGGGATGCCGAGCGGGGACAACAGTTCGGGGTCACCGATACCGGAGTGCTGCAGGACGGCGGGGGTGTTGAACGCCCCGCCGGAGACGATCACTTCGCCGCGGGCGTGGATCCGTTCGACCGGTCCGTTGCCGCTCTGCACCTCGACGCCGAGCGCCCGTCCGTTGTCGAGGATGATCCGGTGGACCAGGGTTTTGCTGCGGATGGTGAGACTGCGGTTGTTCCTGAGGGGCGTCAGGTAGGCGTCCGCGCTGGTGAACCGGGCCCCGTTGTGCTCGATGACCTGGAACGCGCCTGTCCCGTCCTGGACGGCGCCGTTGAAGTCGGGGTTTCGCCGCACCCCGGTACCCGCTGCCGCGTCGATCAGTGCGAGGGTGACAGGGTCGATGTCGGTGATACGGCGGACGTGCTGTGGTCCGGTGCTGCCGTGGTAGCTGTCATGGATGTCCCGGTTGTTCTCGCCGCGACGGAAGACGGGGAGGACGTCGTCGTACGACCATCCTTCGGCACCGTGGGAGGCCCAACTGTCGTAGTCGAGCCGGTTGCCCCGCAGGTAGATCAGTGCGTTCATGCCACTGGATCCGCCGAGCATCCTGCCGCGGGGGGAGTGGAGCATGCGGCCGTTGAGGTGTGGTTCGGGGGCTGTCCAGTAGTCCCAGTCCAGCGGGCCGTGGAACTGTTTCGGGAAAGCGGCGGGGGCTTTCACCGACAGTCGGCGGCTGTGGCCTCCGGCTTCCACGAGCAGGACCGAGGATGTGGCGGCGAGACGGGCGGCGACGGCACAGCCCGCAGAGCCGGCGCCGATGACGATGTAGTCGTAATCATGTGACATGAATCACTCCTTTTCTCATGGAACAAGTCAAGCATGATTGTTTACTGCCGACAATGTCCCGGCCCCTAGACTTCTGGCGCGAATATTGGGTTCAAGCACAAACATTCTGCTAGGGTGGTGCCGTGACCTACTCATTCGAGATCGGACCAGAAGTGCTGATATCCAGCCTCGATGAGGATGGACGGGCTCTCGTCGCCGATGTGGCCGATGGTCTCACCGGCGAGGTTGAGTCCATCTGTGATGCGATCAACGCGCGCGTCAGAGCCGAGGTCCCGGCGCTCTCGGGGGTACAGAAACCACTTCTCGACGCCATGGACCGATCAACAACGTCCAATATCGAGGTGTTGCGCAGGATGCTGGCGGAGTGGACGATCCCCCGCGACGCCACCGCGCCGCCTGAAGCGGTGAGCTGGGCGGTGGAACTGGCACGGCACTCCGTGCCGGTGGAGACCCTGCTGCAGATCTACCGCATCGGGCACGCCGGCTTCTGGCACATCTGGTCACGGTCGCTGGCTGAACGGGTCAGCGACACCCGCGAGTTGGGTGCAGTCTCCGCTGCGACCTCGGCATTCCTCTTCGCCTACATTGAATCCGTCACCGCCGAACTGGTCAGTGCGCACGAGTCCGAGCGGTGGCACGTCCTCCACCGGGATCAGGCCCTGCTCCTCTCGGAGGTGTCCCGTGTCCTCTCCGGTGACCGGGTCGCGGTGCCTGACTCGTCACGGCGGTTGCGCTACCGGCTCGGGTCACGGCACCAGGGATTCATCCTGTGGTTGCCCGGGGAGCAGGAGGAGTGGACGGGTGGGACCGGGGCGGAGGATGCCGCAGCGGGGATCGCGCTGCGGCACGCCGCCACAGTGGTCACCTCCGGCGCCCGGGGTTCCCTCGTGGTGCCCGGAGGGCCGGAGCGTGACATGCTGTTCGGGTGGGTCGAGCTGGGCCCCGGGGAAGACGGGAAGACTGGCGCGGGGAGCGCGGCGGGAATCGACCGGATCGACCCTGACACTCTCGGTGGGGTCCACGCGGCGATCGGTGACCCGGGATCCGGGGTGGAGGGTTTCCGCCGGACCCACCGGCAGGCCGGCAGTGCCCGACGCCTCGCGATGCTCTCCACGGTCGTCACCGAAGGCGCAGTCCGGCAGGGCCGGCAGGAACGGCAGGGCCGGATCATCCGCTTCCGTGACACGGCGGTGGAGACGCTCCTCACCGCCGACGGGGTCGCGGCCCGGGACTTCATGGAACAGGTGCTGGGTGGGGTACTGCGGGCCACGGACGCCGATGTCCTGCTGGAGACCGTGGCCGTCTACCAGCAGGAGGGGCTCAGCCTGAGGAGAGCTGCGGAGCGACTGTCGGTCCATCCCAACACCGTGTCGTACCGGGTGTCGAAGGTCACCGGTGTCACCGGCGACCGGGACGCCGGCTCCCTCCGGCTGCGGGCGGCCGTCGCGCTGGCGGTACGGTTCCGCTGACCGGCGCCCGAGTCCCGCCTCCGCAGGGGAGGGGCGGCGGGGTCAGACGGTGTAGCCGAGTCGTCGGGCGGTGAGTTCCCTGAGGATCTCCACGGTGCCGCCACCGATACCGTTGACCCGGATGTCGCGGTACTGGCGTTCCACCTCGGTGCCGTCCATGAACCCGGCACCCCCGAACAGCTGGACCGCCTCGTTCGTCACCTGTTCCCCGATCTCCGTGCAGGTGTTCTTCGCGAAGCACGCCTCGGTGACGAGGTCTGTCTCCCCGTCGTCCCAGCGGTCGATGATCGCGCGGGTGTAGGTACGGGCGATGTCGACCTTCCGTGCCATGTCCGCGAGTGTCATCTGGATGTGCTGGCGGGAGATCAACGGAGCCCCGAACGTCTCCCGGTCCCGGCACCACTGCACGCTGAGATCGAGACAGCGCTGGGCCTGGCTGTACGCCTGTACCGCCATCGTGAGCCGTTCGGTGACGAATCCGAGGGAGATCAACCGGAAGCCGGTGTTCTCCTCCCCGATGAGATTCGTGGCCGGGACCCGGACGTCGTCGAAGGACAGTTCGGCGGTGTCCGAGCAGCGCCAGCCCATCTTCGTCAGCTTCCGGGTGACTGTGAACCCCGGTGTGTCGTTCTCGACGACGATGAGCGAGACACCGCCGGCCCCCGGCAGGTCCGGGCCTCCGGTGCGTGCCGCGACCACGGTGAAATCGCCGCGCACCGCCGAGGTGATGAACGTCTTCGAGCCGTTGATGACGTACTCGTCGCCGTCGCGCCGGGCAGTGGTCCGCAGATGGCCGACATCGGAACCTCCCCCGGGTTCGGTGATGGCCAGGGAACCGATGCGCTCCCCGGAGAGGGCGGGACGCACGTAACGGTCGATGAGGTCATCATCACCTGCCGCGATGATGTGGGGGCAGGAGATCGCGACGGTGAAGAGGGCGGGTTCGACACCGGCTGCGGCACCCGCCTCGTGCATCGCCTCGATGATGGAGGCGAACTCGCGGAAACCGGCACCTCCGCCACCGACTCTCTCGGGGAAGTCGATGCCGAGGAACCCGAGCTTCCCCGCGGCAAGGGACAGCTCGCGTGGAATCTCTCCGTCTGCCTCCCACGCGTCCTGGTGCGGAAGGATGTTGCTGCGGGTGAACTCGGTCGCGAGGTCACGGAGCGCCGTGATCTCGAACGAGCTCCAGTCCTGGTGGCTCATAGGTGCGTCCCTTTCGTGGGTTTATCAGTCATGAATGATCTCTTTACGGGCCGGCGGAACAGCTGCGCGGGGGGTCCTCAGTCGGGCCCGTCGTCCATGAATTCCACGCCTTGGCCTGTCGGGGTAGTCAACTCCCCCGACGGGCGCGGTAAGCGCCGGGACTGTGATGTTTCCGGGCGCCGGTGAGGGGACTTCTTCTGGTGTGCGCTGTCTCACATCGTAGATATGTGGCCTACACAAAGCAAGCACTTGTAACTGGTTTTCCACTAGGATAGGTTCAGCAGCAATGCAGTGAGATGAGTCACATCACCAGAGGTGACCGGGTAGCGCTGCTGACCAGGAACTCCATCGAGTCCATGGAGATTCTCCCGGCGGTCGCCACACTCGGCGCCATCTCGGTGCCGGTGAACTACCGGCCCGCCCCACGGGAGAGCGAGTTCATCCTCGCCGACAGTGAAATGCGGCGCGCCGGCAAGGAATCTGAGCTGGAGACCACGGTGACGCGCGGCTCCCCGGAACGGGTCAACCGGGACGTTCGTGAGAACGACGGCTGCATGATCATGTACACGTCCGGGACCACGGGACACCCCCCCTCACCGGAGAGGACCTCCAGGCCTGGCTGCGGGGCAACCTCGCGGGGGTTCAAGATCCCGGAGGTCCTCAAACGGCAGCTGCGTGAGCAATGGACGGGAAGCGTCTCAGCAGTCGACCGCTGATCCCCGTCCCGTCCGCATCAGACGTTGCGGGCGTTCTTCCTGCCGGCGTCCAGTACCCTGTGCCGGGGCCCGCGGCAGCGGGGAATTCCGGTACAGGTCACGGCATCCAGGCCGGGGCACGCTTCTCGAGGAAGGCGTGCATGCCCTCCTTCGCCTCGGGGGAGCTGAACAGGGAGGCGGAGAGCCGGGACAGCTCCGCGCCGTCGTGGTCGAACCGTGCGAGGATATCCGCGGTGAGCAGGGCCTTCGTCTCGCGCAGCCCCTGGGGTGAACAGCGCAGCAGTTGGTCGGCGAGTTCCTCGGCGCGGGTCGTCGGATCGACGGTGCCCTCGGTGACCTCGGTGACCAGGCCGTAGCGCAGGGCGTCCGCCGCGGAATAGACGTCGCCGAGGAGGAGATGGCGGGACGCCGCGCGGGCGTCCATCCGCGGCAGCACGGTCAGGGCGATCATCGCCGGAGCGACCCCGATCCGGGTCTCGGTGGTGCCGAACGAGGAGCCCCGGGAGGCGACGACGATGTCGCAGGCGGCGGCGAGGCCCACACCACCGGCGCGGACACTGCCGTCGACGGCGGCGATGACGGGCTTCGGGCAGGCGACGACGGCGCGCAGAACGCTGATGAACCGGCCCGCAGCCTCCGCCATGTCGCTTCCCTCGGCCGCGGAAAGATCGGCACCGGCGCAGAAGGTCGGCCCGGTGTGGGAAAGGACCACGCTGCGCACCGTGACGTCGACGGCGGCCCGGGCCAGCGCGGCGGCGAGGTCGTCGAGCAGGGCGGGGGACAGGGCGTTGCGCCTGGCCGGTTCGTCGAGGACGATACGGGCGGCTCCGGCGCGGGATTCGTAGGTGACGGGCACAGTGGTTCCTCTCGGGTGGGTTTCCGGTCAGTAGCTCTTGGGCAGGCCCAGGATGTTCTGGGCGACGTAGTTGAGCAGCATCTCCCTGCTCACCGGGGCGATCCGCGGCAGTCGGGAGACGGCGAACAGACGGGCCAGCCCGTACTCGCTCGACAGTCCGTTGCCGCCGAGGGTCTGCACCGCCTGGTCGAGGGCTTTCGCGGAGATCTCCCCGGCGGCGTACTTCGCCATGTTCGCCGCGGCCGCCGCGCCCCGCCGGTCCCCGCCGTCGGCGAGGGCTGCAGCATGGCGGCCCATCTGGCGGGCAAGCTCCAGCTCGATGTGACACCTGGCCAGCGGGTGGGAGATTCCCTGGTGGGCGCCGATCGGGGTGCCCCACACCGAACGCTCCCTCGCGTAGGCCACCGCCTTGTCCAGCGCGTAGCGGGCGGTCCCGGTCGCCATCGCGGTGGCGATGATCCGCTCCGGGTTAAGCCCGGTGAACAGCTGATCCAGGCCGGTGGAGATGTCGCCGATCAAGGCGTCCGCGGGCAGCTGCACGTCGTCGAGGAAGAGCTGGAACTGTTCCTCGGCGAGCGTGACCTCCATGGGGATCGGGGTCGCGGTGAACCCGCCGGCATCGGTCGGCACCATGAACAGGCAGGGACGGCGTACCCCGGTGTCGGCGTCCTCGACGCCCGCCACCACGAGTACGGCATCGGCCCGGTCGACCCCTGAAATGAAGGTCTTCTGTCCGCGGAGGACCCACCCTCCGGTCCCCTCGTCGCGACGGGCGGTGGTGGCGATCCGGTGGGTGTTGGTGCCCGCGTCGGGTTCGGTGATCCCGAAGGCGCTGATGATGTCGCCGGAGGCGATGCCCGGCAGCCAGCGCCGCTTCTGGTCGTCGGTGCCGTAGGTGGCGATGATCGTGCCGCAGATCGCGGGAGAGACCACGAGCATGAGCAGGGCCGAACCGCACGCGGCGAGTTCCTCCTCGACGATGAAGAGCTCCTGGAGGCCGGCGCCGCCCCCGCCGTACTCCTCGGGCAGGCTCACCCCGATCAGTCCCAGCCGGCCGGCCTCCCGCCACAGTTCGGTGGGGTAGTCGCCGGCGTCGGCGCAGGCGGTCATGTAGGCGACACCGTAGGTTGTGCCGAGGGTGCGGACGACCTCGCGCAGGGCCCGGTGCTCCTCGTTCTCGTGGACGGTCAGGGTGATCTGGTCGGACGCGGTGCTCTGCTGTCCCGTGGTGGTCACGTCAGTCGTCCTCTCCGGTGGTGATGACGGCGAGCAGCGTGCCGGTGTCGATGTGCCGGCCTGCGGCGACCGGCAGCTCAGCGACAGTGCCGTCGGCGGGGGAGAGGATGTCGTGCTCCATCTTCATCGCCTCGATGGTCAGCAGGGTCTGCCCGGCGGTGACGCGGTCACCGGGACCGACCCGTACCGATATGACGGTGCCGGGCATCGGGGCGGTGAGGGAACCCGCTGAGGCGGCCGTCGACGGGTCGTCGTAGCGGGGAAGTTCCACGAGGTTGACGGGTCCCAGCGGGGAGTCCACCCCGATCACCCCGCCGGGGTAGCGGTGCACGGTGAGGACCCGCCGGACGCCGTCGACGGTCAGGGTGACGGTGGCGGTGGCACCGACAGCGCGGACGTCGTCGACGGCGACGGTCGAGACTCCCCGGGGCAGGTCGCCGGGCCGGACACCGTCCCGGTCACGGACGACGGTGACGGTCACCTCCCCGTCGTCGTCTCCGACGGGACTGCTGTCGCGGAACCGGTGGGTGCTGTGCGCGGCGGTGAACAGCCGGAAGCCGGGGGCGACCGCCGGGACGGGCCCCGCGGCCACGGTCGCGGCCTCGGTGCCGACTGCAGCGGCGAACGCCGAGAGCCGGACGGCCACGGCGTCGGCGAGCGGGAGCCGGACCGGGTCGTCGGGTGCTGCGTGGATCGTGTCGAGGAAGGAGGTGGAGAAGTTCCCTGCCCGGAAATCGGGGTCGTCGAGGACCCTCACCAGCTGGTCGCGGTTGGTGCCCAGCCCGTGGATCCGGGCCCGCCGCAGCGCCCCGGTCAGCCGGCCGACCGCCTCGGCCCTGGTGGGGGCCCAGGCGATGACTTTGGCGAGCATCGCGTCATAGTCCACCCCGACCGTCGCCGGATGCCCTGGGGCGGGTACCGGACCGGCGTCCAGCCGTAGGCCGGGAACCGGCGGGCCGGAGAACTCCGAGACCACACCGTCGACGTCGAGACGGGTGAGCTCACCGGAGCGTGGCCGGTGGTCGTGGCCCGGATCCTCGGCGTAGAGGCGGGCCTCCACCGCCCAGCCGTCGACCGACGGTGGAACGTCGGCGGGCAGGGGGCGGCCCTCCGCCACATCGATCTGCAGTCCCACCAGGTCCAGGTGGGTGGTGGCCTCGGTGACGGGGTGCTCGACCTGGAGCCGGGTGTTGACCTCGAGGAAGAAGAACTCGCCCCGGTCATTGGCGAGGAATTCGACGGTTCCGGCCCCGGTGTAGCCGATGGCGGTGGCGGCGGCGCGGGCTGCGGCGAACAGTCGGTCGCGCATGCCGTCGATCCGTTCGACCAGCGGGGAGGGTGCTTCCTCGACGACCTTCTGGTGGCGGCGCTGGATGGAGCACTCACGCTCGCCGACCGCCCACACCGTCCCGACGGTGTCCGCCATGAGCTGGACCTCGATATGCCGCCCGTTCTCGATGTAGCGCTCGATGAACACCGTGCCGTCGCCGAAGGCGCTGGCGGCCTCGGCGGCTGCACGGTCGACCTCGGCGGGAAGATCCGGCAGGGTGCGGACCACGCGCATTCCGCGGCCACCGCCACCGGCGGAGGCCTTGACCAGCACCGGGAGCATTTCCTCGGTGACTTCGTCGACGGCGAGACTGGTGAGTACGGGCACCCCGGCGTCGGCCATGATCTCCTTCGCCCGGGTCTTCGACCCCATGGCGGTGATCGCCTCGGGGGTCGGGCCGATCCAGGTCAGTCCCGCCTCGGTGACGGCGCGGGCGAAGTCTGCGTTCTCGGAGAGGAAACCGTAGCCGGGGTGGACCGCGTCCGCCCCGGTCCGGGCGGCGGCGTCGAGAATGAGCCCGGCGTCGAGGTAGGTGTCGGTCGGACTGGTGCCGGGCAGGCGGACGGCGGCGTCCGCTTCGGTGGCGAAGGGGGCGTCAGCGTCCGCATCGGAGTAGACGGCGACGGTGGACAGGCCGCGCAGCCGGGCGGCGGCGAACACCCGTCGGGCGATCTCGCCACGGTTGGCGACGAGGACAGAGGTGACGGGGCGGGGGGAGGTGACGTCGGTCATGGTGGTTCTCCTTCTCACATCCGGAAGACGCCGAAGCTGTCGGTGCCGGTGACGGGGGACGAGTTGATGGCGGACAGTGAGAGGCCGAGGACGGTCCGGGTGTCGCGGGGGTCGATGATGCCGTCGTCGTAGAGCATCCCGGACAGGAACAGCGGCAGGGACTCGGCGTCGATCTGGTCCCGGATCTGGTCGAACATCTGCCGCTCCATGGCCGCGGTGAACTCGGTGCCACGGCGCCGGGCGGAAGCCGCGGCCACCGAGCTGGTGACCGAGGCGAGTTGTTCGGAGCCCATCACCGCGGAGCGGGCCGAGGGCCAGGAGTAGAGGAACCGGGGATTGAAGGCACGGCCGCACATGCCGTAGTGCCCGGCGCCGTAACTCGCGGCGGTGATCAGGGAGATGTGCGGCACGGTCGAGTTCGCGACCGCGTTGATCATCATCGAACCGTGCTTGATGATGCCTCCCTGCTCGTACTCCTTACCGACCATGTATCCGGTGGTGTTGTGCATGAACAGCAGCGGTGTGTTCGACCGGTTGGCCAGCTGGATGAACTGGGTGGCCTTCTGCGCCTCCTCGCTGAACAGGACGCCGCGGGCGTTGGCCAGGATGCCGACCGGCCAGCCGTGGATCTCGGCCCATCCGGTGACCAGACTGGATCCGTAGAGGGGCTTGAACTCATCGAACCCGGAGCCGTCTGCGATGCGGCGGATGATCTCCCGGGGGTCGTGGGGCACCTTCAGACCGTCGGGGACGATGTCGAGCAGATCCTCACCGGGCAACCGCGGCTCATGGACCGTGGTGCGCGCGGGCACCCCGGTACGCTGCCAGTTGAGACGGCGGACAACGTCGCGCGCGATGCGGGCGGCGTCCAGCTCATCGACGGCGAGATGGTCGGCCAGGCCGGAGGTGCGGGCGTGCATGTCGGCGCCGCCGAGGGACTCGTCATCGGTGACCTCCCCGGTCGCGGCCTTGACCAGTGGCGGGCCCGCGAGGAAGACCTTGGAGCGGTCCTCGATCATGATGATGTGGTCGGAGAGGCCGGGGACGTAGGCGCCACCGGCGGTGGAGTTGCCGTAGACCACGGCGACGGTGGGGATACCGGCCCTGGAGAGCTGGGTCAGGTTACGGAACTGCGCGCCGCCGGGGATGAACACCTCCTTCTGGGTCGGCAGGTCCGCACCGCCGGACTCGACGAGGTTGATCAGGGGCAGGCGGTTCTCCAGGGCGATCTCCTGGAGCCGGAGCATCTTGCGCAGCGTCCACGGGTTGGAGGTTCCGCCCTTGACTGTGGAGTCGTTGGCGATGAGCAGGCATTCGGTGCCCTCGACGGTGCCGATGCCACCGACGATGGAGGCCCCGACGGTGAACTGCGAACCCCAGGCGGCCAGACCACAGAGTTCGAGGAAGGGTGAACCCCGGTCGAGCAGTGAGTCGATGCGCTCGCGCGGGGTCATCTTCCCCCGCGCGCGATGCCGCTCAAGGGCGCGTTCGCCGCCACCGGCGACGGCGGTGGCGTAGGCCGCCGTCACCTCGTCGAGCCGTGACCGCATGGCCGCGGCATTGGCGGTGAAGTCCCCGGACTCGGGGTCGACGGTCGTCTGGACCGGGGTGGGTGCTGGGGCGGTCACGGGAGCTCCTCGGTGATGGTGGTGGTCGGGCCGGTGGCGAAGGCCGGGGGGATGTCGAGGCAGCGGGAGCGGAGCCATTCGCCCAGCCCCTTCGCCTGCGGGTCGAAACGGGCGCCGTGCGCCACACCGTGGCCGAGAATGTCCCGGATGACGATGTTCACCGCGTGCAACCGCGGTAGCGGGTACACGGCGATCCCGAGGTCGGCGGTCTCCGGCAGCAGATCGCGGATCCGGTCGGGGGTGAGTGTGGCGAGCAGCCAGGCGTAGGCGGCCGCCCGGACGGCGGGGGCGTCGGGTGCGGCATCGGGACGCAGCCACACCCCGATGTTCGCGCTGCCGCCCTTGTCGCCGCTGCGGGCGTCCACGAGTGTGCCGAGCGGGACGCGTCGGGTGCCGCCGGAGACACCGCCGGAGACACCGTCGGTGACACCACCGGCGACCGGCAGCTCCCCGGTGAGGTCAGTGACCGGATCGCCGACCGGGGCGGTGGACGTCGGCGGGGCGATGGTGACGGTGGTGCCGTCGGGGAGGTGCGCGGAGTGCCGTGGCACGTCGTTGGGGACGTAGGCAGGCTCGTAGACGCCGTAGGAGGAGCCGCGCGGCGGGGTCCCGTCGAAGTAGGCTCCGGAGTAGGTTCCGAGGCCGATGCCGATCGCGCCGCGGGCCCACGCGTTGACGGTCTTCTCCGCGTCCTCCGAACTGTCCCAGCACACGCAGGTGAGCCGCGCGGTGGCGGCGGCCTGGGTGTCCGCATCCACGTGATCGGTGCGCTCCAGCCGGTACTCGACCTGTTCGGGTCGTGGGGTGACGGTGTCCATCTGCCGGGTGAACAGGTCGGCCTTCGCCGGGATGTCGAGGCCGGTGAGGTGGACGTGCAGTTCGTTGCGGTAGCCGCCGATGCGGTTGACGCTCACCTTTGTCGTCGGCGGGGGCGGCTCACCCACCGCACCGGAGATGCGGACCCGGTCGGCGCCGAGATCCTCGACACTCAGGTGGTCGAGCCGCAGGGTGGCGTCCGGTCCCGCGTAGCGCGCGCCGGTGACCTCGTAGAGCAGCTGGGCGGTGACCGTTCCCGCGGTGACCGCACCCCCGGTGCCGGGGTGTTTGGTGATCACCGAACTGCCGTCAGCGGAGATTTCGGCGATGGGAAACCCGGGGAGGACCGGTGAGGCGGGGAGCTCGCCGCGGGTGGAGCCGGGGTAGTTTCCGCCGGTGGCCTGGGTGCCGCATTCGATGACATGACCGGCGGCCATCGCTCCGGCGATCCTGTCGAGGTCGTCGCGGGTCCAACCGAAATGGTGGGCGGCAGGGGCGACGATGACGGAGGCGTCGGTCACCCGGCCGGTGACGACGATGTCCGCGCCGGCGTCGAGGCACTCGACGATGCCGAACGCGCCGAGGTAGGCGTTGGCGCTCACGGCGCCGGGGAAGAGCGGGGAACCGGTTGCCCCTGATTCTTCGCTCGGGTCGGTGGTGAGGTCGTCACCGTCGACATAGCCGACGGTGAGATCGAGTCCGCGTGCGGCGATGAGCCTGCGCAGGTCCTCCGCGAGGCCGGCGGGGTTGAGCCCGCCGGCGTTGGAGACGACTTTCACCCCGCTGTCGGCGACAAGGTCGAGGCAGTCACCGAGCTGATGGAGAAAAGTGGCCGCGTAGCCGCCACCGGGGCGCCGCGCCTTGTCCTTGGCGAGGATGAGCATGGTGAGTTCGGCGAGGTAGTCGCCGGTGAGGTAGTCCACCGGCCCCCCTTCGAGCATCTCCCGCATGGCGGTGGCACGGTCGCCGAAGAATCCCGAGGCGTTGGCGATGCGTACCGGTGGCCGGCTGTCGGTCATTGTGGTCCTCCCTGGTTGAGATGTGATGGGCACCACACAATCACAGCTGCGGGAAAAATGCAATCATGCTTGATTGTTTTTCGGCAGTGTGATGTTGTGGTTCGTGTCACACTGTCAAGTACCGCCGATGTCGGTGGTCACATGTGTTCCCACAGGAAAGGACTGACGCATGAGCAATCCTGAGTACCCCACCACCTCCACCCCGTCGGTGGATGCCCTCCGTGCCCGCACCGCGGACCTCCCGTTGACTGTCCCGGGTGCTGACGCACTGTCCGGCCTCACCCTGGTCATGTCCGGGGGGTCCCGCGGCATCGGTCTCGAGATCGCGCTGGCCGCGGCCCGGCACGGCGCGAACATCGCGATGCTGGCCAAGACCGCCGAGCCGGACCCCCGGATCCCCGGCACGATCTTCAGCGCCGCCGCGGCGATCGAGGCGGCGGGTGGACGTGCCCTGCCGGTCGTCGGTGACGTCCGCGATGACGACGATGTCGCCCGTGTCGTGGACCGGGCCGTCGAGGTGTTCGGAGGGGTCGACATCGTGGTGAACAACGCCTCGGCGATCAACCTGCACCCGACCGTCGAGCTGCCGATGAAGCGGCTGGACCTGATGCTGGACATCAACATCCGGGGCACGTTCGCGTTGACCCGGGCGGCGTTGCCGCATCTGCTGGATTCCGGTCACGGACACATCCTCACCCTGTCTCCGCCGTTGAACACGGACACCTGGATCGGCAACTTCCCGGCCTACGCGGTGGGCAAGTACGGCATGAGTGTGCTGGCGCTGGGATGGGCCGGAGAGTTTGCGGGGCGGGTGTCGTCGAACGCGCTGTGGCCGGAGACGACCATCGCCACTGCCGCGGTGAAGAACACCGACGGCCTCGGCGGGGACGAGTCCGTTCGGCATTCCCGTGGCCCGGAGATCATGGCGGACGCCGCGCTCGCCGTCCTGGCCACCGCCCCCGGTGCGGTCACCGGTCACACGCTGGTGGACGCCGACGTGATGCGGGCGACGGGGATGGCCGATCTGTCGGGCTACGGTGGGGAGGAACCGCTGACGCTGGACCTGTTCCTCTGACGGTTCCGGACCCGACCCGGACGGTCTCCCCTGGTAGTCTCACCGATATGCCGGCCCAGCACACTCACCACGTCCTGTCCGACGCCCCTGGTGCGGCGTCCGGGGCGCCGCCGGGGCCGCGTGCCCGGGCGAAGATGCGGCGTCGGGCGGAGCTGCTGGCCGCCGCCGCCCGTATCATCGCGGAGAAGGGGTTCCATGCGATGACGCTGGAGGACCTGGGGGAGTCGGTGGGCATCTCCGGGCCCGCGGTGTACCGTCACTTCGCCAGCAAGCAGGCGATCCTCGCCGAACTGCTCACCGGGGTCTCGGAGCGGCTGCTCTCGGGTGCGACCCGTATCGAGGAGACGGTCGATGACCCTGCGGAGCAGCTGATGCTGCTCATTGACGGGCATGTGGACTTCGCGCTGACCGAGCCGGTGCTCATCCGGTTGCAGAACCGTGAACTCTACCGGTTCGATGATGACGACCTGCAGGCCGTCCGTACCATGCAGGGCCGGTACCTCGGGATCTGGTCCCGGGCTCTGGTCGCGTACGATCCGACGTTCACGGGGGAGGCGGGCCGGGCGGCGGTGCTCATGGTGGCGGGTCTGCTCAACTCGACCGAGCATGCGGGACGTCGCTGGGATGAGGTGACGCTGCGTGCCACAATGACCCGTCTGGCGCGTGGCGCGCTGGGGCTGCGGGGGGAGTGACGGTACTCCCCGGTCGGACGGTCCGTCGGACGGTCCGCGGCTCTCGGCGTCCGTCGGGTGGCGGTCAATCACGTGGCAGGGGGACGGGGTGGGGTCGGGTCCGGGGCGACCGAAACTACCCCGTTCGGGGGTGATCACACAGGGGTTGACGTGCAGTTGGGGAGCTTTTCTTCGTGAATGTGTCGGCTCCGGCATATCAGGGGTTGATTGTGTCGCGAAACACACTAAGGTTTCTTTTCGTGACAACAGTTAATGGCAATTAACTGAAATCGGTTACGGTGCCGGCGGAGCCACCGCCGGAACCGCCGACAACAGAGAACCGACCACCGACGACCAGGGAGATGACGAGCTCCGTGACTGCACCCACAGTGAATACCCCGCACCCCCCGGCCCCCTCGCGGGCCCGTGAGGACCCCGGCCCCGCCGGCTTCGCCGCCCTCACCGCCGAACTGCGTGACCGCATCGCCCGCGCCCGCGCCGGAGGAGGGGAGAAGGCCCGCGCCCGGCACCTCGCCCGCGGCAAGATGCTGCCCCGCGACCGGGTCGACGCCCTGCTCGACCCAGGCAGCCCCTTCCTCGAGGTCGCCCCGCTGGCCGCCGAGGAGATGTACGGCGGGAACGTCCCCGGAGCCGGCATCGTCGCAGGCATCGGGCTCGTCGAAGGCCGGCTCTGCCTCATCGCCGCCAACGACGCCACCGTCTCCGGCGGTACCTACTACCCCGTCACCGTGAAGAAGCACCTGCGAGCCCAGGAGATCGCCGAGGCCAACCGTCTGCCCTGCATCTACCTGGTGGACTCGGGCGGGGCGATGCTGCTGCAGCAGGACGAGGTCTTCCCCGACCGCGACCACTTCGGCCGGATCTTCTACAACCAGGCCCGCATGTCCGCTGCCGGTATCCCGCAGCTCTCCGCGGTGATGGGCTCCTGCACCGCCGGAGGTGCCTACGTCCCGGCGATCTCCGACGAGACCGTCATCGTCGACGGACAGGGCACCATCTTCCTCGCCGGCCCGCCCCTGGTGAAGGCAGCCACCGGGGAAGACGTCACCGCCGAGGAACTCGGGGGTGGGGCGATGCACTCCCGCGTCTCCGGGGTCACCGACCACCTCGCCGCCGATGACGCGGACGCACTCCAGCGCATCCGTGAGATCGTCGGCACACTTCCCGTGGACGGTCCCGTCACCCCGGACGCCGAACCCGTCCCGGCGCCCCGGCCGCAGACCGATCTCTATGACGTGGTCCCCACCGACCTGAAGACCCCCTATGACGCCCGCGAGGTCATCGAGGTCCTCTCCGACGCCGGTTCGGTCCACGAGTTCAAGGCGGAGTACGACGATTCCGTCATCACCGCCTTCGCGCGCATCGAGGGCCACCGGATCGGCGTCATCGCCAACAACGGCGTGATCTTCGGTGAGGGTGCAACCAGGGCAGCCCACTTCATCGAGCTGTGTGAGCAGCGGGGCGTCCCCCTGCTGTTCCTGCAGAACACCACCGGGTTCATGGTCGGCAAGGACTACGAGCAGGGCGGCATCGCCAAGCACGGGGCGAAGATGGTCACCGCCGTGGCGACCGCGTCCGTCCCGAAGCTGACCGTCATCACCGGCGGTGGCTTCGGCGCCGGCAACTACGCGATGTGCGGCCGGGCCTACTCCCCCCGGTTCCTGTGGACCTGGCCGAACGCGAAGGTCTCGGTGATGGGCGGCCCGCAGGCGGCGATGACCCTGTCCACCGTCCGCGGGGCGAAGATCACCCGTGAGGGAGGGGAGTGGACCGAGACGGACCGGGAGGACTTCGAGCGACCCGTCCGGGAGCTGTTCGAGGAGAAGTCGAGCTGCTGGTACGGCACCGCCCGACTGTGGGACGACGGCGTCATCGATCCGGCGGACACCCGCCGCATCCTCGCCATGGCCCTCGACGTCTGTGCCCGTGTCCCCCGCGACGACCGTGCCGGTGACGGCTTCGGCGTCTTCCGGATGTGAGAGAGAGATAACCATGACTGCTCCGACAACCGACCCCGCCATCAACTTCGACACCGTCCTCGTCGCCAACCGCGGCGAGATCGCCTGCCGCGTCATCCGCACCGTGCGGGACATGGGACTGCGCGCCGTCGCCGTCTACTCCGACGCGGACGCCGCCGCCCCGCACGTCACCCTCGCGGACACCGCCGTGCGGCTCGGGCCGGCCGCAGCCGCCGGCTCCTACCTGAACACCGACCGCATCATCGCCGCCGCCGTGGCGACCGGTGCCGGGGCGATCCACCCCGGCTACGGCTTCCTCTCCGAGAACGCCACCTTCGCGCGGGCCTGCGCGGACGCCGGCATCGTCTTCATCGGCCCGCCCGCCGAGGCGATCGAGGGCATGGGTGACAAGATCACCGCCCGCGCCACCGTCGAATCCCGTGGAGTGCCGACCGTCCCCGGCATTTCCCGGCCGGGCCTCTCCGACGCCGGGCTCATCGCCGGGGTCACCGGGACCGACGGTGGTCCCGGCGTGGAGTTCCCCGTCCTCATCAAGCCCTCGGCCGGCGGCGGCGGCAAAGGCATGCACGTCGTCACCGACCCCGCGGATCTGCCGGCGGCGCTGGTGACCGCACGCCGGGAGGCTGCGTCCTCCTTCGGTGATGACACGCTGTTCATCGAGCATTTCGTCGACACCCCCCGTCATATCGAGGTCCAGGTCCTGGCGGACGCCCACGGCAACGTCATCCACCTCGGTGAACGCGAGTGCTCCCTGCAGCGCCGCCACCAGAAGGTCATCGAGGAGGCGCCCTCGGCCCTGCTCGACGAGGCCACCCGGGCCCGCATCGGTGAGGCGGCGTGCGACGCAGCCCGCTCCTGCGGCTACCGGGGCGCGGGCACGGTCGAGTTCATCGTCTCGGCCCACCGGCCTGACCTCTTCTTCTTCATGGAGATGAACACCCGCCTGCAGGTCGAGCATCCCGTCACTGAGATGGTCACCGGCGTGGACCTCGTCGAACTGCAGATCCGGGTGGCACGGGGTGAACGCCTTCCCCTGTCACAGGAGGATGTCACCCTCACCGGTCACGCGATCGAGGCCCGCGTCTACGCGGAGGAACCGGCCACCGGTTTCCTGCCGACCGGTGGCACGGTACGCTCACTGGCCTGGCCGACCGGTCCCGGCGTACGGGTGGACACCGGCATCGTCGCCGGCCAGGAGATCAGCTCGGACTACGATCCGATGCTCGCGAAGGTCATCGCCCACGGCGCGGACCGCGCCCACGCGCTCGACCGGCTGGACGCCGCCCTGGCCACCACTGTGCTCACCGGACTGGAGACCCCTGACGGCAGTGGCACGAACATCGGCTTCTGCCGCTACCTCCTCGCCAGCCCCCTGGTGCGCGACGGTGAGCTGGACACCGGACTGCTCGACCGCATTGTCGGGGACTACACCGCACCCGCCGTACCAGGGACCGTCCTGCTCGTCGCGGCCCTCGCTCTCCGCGACGCTGCGACGCAGGACGCCCGAAGTGCCGGCCACGGCCGCTCCTGGGCAGCCGCGGACGGTTGGCGGGCCGGAGCAGACCCCGCCCCGTTCCGGGTCCGCGCCGCGGTCCCCGGTGCCGGACCGGCGGATCTGACGCTCAGCGACGCAGACGGCATCCACACGCTCACTGTCTCGCCGGTTGACCCGGGTACTTCCCGGGGGGCCACTCCCGACACCGGCGCGGTCCCCGACACGACCGCCGCTGTGCTCGCCACAGCCACCGGCGCCGACGGTGCGACCGTCCGTGTGCTGACCGGCACGGGGGTGGACGACGCATCCTCGCGGTGGACCACCAGATCCGGTGATGACGGGTCGGTGATCGTCTCCGGAGCGACCGGGACCTGGGTGCTCACCCCGCTGGATCTCTCCGCCACTGCGGCGGACGGCGCGGCGGGAGCGGAGGACATCCTCAGCCCGATGCCCGGGACAGTGGTCGCCGTGCAGGTCAGCGATGGTGACACTGTGACCGCCGGCCAGCCGCTCGTCGTCCTCGAGGCGATGAAGATGGAGCACCCGCTCACCGCCCCGCACGACGGCACCGTGCATCTGAGATGCGCGCTGGGGGACAAGGTCGGCTCCGGAGCCGTCCTCGCCACCGTCCCCGCCCCCGAAACCGTCCCCACAACCGCCATCGCCTGATGGCATCCCCAACGCACACAGGAGTCCGATCATGACCGCAGCAACCACCCGACGCCACAACCCCGCCGACGACGGCCTCAGCGAGGAGCTCATCGCCCTGCGACACACCGTCGAGGAGTTCGCCCACGAGGTCGTCGACCCGAAGATGACGGAGAACTACCGCAACCACACCTTCGACTACGGAATCCAGGCCCGGATGGGGGAGATGGGACTGTTCGGACTGCCGTTCTCCGAGGAGTACGGCGGTATGGGCGGTGACTACTTCGCCCTCGGTATCGCCCTGGAGGAACTGGCGCGGGTCGACCAGTCCGTCGCCATCACCCTGGAGGCCGGCTGTTCCCTCGGAGCGATGCCGATCTACCGCTTCGGCACCGAGGAGCAGAAGCAGCGGTACCTTCCCGACCTGACCGCGGGAAAGGCACTCGCAGGCTTCGGTCTGACTGAACCCGGCGCAGGATCGGACGCCGGCGGAACGAAGACCACCGCCACCCTCGACGGTGGCAGCTGGAGGATCAACGGCTCCAAGCAGTTCATCACCAACTCCGGAACCGACATCACCTCCCTGGTCACCACCACCGCGGTGACCGGCACCCGTGGCGACGGCCGCAAGGAGATCTCAGCGATCATCGTGCCCACCGGCACCCCCGGGTTCACCGCCGAGCCCGCCTACGACAAGGTCGGCTGGAACTGTTCGGACACCCACCCGCTGAGCTACGACGACGTCGTCGTCCCCGAGGGGAACCTGCTCGGCAAGCGCGGCCGTGGCTTCGCCCAGTTCCTCTCCATCCTCGCCGAGGGACGCATCGCCATCGCCGCGCTGGCCACCGGCGCCGCCCAGGGCTGTGTCGATGAGGCGGTGGAGTACGCGAAGCAGCGCACCTCCTTCGGCCGTCCGATCGCCGAGTACCAGGGTGTCTCCTTCAAGATCGCCCGGATGGAGGCCCGCGCCTGGACCGCCCGCCAGGCCTGGCGGGCCGCGGCGGCCAAGATGCTCACCGGGGCGGACTTCAGCCGAGAGGCCTCGATCGCGAAGATGGTCGCCTCGGACGCGGCGATGGACAACGCCCGGGACGCGACCCAGGTCTTCGGTGGCGCCGGGTTCATGAACGAGACGCGCGTCGCCCGCCACTACCGCGACTCGAAGATCCTGGAGATCGGCGAGGGCACCACCGAGGTCCAGCTCATGCTCATCGCCCGCTCACTCGGACTGGAAGGGTGAGGGCCGTGACTGAGATGACCGGTACACCGAAGACCGTCGAACAGCGTGGCCTCTGGCTCGAGGAGTTCGAGGCGGGCACCACCTACCTCCACCGCCCGGGCCGCACCGTCACTGAGGCGGACAACACTCTGTTCACCACCCAGACCATGAACACCCAGCCGCTCCATCTGGACGCCGCCTGGGCCGCGACCCAGCCGGGCTTCCGCGGCGAGCGGCTGGTGAACTCGATGTTCACGCTGTCCACCGTGGTGGGTCTGTCCGTCAACCAGCTCACCCTCGGCACCATCGTCGCGAATCTGGGGTTCAACGAGATCACCTTCCCGGCCCCCATGTACCACGGTGACACGCTCTACGCCGAGACCGAGTGTGTGTCGGTGCGCCGCTCGGCGTCCCGCCCGAACCAGGGGATCGTCGAACTGCGTCACATCGGCCGCAACCAGCACGGTGACATCGTGTGCACCGCGGTCCGGAACACGCTGGTGCAGTGCCGGCCGGTGGAGGAGGGGCAGGCATGACCACTTCCCGGACCCCGCACCGGACCCCGCACTGGACTCCGCCTGGCCCCGCCCTGCTCTTCGCCCCCGCCGACCGGCCGGAGCGGTTCGTCAAGGCCGCGTCCCGCTCGGACACCGTCATCCTCGACCTGGAGGACGGCTGCCGCGCCGAGAACCGGGCTGCCGCCCGGCACAACATCATCGCCGCCCGTGGCGAACTGGACCCCGACCGCACCGTCGTGCGGATCAACCCCGTCACTTCCCCGGACCTCGCGGCGGACCTGGAGGCTGTCCGCAGGAGTGGATTCACCACGGTGATGCTGCCGAAGGCGGAGGGCGCACGGTCCGTCGACGCCCTGTCCGGGGTGTGTGCGGACGCCTCCAGGCTCAGGGTGATCGCACTGGTCGAGACCCCGGGAGGAGTCCTCGATCTGTCGTCCCTGGCCAGCCACCCCAGGGTGGACGCCCTGTTCTGGGGCGCGGAGGACCTCACCGCAGCACTCGGCGGAACAGCGTCGCGCTACGGGGCGGACGAGATGCAGGCCGCCGGTGGCGGACTCTCCGGTCAACCCGGCGGCTACCGTGAGGTGCCCCGGCTGACCCGCTCGTTGGTGCTGTTGCACGCGGCGGCCGCCGGCATCGCCGCCCTCGACGCGATCCACGCGGACACCGCCGACACCGCCGGTGCCCGCGCCGAGGCGGTGGACGCCGCTGCCAGCGGATTCGCCGCCACCGTCGCCGTCCACCCCCGACTCGTCCCGGTCATCCGGGACGCCTACCGACCTGACCCCGCACAGCTCGACTGGGCGCGTCGCGTCGCCGCCGGAGCAGCGGAGAACTCCGGGGCCTTCGCCATCGACGGGCAGATGGTCGACGCACCGCTGCGCCGTCAGGCTGAGCTGATCCTCTCCCGCGCCATCTCTACCGTCACCGACAGGAGCTGACCCACCATGACCTCCACACTGCGACCGCACCATGACATCACCCGGACCGGTCCTGCGGCCATCGACCCGGCGGTCTCCCACCAGCTCGGCCCGACCGATGTCCCGCTGCTGACCGAGACCATCGGGCAGAACCTCGCCCGCACCGTGGCCGCCTACCCCGACCACGACGCACTCATCGACCTCTACGGTGACATCCACCTGACCTACCAGGAGTTCCACCGCAAGGTCCTGCGACTGGCGTCCGGCCTGCACAACGCCGGCTACCGGAAGGGTGACCGGATCGGCATCTGGTCACCGAACCGCTGGGAATGGATGGTGCTGCAGTTCGCCACCGCCGAGATCGGGGCGATCCTCGTCTGCATCAACCCCACCTACCGCACCCGGGAGCTGACCTATGCGGTGAACCAGTCCGGCATCCGGGCCCTGTTCTCCGCCGGCCGGTTCAAGGACTCGAACTACCGGGCCATGGTCGGCACTGTCGAACACACCTTTGACCGACCCTACCGGGAGACCGTGTTCTTCGGCTCCGAGCGGTGGGAGGAACTCGCCAACAGTGCCATCGGCGACCTCAATCCGGTACGCGAGACCCTCGACCCCCACGACCCGATCAACATCCAGTACACTTCCGGGACCACCGGCATGGCGAAGGGCGCGACCCTGACCCACCACAACGTACTCAACAACGGGTTCATGATCGGCGAACGGTTGAACTACACCGACGCTGACCGGGTGGTCATCCCGGTACCGTTCTTCCACTGCTTCGGCATGGTCATCGGCATCCTCGCCGCAGTCACCCACGGGGCGGCGTCGATCATCCCCGGCCCGGTCTTCAACGCCGAGAACACACTGGAGGCCGCCCACCACGGTCAGGCCACCAGCCTGCTCGGTGTACCGACGATGTTCATGGCGGAACTCCAGCTGCTCGACCATCTGGCGGAGAAGGGCAAGAAACTGGACCTGTCCCGCCTGCGCACCGGCGTGATGGCGGGCACCTCCTGCCCGACGAAGACGATGCGGGAGATCATCGACATCCTCGGGATCGAGGAGATCGGCATCTGCTACGGCATGACCGAGACTTCCCCGGTGAACCACCAGACCATGCCGGACGACCCGGTGACCAAGCGGGTCGAGACCGTCGGCCGGGTCGGGCCGCATCTGGAGGTGAAGATCGTCGACCCCGACGGCTCCGGAGAGACGCTGCCCCGCAACACGCAGGGCGAACTGCTGGTCCGTGGCTACTCGGTGATGCGGGGCTACTGGGACATGCCGGAGAAGACCGCTGAGGCGATCGACTCCGACGGCTGGATGCACTCCGGCGACCTCGCGACCATGGACGCCGACGGCTACGTCCAGATCACCGGGCGCATCAAGGACATGGTCATCCGCGGCGGGGAGAACATCTAC
>NZ_CACZOO010000135.1 GCF_902782855.1 uncultured Corynebacterium sp.
ATCGGACAGACACCGAATTGCTGACCTGCGGGAACTCCGTGGGCGGAACCCACTATTCCGGTGTCCCATCGCGGGACATCATCACAAATAGTGCTTGACCTGCAGAAATACTGCAGTATCGTCAGCCCGCCGACATTCGTTTCCGTGAGGTTCATCCGGCACTCCCCCCGTCACCCCCGCACTGGCGGGGGATGGAAATTCCGGCGTCGAAGAGGGATTCTTCTCTGGTGACTACCGAAGTACTCATCCTGATCCTCGTGATCGGCACAGCCCTGGCGTTCGACTTCACGAACGGCTTCCACGACACCGCCAACGCGATGGCCACCTCCATCGCCACCGGCGCACTCAAACCCAAGGTCGCCGTGGCACTCGCAGGTGGCCTCAACCTGGTCGGTGCCTTCCTCTCCGTCGAGGTGGCCAAGACCGTGGCCAAAGGAATCGTCGACCTCGACGCCTTCGACCTGAGCATCACCGCCGACACCGACAAGCTCCTGCTGGTCGTGTTTGCCGGACTCATCGGCGGCATCGTCTGGAACCTTCTGACCTGGCTGCTCGGCCTGCCCTCCAGCTCCTCCCACGCACTGTTCGGTGGACTCATCGGCGCCGCCATCGGCGCCCTCGGCTTCTCCGGTGTCGAGTGGAGCGGTGTCCTCGACAAGATCCTCGTCCCCGCCCTCGCAGCCCCGGTGATCGCCGGACTGGTCGCCGCGATCGGCACCTACGGCATCTACCGCACCACGCGGCGGACCCGTGAGACCGAACGAGACAACCTCTTCCGCGTCGGACAGATCGGCTCCGCCTCACTGGTCGCCCTCGCCCACGGCACCTCCGACGCCCAGAAGACCATGGGTGTCATCTTCCTCGCCCTCGTCGCCTCAGGTCACCTCGACGAGGCAGCCAACATGCCTTTCTGGGTCACCGCGAGCTGTGCTCTCGCCATCGCGGCCGGCACCTACTCCGGCGGTTGGCGCGTCATCCGCACCCTCGGCAAGGGCCTGGTCGAGATCTCCTCCCCGCAGGGCATGGCCGCCGAGGCATCCTCCGCGGCGATCATCCTCACCTCCGCCCACTTCGGTATGGCCCTGTCCACCACACACGTCGCCACCGGCTCCATCCTCGGCACCGGTGTCGGACGCCCGGGTGCCGAGGTCCGCTGGGGCGTCGCCGGCCGAATGGCGACCGCCTGGGTCACCACCCTCCCGATCGCGGCCCTCGTCTCCTACTGCATCTGGCACATCGCCAACGGCACCGCCAACCTCACCAACCTGGCGGGTGGCGCCATCGCCGCCTTCATCGTCCTGCTGATCGTGGTCGGGCTGGTCATCGTCCAGGCCCGCAAGCAGCCGGTCCACGCCGACAACGTCAACGCCGACTGGGACGAGCACGGGCTCACCCCGCCCGCCGACCACTCCGACGCCGCCGACGTCAGCCTCACGGAAACCGCCGGCCGCACCCTCTCCGGCGCCACCGCCGGGATCCATGACCCGGCCCACTTCGTCGACACCTCCAGCGGGGTCGACCACGCTTCCCGAAAGGACGTCTAGACCATGGAGCTTCTCAGTGACCTCCTCCAGGTGACCCTCGCCGGCATCATCCTCGGCGCCGGCCTTCCGATCATCTACGGTCTGGCCATCCGTCTCAGCGTCCCCGAGCAGGGCGTCGACGGCCATGCCAGTGAGCACATCCCCGGCTGGCAGCGAGGAGTGGCCGCCGTCCTCTTCCTCGTCATCATCGCGGCCGTGGTCATCGGCCTGCTGTGGATCACCCAGGGCCGTCTCTACGACGCCTTCGGATGGGACATCTTCGGTACCGGAGGAAGCACCGGACACTAGGTGCCTCCCCGGTAGTCACCACCGGACCACACAGTAAGCAGCTCCCCGGCATGCCCGGTGAGCTGCTCTTTTGTGCCAATTGCTTGACGTTTCCCACAATAGGGCTTACCCTCGACAATCAGCATTACCCCGACATACCCCACCACGTACGGCGTGGAAGGAGTGAAAGCCCATGTACAACCCACTGTCCAAGATCCTCGACTGGTACCTCGCACCGGTCCACGGAACCGCAGACGCTGCCGCAGGCACCGGTCTGGGTGTCCTCCACTCCCGACCGGCGGCCACCGACATCGTCGCCCACCTCATCGACACCGGGCACACCCCGGCGCGTGAGGCCGACGTCCGCTCATCCTTCGTCACCCTCTACGACCGCGACGCGACCCCCTTCGAGGAAATCGTCGCCTTCGACTACGTCGACAGTTTCGGCCTGCTCGCCCGGTAGCCGCATCCCGCGGCGACGCCGGGTAGCGTCAGAGCGGTGAATCCCCCGCTCGACTCTCTCCCTGTCCCCCAGGACGCAGCCGGCGTCCGTGCGGCACTGCCCGCCTACCGTGATCTCCTCGCCGGACGCCGCGCCCTGCTCCCCGTCCCACCCGTCACCTCCACGGGTGCGGCGGGAAAGTCACTGTCCGACATCATGCACGCCGACGACCCCGCCCGTCCGGCAGCCCCGGGCACCCTCGTCGCCTGCACCTCCGGTTCGACCGGCACCCCGAAGGGCGCACTGCTGCGCACGGCCGGGATACACGCCGCTATCGACGCCTCGGCGTCCTTCATCAGGGCCCGGTCCGGCACCGGTCCCGGCCCCTGGCTCCTCGCCCTGCCGCCGCACCACATCGCCGGAACCATGGTCATCCTGCGCAGTCTCGATGCCGGGTCCGCTCCGGCGGTGCTGCCCGCCCCGTTCCGGGTGGACGCTTTCTGCGCCGCGACCGACGCGCTGGCCGACGCGCACCCCGGCAGGCCCCTCCACACCTCTCTGGTGCCCACCCAGCTGATCCGGCTGCTCGACTCCGTCGCGGGCGTGAGCGCCCTGGGCCGCTACGCCGCGATCCTCGTCGGCGGCGGGCCCACTCCCCCGGCCGTGGTCACACGGTGCGCCGAGCAGGGGCTGAACGTCCTGCTGACCTACGGTTCCTCGGAGACCTCCGGCGGGGTGCTCTACAACGGGTCACCACTGCCGGGCTACACGGTGGAGATCACCGACCCTGATCCCGCCGGTGTCGGACGGGTGACCCTGCACGGCCCCTCAGTGGCCGACGGCTACCGTGCCACGGGCTCCCTCGACCCGACGGTCACCGCTGACGCCTTCCCCGCACCCGGCGTGTTCCGCACCTCAGACCTCGGGCGGGTCACCGACGGCGTCCTCACTGTGCTGGGCCGCGCCGACGGCGCAGTGAACAGTGGCGGACTGAAGATCCTGCCCGAACAGGTCGAGGCAGCGGTGGCCGCGGTCGGGGTGACCTGTTGCGCGACCGGGGTGCCGGACGGGGAGTGGGGCGAGATCGTCGCGGTGCTCGCGGAGGCTGCGGGTCCGGTCGGGACCGACTGCACGGCGCGGCTGCGGGCACAGCTGAAGGACGCTGCCACTGCGCCTCACCTGGTGCCGAAACTCGCCTTCACCGTCGACACCCTGCCCACCACCGGACCGGGGAAGGTCGACCGGATGCGGGTACGCGGCGTCCTGCAGGAGCTTGTACGGGAGGCGTCCGGCGACTGACTACAGTGAGGGACATGTCTGACCCCTCTGCCTCTGCGTCCTCTGCAGCGTCCGGCGCCACCCCGCGGGACTGGCTCACCGGCGCACGCCCCCACACCTGGGCCAACGCCATCGCCCCCGTCCTCGCCGGCACAGGTGCCGCGATCTGGGACGACGGGGCGTCCTGGTGGAGGGCGGTCCTCGCCGTGGTCGTCGCGATGGCCCTGATCATCGGCGTGAACTACGCCAACGACTACTCCGACGGGATCCGCGGCACCGACGACGACCGCACCGGGCCACTGCGTCTCACCGGGTCCGGCCTGGTGCCCCCGAAGCGGGTGAAGTACGCGGCCTTCCTCTGCTTCGGTGTGGCCGGGGTGGCGGGAATCGTCCTGTCGCTGGCGTCGAGCTGGTGGCTGATCATCGCCGGTGCGGTGTGCATCCTCGCCGCGTGGTTCTACACCGGTGGCAGGAACCCCTACGGATACCGGGGGCTGGGCGAGGTCGCCGTGTTCATCTTCTTCGGTCTGGTCGCCGTGCTCGGGACCGAGTTCACCCAGTCGGGGAAGATCTCGTGGGTCGGCCTGGCGCTGGCGGTGGGCATCGGTTCGCTGTCCTCCTCGGTGAACCTGACCAACAATCTGCGTGACATCCCGACGGATGCCGTCGCCGGCAAGACCACCCTGGCGGTGATCCTCGGCGACCGGGGGACGCGGATCCTCTACGTGTCGCTGCTGGTCGTCTCCGTGGTGATGACGCTGGCGCTGGCCGGTGCCGGGATCGCCGCCCTCATCGGGCTGATCGCCGTGCCGCTGCTCATCGTCGCCGCACTGCCCGTGGTGCAGGGGGCGACCGGTAAGGAGCTGATCCCGGTGCTGGGGACCACCGGCCGGGCGATGCTGGTGTGGGCGGTCGCGATGTTCATCGCGATGCTGCTGGTGTAGTGCTGATGTAGATCAGTTCCGCGCGGGGGAGGCGGGAACAGAGACCGGGGTGGCGGTGGCGGGTCCGCCTCCGTCATCAGTGGCTGTGGTCCAGGAGATGAGTCCGAACACGACGAGAGCTGTGGCAACAAGTACGGCGACACTGATGCCGAAGGCGGTCCACACCGTCCCCCGCCATCCGGTCGGACGTCGGAGCAGCATGACCGCCGCGATCAGGGTGACCAGTGCGATGACCGACCCCACAGGGAACCAGACGAAGGTCAGCACCGAGATCACGGCGGCGATCACTGTGACGAGCGCCGCCCGGTCCGCCGTCCGCCACCAAGCACGGAAGCCTGACGTTGTCTCTTCTCGCGGGGTGTCTAGTTCTGCAGACATCTACATTCCTCATATCTATCAAAGTGTTGACCGTATGGACCTGAACGATAGCTTGTCAGTCCTGTGGATTGAACGCCGTTACGCCCGAAAGCAGGTGAGGCGAAGGCCATTTCGGTTATCAACGTGAAGTCCCCGGCAATGCGGACCACCAGTCGCACAGCCTGCACCGGAAGTCGCAGAAAGCACGGATCCAGGCACCGCCGCGGTGTCCGGTTGCGTCCGTCTGAGGATGGTGCGCCAACGGAGACTCCGTCACTTCCGCTTGGCCGGCGGACTCCGGGGGGAGAAACCAGCACCCCCGGCCGGCGGCACGCGGCACGCACGGCCCAGGGCACCGGCGTCGTGTCCGATCAAAGGCGCGCCTGCTCCAGGCACAGGTTCACTCCTGGTGCAGGCGGGCACCGGTGGTCAGACCCGGGACATGTGTGGCCGCATCAAGGGGCACAGCAACGCCACCTGCTCCTCTGACGGAACCTGCGGCATCTACTGATCTTTCGGTGGCTCTCCACCACGGGCGACCATCGAGGTCGTCACCGATCCCCCGGGCACGGCGCCGTGCCCGGGGAAGACCTGTGCTCAGTCCAACCGCTCCTCGAGCTGGGCACGCATCTCGTCCTTGTGCCGCTCGCGTCCCGCACCCCAGACGGCGAGGTGCTCGTTGACCCGCAGCCGCAGGCCCTTGAACACGAACATCGACAGTGGGAAGGCGATGATCAGCGCCAGCAGCGCACTGATCGCCAGGGGGAAGGACTGCCCCATCTCCAGCAGCACGGCGATGAGCTGGATGACAACGGTCAGCACGATGAACAGCACCAGGCGGGCCACCCCGTAGAGGACTATGTCGCGCCAGGCCTCGCCGCCGAGCTTGCCGGGGGCCAGGTCGGTGGCGCCGTTGTCGCTGACGGCTTCGCCCACGGTCTTCTCCACGCTGTCGCCCGCACTGTCGTTCACGCTGTCGTTCACGCCTGCCACTGTACGTTCGTCGCTGCGTCCCCTCCCAATCCGTACTCCCGTTCCCGTAGCATGGAGGGTCACACCGCACCTCTGTTTCCCGACCGCTATCCAAGGAGGGTCCCACCGTGGGCCGGCTCATCATCCTCATCCTCGTGATCGTCACTGTGGTCGTCCTGTGGCGTGCCTTCGGGCCGGGTTCGGGCGACCGCGTCAACGACGGTCAGCGATCCCTGGGAAAGACTCCGAGGAAGGAGGTCAAGGGCCCTGAGGACGACCCCGACTTCCTCTGGGAGATCAAGAAGGAGCGGTTCAAGCAGCAGCGGGAGAAGGAACGGCTCGCGGAGGAGAACCTGCGCAGTGCCGAGGCCCGCGCGAAAGACGCCGAACGGCGTGCCGCAGAGGCGGAGAAGCGTGCGGAGGACGCCGAGACGCAGGCCCGGGCCGAGCGCCCGGACACTTCACGCAAGGAGCGCCCAGAGCGTCAGGATCCGGAGGAGCCGGGCGCTTCCGGGTCGGCTGGTTCAGCCGGGGCCTGACTCCGGGGCCTGACCCCACCAGGACAGCTCACACCTGGTTCACCCTCACACGAGAGGATGGTCCCCCCCGACCTCTGGTGTGAGGGTGAACTCGTTGTGAATGAACTTTCGGACGGTCGCTGGAGTCAAACTCCGTATGGACCGACAGAAGCCCCGTCCCAACCCCCACCACAACCACGACCTTTCCCCGGCCATCCCGCAGAAGCGCTCAGAGGTTCTCGCTTCTGGTGATGTGAGCCGATGGACACTTGACAGACACTGGACCACCGTCGCCAGAGGTCAGGTGATGCCTCCACCGAGGAAGGACCCGGCCTCTTTCGGCGGATTCCCCGCCAACGCCCTCGACCGGGCTCGGGCACACGCGCTGAACCACCCCGACGCGATCCTCGGCAGCTGGTCTGCCTGCCCGTTTCACAATCTGGGCCCCGACTGGGCGGACTCTGCGCCGACCGTGCTCTACGCTGACCGCGGACACACCGGCAGATCAGACACGTCGATTGCCGTACTGACCCCGTTGAGACCGGTGATCTACCCGGTCCCCGCAGACGGACTAGCGGTCATACGCCCCGACCCGCATCTTCCCGACCTCACAGTGGTGGACGCCCCGACCGCTGTCGTCCAGTGCCTCTCCTCGGTGCTCGACGGACTCCACCGGTGGCGGGTCCTCGGAATCCCGCAGATGAGGGCGAAGCTGATCTGTGGGGTCCAGTTGGTCGATGCTTTCCGGTACAGCACCGGGGTGAGCTGTGACGATATCCGGGCGGCGGCGAGAAAGAGGATCGCCGCCGACCGCGTGTCCACGGTGCTGAACCTGTCCGACGGCGGTGCCGAGTCCCCGATGGAGACGATCCTCCGACTGCTGGTGCTGGAGTGCCTTCCGCCCGGTTACAGGTGGGTGTCCCAGCTCGATCTCGGGCGGGGGCGATGCGGAGGAACAGCTCCCGACCTGGCGTGCCCGGAGTTGAAGATCGCCCTCTACTACGACGGCGCCTCCCATGACTCCCCCGAGGTCCGGGCACGGGACAAGGCGATCGACCGACAGTTGGAGGGCGAGGGATGGCAGGTGTTGAGGTTCAACCGTGCCGATATCGGTGTCGCCTCGGTCCGTCATGCAGTCCGCGCCGCAGTGCAGAACGCTCTGGACCTGCTGCAGTTGCCTGGGCTGGCATCATGAGCAGCGCCAATTCGGCCCCGCCCCATTCACCGCCGGAACACCCTCACACGAGAGGATGGTCGGACCGACCTCTCGTGTGAGGGTGTGTACTTGGTGAACGCCTGGCGGGTGGTTGAGACAGGTTGAGGGGAGCCCGGGCAG
>NZ_CACZOO010000136.1 GCF_902782855.1 uncultured Corynebacterium sp.
GTCTACCTCGTGGCCCCCTCGACCACCCCGGAGCGGCTCGATATGACGGTGCACGCCGGTGGTGGCTTCATCTACGCCCAGTCGCACATGGGCGTCACCGGGGCGCAGGAGGACGTCTCCACCGACGCCCGCGGCGTGGTGGACCGTGTCCGTGCGGCCACCGACCTGCCGGTGGCAGTGGGCCTTGGTGTGCGCAACGGTGACCAGGCCGCAGCCATCGCTGGGTACGCCGACGGCGTCATCGTCGGTTCCGCACTGATCACCGCCGCCGGGCAGGGGGGCGGGGCGCTCGGCGCCCTGGCCGCTGACCTGCACGACGGGGTTCGACGATGACTCTCGCCGCCGACACCGCGCTGCTCGCCGCGATTCCCTCGCCGGCCCGGGGTGTCTGGCACCTCGGGCCGCTGACCGTGCGGGCCTACGCCCTGTGCATCCTCGTCGGCATCATCGTCGCCGTGTGGTGGACGGTGCGCCGGTACGTCGCCCGCGGCGGCGACGGCAACACCGTCATCGACTGTGCGATCGCCGCGGTCCCGGCCGGCATCGTCGGTGGCCGTGTCTACCATGTCATCACCGACCACGAGAAGTACTTCGGTGAGGGGAAGGAGTGGACGGACGCCTTCAACATCACCAACGGTGGACTGGGGATCTGGGGTGCAGTCGTTTTCGGCGGGATGGCCGTGTGGGGGGTGCTGCGGTACAAGAAGCTGCCGCTGGCACCCTTCGCGGACGCCGTCGCCCCGCCGATCCTGCTGGCCCAGGCGATCGGCCGACTGGGCAACTGGTTCAACCAGGAGCTCTTCGGCGGGGAGTCCGACGCCCCCTGGGCGCTGGAGATCTACCGGAGGGTCGACGGGAACGGCAACATCGACAACATGGACGGGATTTCCGACGGCACCGTGCTGTTCACCGTCCAACCGACCTTCCTCTACGAACTGTTGTGGAACCTGCTCGTCGTCGTGCTGCTCGTCTGGGCGGACCGCAGGTTCCGCCTCGGCGGTGGCAGGGTGTTCATGCTCTACGTCGCCGGCTACACGTTCGGCCGGTTCTTCATCGAGCTGCTGCGCACCGATGCGGCGACCACCGTCTTCGGTGACGTACGCGTCAACTCGGTGACTTCCGGGGTCGTCTTCGTCTGCGCGGTCGCGCTGCTCGTCCTCACCCGGAAACGGACGCGGGAGGACCCCGCCGAGGTGAATGCGGGGCGCCCGGTGGGTGAACCGGAGGAGACGTGCGACCCGCGGTAGCGGGTGCCGGGGAGCAGGGCTATCCTCGGGCAGTGTGAGTAGACGAACCAAGATCGTATGCACCCTCGGCCCCGCAGTGGCCTCCCGTGACAGGATCCGGGAGCTGGTGGACGCCGGGATGAACGTGGCACGCCTGAATTTCTCCCACGGCGAACACGCGGACCACCAGCAGAATTACGAGTGGGTGCGGGCGGCCTCGGAGGCTACCGGCAAACCCGTCGGAGTCCTCGCCGACCTGCAGGGCCCGAAGATCCGGCTCGGTAGGTTCGTCGAAGAGAAGACCTACTGGGCCGACGGTGAGGAGGTCCGCATCACCGTCGACGACGTCCCCGGCACCCATGACCGGGTCTCGACGACCTACAAGCAGCTCGCCCGGGACGCCAAGCCCGGTGACCGTCTCCTCGTCGACGACGGCAAGGTCGGCCTGGTCTGCAAGGCCGTCGAGGGAAACGACGTGATCTGTGAGGTCACCGAGGGGGGCCCCGTCTCCGACCACAAGGGTGTCTCCCTGCCCGGCATGGATATTTCTGTGCCGGCCCTGTCCGAGAAGGACATCCGTGACCTGAAGTTCGCCCTCAACATGGGTGCCGATGTCATCGCCCTGTCTTTCGTCCGGTCCCCGGCGGACGTCGAGCTCGTCCACGAGGTCATGGACGAGGTCGGCCGTCGCGTCCCGGTCATCGCCAAGCTGGAGAAGCCGGAGGCCGTCGACGCCCTGGAGCCGATCATCCTCGCCTTCGACGCCGTCATGGTCGCCCGTGGTGACCTCGGTGTCGAGGTGCCGCTGGAGGAGGTGCCGCTGGTGCAGAAGCGGGCCATCCAGATCGCCCGCGAGAACGCCAAGCCGGTCATCGTCGCCACCCAGATGCTGGACTCGATGATCGAGAACTCCCGGCCGACGCGTGCGGAGGCCTCCGACGTCGCCAACGCCGTCCTCGACGGTGCGGACGCTGTCATGCTTTCCGGGGAGACCTCGGTGGGCAAGTACCCGGTCGGCACCGTGAAGACCATGGCCCGGATCGTGCTCGCCGCTGAGACCGATGGTGAGGTGCCGCCGCTGAGCCACTCACCGCGCACCAAGCGAGGGGTGATCAGCCTCGCCGCGAAGGAGGTGGGGGAGCGGCTCAACGCGCGCGCCCTGGTCGCCTTCACCGCCTCCGGTGACACAGCCCGTCGCATCGCTCGCCTTCGTTCGCGTCTGCCCCTGCTGGTCTTCACCCCGTCGGAGGCGGTGCGCAACCAGCTGACCCTGACCTGGGGCGCCAGGACCTTCCTCACCGAGCAGGTGCACACCACCGATGAGATCATGCAGGAGGTCGACCGCCTGCTGCTCGCCGAGCCGGACTTCGGCCACGACGACCTGGTCGTCATCGCCGCCGGTTCCCCTCCCGGGGTCGAGGGCAACACCAACATGATCCACGTCCACCTGCTCGGTGAGGACCTCACCGTTCCCCCGGCGGACAAGCAGTAGTCCACAGTCTGGAGTTCCATGGTCAGTTCCCCGGTCAGTTCCCCCGTCATCCCCGCCGCCGACACCGCACTGCTCCTCGAGGGAGGTGGAATGCGGGCGGCCTACTCCGCCGGAATCGTCGACGTGCTCATGTCGCACGGCGTGCAGTTCGGCTGGGCCGGCGGGATCTCCGCCGGGGCCAGCCACCTGGTCAGCTACCTCACCGGTGAGCGTGACCGGCTGCGCCGGAACTTCGTGGATTTCGTGCTGGAGCCCGAGTTCGGGGGCTGGAGCCACCTGCTGCGTGGACGGGGCTTCTTCAACGCCGAGTACATCTACGGCCGGGCCCCGGGGCTGGATCTGCCGCGCCCCTACGACTTCAACCTGGTGGCGCAGTCACCGACGCAGTTCCGGATCGGCGCGACCCGCGCGGACACCGGCGAGGGCGTCTACTGGGGGCGCGACGACATCGCCTCCCTCGGGGACCTCATGACCCGGGTCCGGGCGTCCTCCTCGATCCCGTGGGCGATGCCCCTGCCCACCATCGACGGGGTGTCCTATGCCGACGGGGCCTTCGGGTCCTCGGGCGGGGTGCCGCTGGACGCCGCGGAGGCCGACGGTTTCGACCGCTTCTTCGCCGTGCTCACCCAGCGCCGCGGGTATTTCAAGGAGGGGATCTCCCGGCCGAGGCTCACCAGGACATTCCTGCGTCGGTGGCCCGGTCTGGCCGAGGCGATGGTGACCCGCCACGAGCGGTACAACGCGACGATGGAGCGGCTGTACGAGCTGGAGGCGCAGGGTAAGGCGGTGCTGGTGTTCCCGGAGGACGTCACCCGCCTGGTCAGCTCCACGGAGCGCGACATCCGGGTGCTGCGCAGCTCCATGTCCTACGGGGTGGCGCAGGCGCTGCGGCAGTGGCCGCAGTGGGAGGCGTTCCTCGGAAAAGATCTACTATCTCGCCGGGCCGTAGGGTAGGCGGTGAATCAAGATCCACCTATCGTGATGTATCCTGCATGGGTTACCTTAAATCGCCTGACTGCAAGGGGTATTTTTCACTGTGCCTGGTATCCGACTGCCGTAACCGATGGAATTTTATGTTTTGGAGCATTTCAGTCTCGGCAGCGACCCCGTCGCTGTCGGTGAGTCCGCGCGGCGATGGTTGACTTTCGCTGGCGCTGCGGAGAGCGCGGCGGCATCGCTGCGAGCGATCAGCGATGGTGGCTTCGAGGGGGCTGAAGGCGATCAGTACCGGGATATTATTAATTCAGATTTTCCACGTCATCTCGAGGTGACTTCAAGTGCACACCAAGGCGTAGGCGAAGCCATTGGTCGTTATGCTGGAGCTTTGACTACGTCGGTGCAGGAAATGGCAATTCTGTGCGCCCAGGCCCGTGGCTACTGGTTGGCTGTCGATAGTGCGGCGATTGCGGTGGATGTTGCCGAAGCTGCTGCGGTTTCTGCGGGGGCGGCGAATCCAGCGGCGGATGCCGCAGTGGTTCTGGCGGTCGAAAAGAATCAGGCCGCGCTTACCACTTGGGGATTGGCGGTCACGCGCTCGGAGGAGATTAAGACCGCACTCGGGATTGAAGTGACGGCGGCAGTTGCGGATATCGAATCGCAAGCTAAGCGGAGATTTGAGAAAAATCCTAGCGCGTGGGATAAGGTTAAGAATTTTTTTGATTCCGTAACCGACTTATTTTCCGGGGTATTGAAGGAAGTTTCCAGCCTTTTGCACACGCTGGCGGGCTTTCTCATTGGAATGGTCCTGAATTCCCTGTCGTCAATAATGCAATATCTCGGAAGGGTGTTGTCTGGTATTCTTTCTCTGGCATCCCGAGGGGTGGTTATATTGGCGGATTCCGTGTATGCATTAGGTCAATCATCTCTTCACTTACTCGCTGAAGCAGGGAAAGTCGGGGCTGTTGGAGTTCGGGCATTGGAAGGGGTAGTCCACAGTGGTGGCCACGCGCTATCGGAGGTAAAAGACTGGGCTATTGGGAATGCATCTGATGCTGCCAGTGAGTTACTTTCTCTTGGCCTGGGGGATAGTGATGTGTCCGATGAACTTTATAACGAGATAACCAGGGGTAACTGTCGAACTTGTGCAGCCGAGCCGGTGGACATGGCGACCGGTGCGATGGTCGATTTCGAGGTCGATGTCAATGTTCCCGGCGTTCTGCCGCTGATCGTGGA
>NZ_CACZOO010000137.1 GCF_902782855.1 uncultured Corynebacterium sp.
ATGACGAGCTTCCGGGGGAACTGAAGAAGGCCTCCGGCCTGAAGGTCACCACCGTGTCCGGCGGCTGCTCCGTGGAACTCACCACCGAGACCGACGACCGGCGAGACACCGCCTCGACCTGTGAGGCACTGACCTCCGCCCTCGACGGTGCGGACATGCTGCGACGCGAGGACGCATTCAGGACCGGCCTGCCCCTGGGCGGCACACTGTGACATCTGCGACATCAGCTACATCTGCGACAACCCCAGCAACTGTGGCCCCTGTGACCCCTGTGACCCAGGAGCCCAAGGTGCCCCCGGCGCCGGCACCCATGCTCACCCTCGACAGTGTGTCCCGGGTCTTCGCCGACGGCAGCGGGCTGAAACCCGTCGACCTCACCGTCAACGCCGGGGAATTCATCAGCGTGCTGGGCCCGTCGGGCTGTGGAAAGTCGACCCTGCTGCGCTGTGTCGCCGGTCTGGAGACACCGCAGACCGGCACCGTCACCATCGACGGGAAGCAGGTCTTCCACGCTGGTCGTGCCAGTTCTGCTGGAGCGGACGGCCCAGCCGCCCCAGCCGACCCGGTCAGCCCTGCTCCACTGGACGTCCCGCCCGCGCGCCGCGGCCTGTCGATGGTCTTCCAGGACCTGGCTCTGTGGCCGCACATGAGTGTGGCGGACAACGTGGCCTTCCCACTGACGGTGCGGGTCCCCGGCCGACCGAAGTTGACGGCGGGGGAACGGGACCGACGCACCATCGAGGCTCTGGAGACCGTGGACCTTGCGGCGAAAGCCGACCAGCGGCCCGACACCCTGTCCGGAGGCCAGCAGCAGCGCGTCGCGATCGCCCGGGCGATCATCAACCACCCCCGGCTGCTGCTCATGGATGAGCCGCTGTCCGCACTCGACGCCTCTCTCCGTGAGCAGGTCCGCGCCGAGATCACCGACCTCACCCGCCGACTCGGCCTCACCGTCCTCTACGTCACCCACGACCAGGAGGAGGCCTTGTCGATGGCGGACCGCGTCCTCGTCCTCAACAACGGTGAGATCGCGCAGTTCGCCGCGCCGGCAGACCTGTACGAGCATCCGGCGGACGGCTTCGTCGCCGATTTCGTCGGCACGATGAACCGGCTCGACGGGCACCCGGCCTGGCCGCGGGGCCTGGCGGTGCGTCCTGAGCACGTCGCGGTCGCGACCCCCGACGACAGCATTGCGAATAGCGCAGCTGACGCAGCGGGCACAGCGGGCACAGCGGGCACAGAAAGCACAGGCCGCTCCAGGACAGTCTCCCTGCCCGCCCGCGTCGATTCCTGCCGCTACATCGGAGGACGCTACGAGCTGCGCTGTTCCCTCGACGGCTCCCCACGGCCCTGGCTGCTCCACGCCAGGGACGAGCACCCGGCGGGCTCCACGGTGACACTGCTCGTCGCCTCCTGACCATGCCTGACCATGCCTGACCATGCCTGACCGTGCCTGACAGTGCCTGACCGTGCCTGGCAGTGCCTGACCCCACCTGACGAACCCCTGACGAACACCGACCCAAAAGGACCTCCATGCGCATCCGACGTTTCACCCGCACCGCCACCCGGCACGTCACCGCCCTGCCCTCTCCCCGCACCGTCACCGCCGGTGTCGCCCTCGCGGTCGCTGCCGCCGTCCTCACCGGCTGCGGCTCCGTCGACGGTGATTCCGGGGACGCCACCACGGCGTCCGACGATGTCGAACAGTGGACCGCCCCCGAGGGCCTGTCCGGTGACCTGACCTACTACTCGGCGAACCCGCAGGGTCTCACCGACGACCTCGTGTCCGCGTTCGAGGAGAAGACCGATGTCTCGGTCAACGTCTTCGCCGGTGAGACCGGGAAAATCACCGCAAAGCTCAAGGCTGAGAAGGACAACCCCCAGGCCGACCTGGTCTACCTCGCGTCCTGGTCGGCGGCACAGTCCCAGGCCGCGACCGGCGGGTACGAGAAGTTCACCCCGGAGCATGCGGACGAAGTCCGGGACGGGTGGGCGTCCTCCACCGGGCAGTTCACCGGACGCGACGGCTCGGCCCTCGCACTCGTGTCCAACACGGAGGCCCTCAACGGGGCACCCGTGCCGGAGGACTGGGAGGATCTGACCGACCCCGCCTACAAAGGCAAGGTCATCATGCCGGACCCGCGGGAGTCCGGCACCGCGGCCGATCTCATTGCCGCGATGGTCGACACCTGGGGCGAGGACCGCACCTGGGATCTGTTCGACCGGCTCTTCGACAACGGTATGCAGGTCCAGGGCGCCAACGGCCCGGCGCTGGACGCCGTCACCTCCGGTTCGAAGGCTGTCGTCTTCGGCGGGGTGGACTACTCTGCCTACGCTGCGGCGAAGAAGGGTGAGCCGCTGGAGGTGACAACCCCGGCGTCCGGCACGACGATCACCCCGCGCCCGGTGCTGATCTCCGACCGGTCGGACAACCTCCCGGCCGCCGAAGCCTTCGTGAACTTCATGTTCTCCCCGGAGGGTCAGGCCATCAGCGCCGACAACCACATGATCCCCGGCGTCGGCGGTACCCCGGCCCCGGCGGACGGCACCGACTACGACGACACGAAACAGCTGACCACAGACCTGGACGGTCTCGCGGAGACGTCCGGCGGTGTCACCGACGCCTTCGTCTCCCGGTACCTGTCGTGACCGACCTTCGGCAGCGTCCGGCGTCCGGTGTGCGCGACGCCCGACGGACCGGACGCGGTGCGCGGCGTCCGGCGCCCTCTGCAGCGCCGGTGCTGCCGGTCCTCCTCGTTCTCCTCGTTCTCCTCGTCATCGTCGCCGCCCCACTGGTGATGGTGCTGGTCACGGCAGTCACCGGCTATGACGGGGAACCGTCGGCACTCGGTGACCTCACCGACGGCGACCTGCCGCGCGTCCTCGGCAACACGGTGTGGCTGTCCACGCTCGTGGTCGTGTTCTCCACCGTGATGGCCGCACCGCTGGCCTTTCTCACCAGTTGGACGCCGATGCGCCGGCACTGGTGGATCGACCTGCTGGTGATGGTGCCGTTCATGACGCCCCCCTTCGTGGCGGCGATGGCGTGGATGGACATCACCCGGCTGGGCGGCGTGGCGGACATGGTCTTCGGCGACCTCGTGGGGTCCGCGGTGCGCGGGACGGTGAACTCGGTGTGGGGCATGGCGCTGATCATGTCCTGCGAACTGTTCCCCTTCCTGTACCTGCTGCTGCGCAACTGTCTGGACACGGTGCCCGCGTCGACGGTGGAGATGGCGGCGGTCGTGGGGGCGTCCCGGTGGACGCGGTTCTCCCGCATCATCGTGCCGCAGGTCATCGGCCCGTGGTCATTGGGCGCGCTGATCGTGTTCGTCCGTGCCGCCGGCGAGTTCGGTACGCCGGTCACGCTCGGCAACGCGATCGGCTTCGAGGTCCTGGTCTCCCGTATCCACCGTGACCTCACCATCGACCCGCTCGACTTCTCCTCCGCCTCGGTCGCAGCGAGCGTGCTGTTCACCCTCGGGGTCGGGATCTGGTTCCTGCAGCAGCGGATCTCCCGGGTGTCCGACGGTGGGGGACGGGTGCAGCGTCCGATGAGGGTGACGCTGCGTCGTGGTGGACGTGCCCTCGGTGGACTGTGGGTCGCGGTGGTGGCGCTGGTCGCCGTCATCGTCCCGTACATCTCGATCCTGCTGGGGGCCACGACGATCCTGCGGTCGAAGGCCCCCACCCCGGACAATCTCACCCTGGACTACTTCTCCATCGTTCTGGGGGACGCCCGGGCCCGGGAGGCGTTGACCACCTCCGCGCTGCTCGGCGCGGTGGGGGCGACGGCAGCGGTACTGCTCGGACTGGCGGTGGTGCTGGTCACCACGCTGCGAACCCGACGACGTGCGGAGCGGCAGGACGCTGGGCTGTCGGGTCCGTCGCCGTTGACCAGGATGACCCGCCTGACCGATTTCCTGTCGGTCGCCCCGGAGACCGTGCCGGCGATCGTGCTGGCCATCGGACTGATCTTCCTGTGGAACGCCCGGTGGCTGCCCGCGACCCCGTACAACACCCCGTGGGTCCTGGTCATCGCCTATGCGGCACTGTTCCTGCCGATGGTCGTGCAGAACATCAGGACCTCGGCCCAGGCGGTCTCCCCGTCAGTGTTCGAGGCGGCGGCGGTGGCCGGGGAGTCCTCCTGGTTGTCGTTCCGCCGGGTCACCCTCCCGTTGCTGGTCCCGGGTCTTGTCGCCGGCTGGTTGCTGGCCTTCCTGACCGGGATCCGGGAGCTGGTGATGTCCTCACTCATCCGGCCGAGCGACATGACGCTCCTCTCGCCGTGGATCATGGGGCAGTTCGATCAGGGGCACCGGGCGGAGGCGATGGCGATGACGGTGATCGGTGTGTTCAGTTCTACGGTGGTGCTGCTGGTGGTGCAGCTGTGGCTGCGTCGACGGTCGGTCCGGTGATCCGGGACATGGCACAGGACAGGACCCGGGCTGTGACCCGTGTCGCGGCCCTCGCTGACATCCACCTGGGCCATCCGGACGCGCCGGGCCTGGACTGGGCTCTGTCCGCCCTGCGGGACGCCGCGGCGCAGGGCGCGGACGTGCTTGTCCTCGCCGGGGACCTGATCGACCGGAATCACGCGGACGAGGCGACGGTCACACAGACGGAGCAGCTGCTGCGGCAGGCGGCGTCGACCGGTCTCCCGGTGATGCTCACCTGGGGCAACCACGATATCTCGGCCCGGTTGCCGGAGCGGTTGCCGACCGTGGCCGGAGTAACTGTCGCACCGCGCACTTCGGTTCTGACTCTGACGACGGGGACACGGGAAACGCCGGGGACGACGCCTCGCGTATTGACGGTGCACATGACCTCGGTGGACGCCGACCCTGATCCACGCCGGCCGGTGTCGGGCTTCCCGGTGGCGGACGGCCCAGGCCCGCACCTGGGAATCCTGCACACCAGCCTGACCGGTGAGTACAGCCGGAAACCGTGCCTGCCGACGACCGTGGCTGAGCTGGAGTCGCGCGGGTATGGCCGGTGGATCCTCGGCCATGTGCATCATCGCCCTCCTGTGACCGAGACGATCGGCTGGGTGGGGATGGGAAACCTGCTGGTCGTCGACCTGTGACGGTAGTCATGGGGTGGCTGGGTGGCATCTGGTCCCGCCCAGCGGCATCCCGTCCTGTCGGGTGACGCCCCCCACGCGACAGGTAGCGATGCCGCTCCGCAGGACGGGATGCCACCCGTACACCCGCAGAAACACCAGAGCTCATCGTGAGAGCACCGGAGCTCATCACCAGATCAGCACCTCCGGTTCAGAGCTGCGGAGAGGCCCCAAGGAGAAGTTTCGCGGAAAGTATGTTGTTTTGGCTACCCTTCCAATAGTAGACCTGTAGTGTGCGCTACAACACAGTCTGAGAGCCTCGCGCCGACAGGCCGTCACCAGACCGCACACCCCACCACGGAAGGTTCGACCACCATGACCGCATCACTCACCACCACCGACTCCACCGACGCCACCGACGCCACGCCCGACACCATGCCCGGCATCACCGACGCCACGATCGTCGGCAACTCCCTGGCCCACGGACACACCCCGACCGACCCCGCCCCCTTCACCACCACCCGCCCTGCAGTCTCCCCGGCCGGTACCCGGACCACCCGGGCCACCCGACGATCCGCCCGGGCACACCACCCGGGGCGGGATGCCCGGACCGCCGTCGTCGACGCGGCGTCCTCCCTGGTCTCCGACGGCGGATTCGCCGCAGCGACGACCCGCAACATCGCCGAGCTCACCGGCTTGGCGTCCGGCGCCGTGGAACGGCAGTTCAGCACCCATGACGACCTGCTCGCAGCGGTTTTCCAACGGCTCGCCGCCGCCGAACTCGCCGCCGTGGACCACGCGTCACGCACCCGCAGGACCACAGCGCGCGACCGGCTCACCGCCCTCGTCGACACGTTCGCCACCCGTGCCCTGCACGGCCGGCACACCGCCGAAGCGCTGCTGTTCGAACCTGTGGGCGCGCGGGTGAACCAGGAACGGCTGACCTGCCGGCGTCAGTATCATTCCCTGATCGTCGGCGTCATCGCCGACGGTGTCAGCACCGGTGAACTCCCCGCCCAGGACCCCGGGACCTCGGCTCGCGCCGTCACCGGCGCCGTCGTCGAGACCCTCCTCGGCCGCCTCTCCCCCGCGGTCCCCTGCGGCACCGGCAACGGCGACAACGGCGGCAACGGCGACAGCCGTGGCGGACGAAGCGCCACCCCCCTGATCGACGAGGTCACGGCACTCGTGCTGCGCCTCGTCGGTGCCTGAGCACGGATGACCGGGACTACCGGTCAGTGCCCCGCCGGCGTGTCCTCGGACCGGACAACCTCGACCGGTCCGCGCTTCGCGTCGATCTTGAAGATCACCGTCATGATGAGAGCGACAACGGCCAGCGCCACACCGAACCAGAACGCGATCGTCACACCATCGGTGACGAAGCCCAGCGGATCCGGGAGACCCTCAGGGGTCGTCGCGGAGGAATGGGACGCGCCGATGCCCATGATGGCCACGAACAGGGCGGTACCGGCGGCACCGGCCAGCTGTTGCAGGGTGTTGAGAATCGAGGAACCGTGCGAGGACAGCTTCACGTTGATCGAGCTCAGGGCATTGGACATCAGCGGGGTCATCATCATCGCCATGCCGGCGTTGAGCACCATACCGTCAAGGATGAGGTACCAGATCGAGGTGTCCTCGTTGACGAAGACCATCAGACCCATCGCGATGACGAGCAGGGCGGCACCGGGGATGATCAGCGGGCGGGTGCCCTTGGCGTCGTACGCGCGGCCGATGAACGGGGCCATGACGCCCTGGAGGACGCCACCGGGCAGAGTCACCAGGCCGGTCTGCAGGGCGGAAAGCCCGAGTACCTGCTGACCGAAGATCGGCATGAGAATGATGAAGCCGAATAGAGCGCAGAAACCGACGAGCAGGATCGCGACCGAGAGGTTGTACTCACGGGACTTCAACGGGGAAATGTTCATCAGCGGGGCAACAGCCTCGCCCGCCTCCTGCGCCTTCAGCAACGCAGACTGACGACGGAAGAAGACGGTGAGGACGAGGACGCCGATAGCCAGGAAAATGACGGACTGCGTCGGGAAACCGTCGGCCAGTTCGGAGAGCTTGGACAGACCGTAGATCGTCGAGGCGAAACCGAGGGCGGAGAGCACTGCGGAGAAGACGTCGAACGGGGGTCGGCTGGTCGGAGTCAGTGCACGCATCTGGGCACCGCCGAAGACGAGCGCGAGGGCACCGAGGATGATCATGGTCCCGAAGATCCAGCGCCAGGACGCGATCTCCAGGACGACACCGGCGTACGTCGGGCCGACAGCCGGGCCGACAGCCATGACGATGGCGACGACTCCCATCATCGCGCCGCGCTTCTCGACCGGGATGAGGACCATGATCGCGGTCATCAGCATCGGCATGATGATCGCGGTGCCGGCGGCCTGCACGATGCGGGCGACGAGCAGCACCCAGAACTCCGGGGCGAAGGTTGCGATGACGCTGCCGACAACGAACAAGGCCAGGGCCGTGATGAACAGCACGCGGCTCGAGACACGGGCCATGAGGTAGCCGGTCATCGGGATGACGACCGCCATGGTCAGCATGAAAGCGGTGGTCAGCCACTGGGCGGTGTCCGCACCGACATTGAATTCGACCATGAGGTCAGGCAGGGCGTTCGACAGGGTCGTCTCATTGAGGATCATCACGAACGCGGCTGCGACGATGATGCCGATGAGGAAGCCCGGACGGGCGGGGGCCGCCGGAGCGGAATTCTGGGGTTCAGACATAGTCTGGGGTATCACACTTTCCGTACACGGTCAGGGCACCGGGACTGCGGTGCATCAGTGGGGGAAGGCTCCCGGGAACACCGTGACCCCGGGTCATCATCCACGGGGTGGGTCTGTTCACCGATTACTTCCGACGTGCCGTCCCCGGACCGGACGGGGCGGCAGACACGGAGGAGAAGCCTATCACCCGTCCGGGGGTACACAAAATCCACAGACATGGCATAAGCGCAGGTGAACGACAGTTTACCTGCGTTCATCTGCGCTCAACGGGCACATGGTGCCGAGTTCACCGGGCCGTCCGGGCCACAACCGGGAGCCGCCCAACGACGGCACCGGCACCACCGCCCATCGACGCCCGGATCTCCGCCAACCGACTGGCCGCGGCCAGGTCCCGACCGGACTGTTCGATCTCCGCCATCCGCCCGGAGACGCTGCTCTCCGTGAGCTCCTGGGCACCGAGGGCATTGGCGTAACGGGCCTCGATCTTCGCGCGCACCCCGTCGAGTGTCGGCACGGAATCATCGGCCTGGATGCCCTGCATGGACTCCAGCGCCTGGTTGGAGGCCTCCTGCATCTTCGCCTGGTCGACCTGGGCGCGCAACTGGTCGATCTGGGCGAGCTGCTCCTGCAGGCGGGTGGCGGACTGCGCCTGCTGCTGCTGAGCCTGCTCGGCAGCCTGGCTGGCCTGCGCGTGGAGCTGCTTGGTCTGCTCGATCTGCTGCTCGACGGTGACCAGCTGGGTGGCGAAGATCTCGGCGGTGGACGCCAGCTCGTTGGCTTTGGCCCGGTCACCGGACGCGGTGGCGGCGTCCGCCTGTTGGATGGCGGTGCGGGTGTTGGCCTCCAGCGACCCGCGGTCTTTCGCCAGTCGGTCGAGCTGCATCTCGAGCTGGTTCCGGTTGCCGATGATCTTCGCGGCGGACGCGGTGATCTGCTGGTGCTGCTTCCTCGCGGCCTCGGTAGCCTGCTGGATCTGGACCTTCGGATCAGCGTTCTCGTCGATCTTCATGTCCAGGGACTGCATGAGGTACTTCCAGCCCTTGGAAAAAGGATTCGCCATGGTGACTCCCGGTTGTCGGTGAGATGTGGAGTGTGTGCTGTCCAGCATAAACACTTCCCGCATGCTGCGTCGGTGACCCCCACCGGCGACCACCGGGGACCGGCCGGTCATCCCGGGCCCGGAGGATCACCTCCGGCGATCAGCCCTCCTGGGGCTGCTGCTCCGCGACCTTCTGCCGGACCTCGTCCATGTCCAGGCCCTCGACCTGCGTGATCAGGTCCTTGAGCGCCTTGGGGGGCAGGGCACCGGCGTCCCGGTAGACGAGGATGCCGTCACGGAAGGCCATGAGGGTCGGAATGGACTGGATCTGCAGCCCGGCGGCGAGCTCCTGGTTGGCCTCGGTGTCGATCTTGCCGAACACGTGGTCCGGGTATTCCTCGGAAACCTGCTCGTAGACCGGGCTGAAGCGCTTGCAGGGACCGCACCACTCGGCCCAGAAGTCGAGGAGGACGATGCCCTCCTTGTCGATGGTGTCCTTGAAGTTGTCACCGGTGATGGTCCGGGTGCTCATGTCTGGTCCTTTCGCGAGAAGCGGTACAGGTGGTCCAACGCACCCGTCGGCGGCACTATTCCTGTTCCACCGTACCGGCAGATTCCACTGAACGTCGGCGCGGCACACTCCCGCCCGCTAGGCTGACCGCACATGAACGCCCCCACCCCTCCCCTGTTGAAACTCTGGCGGAAGTTCAGCGGCTCCGCCCCGCGGCGTGGCCTGTTCTCCCTGGGCTACGCCCTCAAGGCCCCCTACTTCCGCACCGTCGCCCCGCGCGTCCGCGAGGTCGAACCGGGACGTGCCGTCCTGCGCATCGGCGACTGGTGGGGTGTGCGCAACCACATCGGCACCTACCATGTCATCGCCGCACTCAACGGTGCCGAGGCCGCGATGGGCCTGGTCTGTGAGGCGACCGTACCGCCGACCCACCGGTGGATCCCCCGCGGCATGCGCGCCGACTACCCGGCCAAGTCCACCGGCGGCCTGACCGTCACCGCGACCCTCGACATCCCCGACTTCACCGCGATCACCCGCGAGTCCGGCGGCGAGCTGCACACGGTGAGGATCCGACTGCTCGATGATGCGGGGGTCGAGCCGGTCACCGCGGAGATCGACATCTGGATCTCGGCGAAGAAGCCGCACTGACGCCCACCCCCGTCTGTGCCACTCCCGGCGGCACCGCCGCCGCGCACGTACTCTCGTCAGGTGAAACACCACGTCCTTCTCCCCGAGAGGAAACACCATGTCAGACACTGATTTCGCAGGTAGGGTCGCCATCGTCACCGGCGGCGGCTCCGGCATCGGCGAGGCCGTCTCCGTCGAACTCGCCTCCCGCGGCGCGTCCGTCGTCGTCGCCGACATCAACGAGGACGCCGCGACCCGCGTCGCGTCCGCCATCACCGTCGACGGCGGCACCGCCGCCGCCTTCCGGGCGGACTCCTCCTCCGCCGACGACAACAAGGTCCTCGTCGACTTCACGGTGCGGACCTACGGCAAGCTCAACTACGCGGTGAACAACGCGGGCATCGGCGGGAACAACGCCCCGACCGGGGACATCGACCTCGACGACTGGGCCCGGGTCATCGGCATCAACCTCAACGGCGTCCTCTACGGCATGCGCCACCAGATCCCGGCGATGCTCGAGACCGGCGCCGGGGAGAGCGCGATCGTCAACATGGCGTCCATCCACGGCACCGTCGCGGCGATCGGGAACTCGGCCTACACCACCGCCAAGCACGGCGTGGTCGGCCTGACGAAGAACGCCGCGGCAGAGTACGGCCCTGCGGGCCTGCGGATCAACTGCGTCGGCCCGGCGTACATCGACACCCCGCTGCTGGCCCAGCTGCCTCCCGAGGCGAAGGAGGCTCTCGTGGCGAAGCACCCGTTGGGCCGCCTGGGCCGGCCCGGGGAGGTCGCCGCCCTGGTGCGCTTCCTGCTCTCCGACGACGCCTCCTTCATCACCGGCTCGTACCATCTCGTCGACGGGGGTTACACCGCGGTGTAGCCTCGACCGCAGAAGTTCGGTCACCGGTGTCGCCGGTGCCACGGCGGTGGGGCTCGCCGTACCCAACCTCGCATCTCCCCGACCGGGGAGGGCCGCGACAACAGTCCCTACCGACCGCACGTCCGTCGTGCCCGATGGTAGGAGACCTCTGTGCACAACCCGCCCCATCTGCGACCCCACCTCATCGCCGTCGTCATCGTCGGCGGCATGGTCGGCGTCGCCGCCCGCGAGGGCCTCATCCTCCTGTTCCCCTGGTCCGACGTGCCCTGGGTCGTCGGGGCGATCAACGTCGGTGGTGCGTTCATCCTCGGGCTCCTCCTCGACCTGCTGCCCCGGTTCGGCCCGGACACGGGGGGACGCCGCGCCCTGCGGTTGTTCGCCGGCACCGGTGTCCTCGGCGGATTCACGACCTACAGCGCCCTGGCGACGGACACCGCCTCCCTCACGTCGGACGGACTGCCGATCGCGGCCCTCGGCTACGCGCTGGGCTCGGTGATCCTCGGTGTCCTCGCCGCGGCGGCGGGGATGCGCGCGGCTGCGACGGTGCGCGTCACCCCGCGGGTGGAACTGACCGGGCAGGGGGATGGGCGATGACCCCGCTGCTCTTCTGCGCCCTGTGCGCCGCCGGCGGCCTCGGCGCCGGCGTGCGCTTCGTGGTCGACGGTGCGGTGAAGGCGCGGCTCGCCCGGCGGTTCACCGGCGGGGACGCCGCAGGCCTGCCGTGGGCGACCTTCCTCATCAACGCCAGCGGTTCCCTGGTCCTCGGCCTGCTCACCGGCCTGGTGACCGCCGGGGCACTGCCGGAGGACTGGCAACCGGTCATCGGCACCGGGTTCCTCGGCGGCTACACGACCTTCTCCACCGCGATGGTCGAGACCGTGAACCTGGTACGTCAGAACCGCCACCGGGCAGCGGCGCTCAACGGGGTGGGCGTGCTGGCGGTGACGGTTCTGCTCGCGGGTCTCGGCCTCTGGGCCGGGACACGGTTGGCCGGTTAGGCCTGCCGGCTAGGCGTTCTTCGTGGCGGAGATGTCGAAGTTCAGCTTGATCTTCTCGGAGACGAGGACGCCGTCGGTCTTCAGCGGGGCGTTCCAGGTCAGCCCGAAGTCGGTGCGGTTGATCTCGGTGGAGCCCTCGAAGCCGACGCGCGTGTTGCCCCAAGGGTCGACGACCTCGCCGTCGAACTCGAAGTTGACGGTGACGGGCCTGGTGACGTCCTTGATGGTGAGATCGCCGGTCACCACGAGTTCGTCGTCATCGCCGGCGGCGGTGACACTGGTGGAGGTGAAGGTGATCTTCGGGAAGTTCTCGACGTCGAAGAAGTCGGCGGACTTCACGTGGCCGTCGCGGTCGGCGTTGCGGGTGTCGATGGATGCGGCGTCGATCTCGACGGAGATCGAGGCTCCCTCCAGGCCGGTGCCGGTGGTGGCGGTGCCGGTGAAGTCGGTGAAGGAGCCGCGGACCTTGGTGACCATCGCGTGGCGGGCGGTGAAGCCGATCTCGGAGTGGGCGGGGTCGATGGTGAAGGTTCCGGCGTAGGCGTTGACGGAAGTCATGGTGTGGTCCTTTCGCGGTGATGGGTTGTGATGTTCTGGCATCATCCGTGGTCTCCCGCGGTGACGGGGTCCATGATAGACCCCATATAGTTGACGTGTCAACCATATATCCGGTGTGATTGAATGGTGACATGTCCCGCACCAGTCACCAGCCCCCCCAGGTAACCCGTTGGCTCTCCGACGAGGAGCAGCTGCTGTGGCGCCGGTGGTTGCAGGCCGGCGCCCGGATCCAGGCGAACCTGGCCCGCCAGATGCAACGGGACAGCGGACTCTCCATGGCCGACTACGAGGTGCTTGTCAACCTTTCCGAAGCCCCCGACCACCGGATGCGGATCGCCGCCCTGGCCGACCGGTTGCAGTGGGACCGTTCCCGGCTTTCCCACCAGATCACCCGCATGCGCAACCGCGAGCTGGTCGACCGGGAGGCCTGCGGCGATGACCGCCGCGGTGCCTTCATCGTCCTCACCCCGGCCGGCCTCTCGGCGGTCGCCGAGGCCGCCCCCGGCCACGTGGCCGCTGTCCGGGAACTGTTCATCGACCGGCTCTCCCCGTCCCGGGCCGCAGCACTCTCCGCCAGCCTGGGCGACCTCCTCGACCAGTTCAACCTCCCCCCGGGATGCCCCGGCGGGAAGTGACCCCGGATCAGGCCCCCGGACTGAGCTCCGAGAACCGCGAGTAGTGCAGCTGGTGGGCAACCCGCACCGTGCCGATCGGACCACCACGGTGCTTCGCCAGGATCAGGTCGGCCTCGCCGGCCCGCTCATGGTCACGGTTCTGTGAGTCCGGGCGGTTGATGAGGATCACGATGTCGGCGTCCTGCTCCAGCGAACCGGACTCACGCAGGTCGGACACCCGCGGCAGGGCGTCGTCGCCACGGGCCTCGACACCACGGTTGAGCTGCGAAATCGCGACGAGGGGAACGTCGACCTCCTTGGCCAGCAGCTTAAGCTGACGGGAGAATTCAGACACCTCCTGCTGACGCGACTCGACCTTCTTGCCCGAACTCATCAGCTGCAGGTAGTCGACCACGATGAGGCCCAGGTTGTGCTTCTGCGCCAGCCGCCGCGCCTTCGCCCGGATCTCGGTCATCGTCAGGTTCGGTGAGTCGTCGATGAAGATCGGCGCGTTCTCGATCTGGGTGACCCGCCTCGTGAGCTTCTCCCATTGGACGTCATCCATCTTCCCGCCGCGCATCGCCGACAGCGGCACCGCCGCCTCCGCCGAGAAGACGCGCATCATCACCTCGGATTTACTCATCTCCAGCGAGAACAGGACGGACGCCTTCCCCTGCTGGATGGAGCACGACCGCATGAAGTCCAGCGCGAGCGTGGACTTGCCGACACCGGGCCGTGCGGCGACGATGATCATCTGACCACCGCGGAACCCGTTGGTCAGCTCATCGAGGTCGTGGAACCCCGACAGGACGCCACCCTCACCGCCGGCGCCGGAGGCCAGGTCGTCGAGCTCGTCCATGGTGGACTCCAGCAGGTCCGCCAGCACCATGTAGTCCTCGGACGCGGACTCGTTGGTGATGTTGAACATCTCCTGCTGGGCCCGGTCGACCACGCTTTCCAGTTCCGCACCCTCCAGGCCCGAGTAGCCGTACTGGACGATGCGGGTGCCCGCCCCCACCAGCCGTCGCAGCACCGCCTTCTCCGCGACCAGGTCGGCGTAGTAGCCGGCATTGGCGGAGGTCGGCACCTTGCTCGACAGTTCGTGGAGGTAGGGGAGACCGCCGACCTCGTCGATGAGTCCGTTGTTGTCGAGCCTGCCACCGAGGATGACCGGGTCGACCTCCATACCCTCGCCGTAGAGCTCCAGCATGGTCTCGTAGATGGTGCGGTGGGCCGGGCGGTAGAAATCCTCCGGCTTGAGCCGCTCGACCACATCGGCGATGGCGTCCTTGCTCAGCATCATGCCGCCGAGGACGCCCTGCTCCGCCTCCACATTCTGCGGCATCTGGCGCATCGGCTCGCCGAGGCCCGAGAAGTCCGGGTTGCCGTTACCGCGGCCCCGGCCGCCTCTGCCGCCTCTGCCTCCCCGTCCGCCGGCGCGGTAGCCGCCGGAACCTCCGTCAGACCCCTCGTCCCAGGCCGAGGGCTCGGGGGGCAGCGGGGCGTCCCCGAAGCTCGTCGCGAAACTGTCCCCGGAGCTTCCCCCCGGCACATCGGCCGTGTTCTCCTGTGCACTCATGTGCCCACTGTAGACCGCACGCGAGGGTGCACTCCAGTTGCTCCGGTCCCCTGTCAGGCGCTCTGGTCCACAGAGTTGTCCACAGGCTGTTGTGGACAACTTGTGGACATGCGGTGCATATCGCGAAATCTCGCAGGTCGGCTTGTGGACAACATGTGGACAACTTTGCCCCGTGACGCGAGGTGACCGGCATTAATGCTGGTCACAGGCGTGGACGGCTGTGGATTGCATGGAATGGACGGGTGGACAACTTCGTGTCCCACCATCGAACTGCAGGTGAACGTACGTCTGTTTACATCACCGCAGGTCACATATGCGCATATTTTTCATTCTTTATTCAGTACGGTCGGTGAGTGTTGTCCACAGGGCAGAAAACACGACACGGACCTGCCCCGGTGTCTGGCCGGGAGAGGTCCGTGTCGTGTGCTGTTGTCGAAGTATGTTCTTCGGGGTCGCCCCCGTCCGTGGACGCGGTGTACGACGGCGGTCGGGTGTCTGGGCCGACCGTCCCCGGGTGTCTGGGCCGGGGGCCGTCACGCGTCGCGGTTCACCGTGGAGGGTGTACCGCAGGGAGGGCGGATAACGGTGGTGACGCCAGTTACTTGGCGACGACCTTGAAGTTCAGCGAAGCGACAACCTGCGGGTGCAGCTTGACGTCCACGTTGTAGGAGCCGGTGGCCTTGATGTCGCCCTGATTGAGGACGATGGTGCGCTTGTCCAGCTCACGCCCGCCGGCGGCCTTGACGGCGGCGGCGATATCGGCGGCGTTGATGGAGCCGAAGAGCTTGCCCTTGTCAGAGGTGCGGACCTTCACGGTCACACCCTGCAGGTGGTCGATCTCGGCCTTGACCTCGTGAGCGTGGTCGAGGTCACGGATGACCTTGTCGGCCTGCGCGCGACGGATGTTCTCGACCTGTGCCTCAGCACCCTTGGTGGCGGTGATCGCCAGACCGCGGGGGAGCAGGTAGTTACGGCCGTAGCCGGCCTTGACCTCGACGATGTCGCCCGGGACACCGAGGTTGTCAACGGCAGCGGTGAGGATCAGCTTCATTGATCCGGTGCCTTTCGTTGTTCTGGGGGTTTGCGAAAATGTCTGTGAAAAGTGATCACACGACAGATCAGAACGGGGGCTCGTCGCCACCGTCGAAACCGGAGGACTGCGGGGCGGAGCTCCAGGGATCGTCGTCGTTGGACGCATTGCGTCCGCCGAAGCCGCCCTGGTTACCCTGCTGCGGAGCCGGGGGACGGTTCTGGTTCCCACCGAAACCGCCCTGGCCGCCCTGGCCGCCACCCTGGTTCCCACCGGAGTAACCGCCCTGGCCGCCACTCCGGTTCCCACCGGAGTAGCCACCCTGGCCGCCACCCTGGTTCCCACCGTTCCAGTTACCCTGACCACCCTGACGGGGGGTCTTGGTGACCTGGGACGTCGCGTACCGCAGGGACGGGCCGACCTCGTCGACCTCGACCTCGAACACGGTGCGCTTCTCACCTTCGCGCGTGTCGTAACTGCGCTGCCGCAGACGGCCCGTGACGATCACCCGGTCACCCTTGGTGAGCGAGTTCGCCACGTTCTCCGCCGCCTGACGCCAGATGTTGCAGGCGAGGAAAAGAGCCTCACCATCCACCCACTGGTTCGACTGTGAGTCGAACCGGCGCGGGGTGGAGGCGACACGGAAGTTCGCCACGGCTGCGCCGCTGGGCGTGTACCGGAGTTCAGGATCAGCAACGAGGTTGCCGACCAGAGTGATCGGAGTGTCTCCCTGTGCCATGTGGTGTCTTTCCTGTCTTCGCTGGCGATGGTGAAATGGTGGGACCGGAAATCCGGTTGACCTGCGCCGTGAGGAGCCTTACTTGGCGTCCTTGCGCAGCACCTTGGTGCGCATGATGATGTCGTTCAGATTCAGCAGACGGTCAAGCTCCTGGACGGTAGCCGACTCGCAGTGCATGTCGACGACGGCGTAGATGCCCTCGGCCTGCTTGTTGATCGGGTACTCCAGGCGACGCTTGCCCCAGATGTCAACATTGTCGACCGTACCGTTTTCCTTGCGAACCGTCTCGAGGAACTTATCCAGGGACGGGGCAACGGTGCGCTCGTCCTGGGACGGGTCGATGATGATCATCATCTCGTATTGACGCACGGACCTCATCACCTCCTGTGGTCTAGTGTTTCGGCCGTGCCCCTGTTGGGCGCGGCAGGAGGGTTCGTTGCGTCAGCAACCGGTCCAGCATACGCTACGCCGCCCAGAACACCGCAATCCCCACCGGTATGAGCGTGATGAACACGACCGCCACGGTGAAGAGCCCCCAGATCACCGCGGGACGCCGCCGCGACATGAAGCTCTTGAACGACGCTCCGAAGAGCAGGAAACCGATGAACACGCTCACCATCGTCACGATGACCCCGGCGTCCGACACGGTCAGTTACCCCCGTTCAGGAAGTCCTCGATCATCTGCCCGACATCCGGCAGCTCGCCGCCACCGTTGCCGAAGCCGGTACCGTCGCCCGTCTCCGCCGGACTCGGGGTCTGCTCCTGCGGGGTGGACTCCTCCTGCCCCGCGCCCGTGCCGGAGCCCGTCCCCGCGCCGCCGGCGGAGGAGTAGCCGCCGGAGGTGTCGGCGGCCACGCCGCCCTTGAAGTTCTCCGCCGGCTCATTGACCAGCGCGGCATCCATGAAGGTCTTCCAGATGTCCGCCGGGGACTGGGAACCGTACATCGAACTGCCGTAGCGCATGTCGATCAGCGGCTGGTTCTCGACGTTGCCCATCCACACCGCCGTGGCGAGCTGCGGGGTGGAACCGATCATCCAGGCGTCCTTGTTGGCGCCCGTGTCACCCAGCTGGGCGGTACCGGTCTTCGCCGCGGACTGGCGGCCCCCCGCGAGCGTGTGCCCGTTGGAGTAGGCGGCGATCGGTCCCATGGCCGAGATCACGGCGTCCGCGGTGTCCGGGTTGATGACCTGGGTCCCCTCCATGGCGGAGTTGTCCAGCAGGACTTCACCGGACTGTGTCTCGACCTTCTGCACGAAGTGCGCCGGGATGTACTCGCCCCGGTTGGACAGGGTGGCCAGGACAGACGCCATGTCCAGCGGACGGGACTGGTACTGGCCCAGCGTGATGCCCTCGTAGGGGGCGCCGCCGTTCTCGGTGAGGGTCTGGTCGATCCCGGGGATCGACGTCGCGACGCCGAGGCGGTGGGCCATGTCGGCGACATCCTGCGCACCGCCGTTGAGACTCTGGGTCAACCGCACGAAGGTGGTGTTCAGCGACATCTTCAGTGCCTGCGCGAGCGAGCAGGTGCCGCAGGTCTCACCCGAGTCGTTGGTCACCGTGTTGTCGCCGGAGACGACGGGGGATGAATCGTACATCGCGGTGGTCGGGATGCCCTGCTCCACGGCGGCGGCCAGGGTGATGATCTTGAAGGTCGAGCCGGTCTGCAGGCCGGCGTTCGCCCAGTCGAAGCCGTTGGGGTCGTCCCCGCCGTAGTAGGCCTCCACACCACCGGTCTTCGGGTTGACCGCCACGCCGGCGGCCCGCACCGAGTCATCGTAGGAGTCCAGGCGCGAATGGACGGCGTCCACCATGTCCTGCTGCTTCGCGGCGTCGATGGTGGTGGTGATCCGCAGGCCACCGGTGTTCACCGCCTCCTCCGAGATACCGTTGGCCGCCAACTCGTTGAGGACCTGCGACTTGATAAGGCCGTTGGTGCCCTCGGCGACCGATCCCTGGACGACCGTCGCCGGGTCCACCGTCTCCGGGTACACCGCCGCGGTCCGCTGCGCCTGGTCGAGGGTTCCCAGTCCGACCAGGCCGTCCATGACGTAGTTCCAGCGCTGCTCGGCCTCCGGACGGTTCGTCCACGGATCCAGCTGGCTCGGCCGTTGGATCGCCGCGGCGAGCACCGCCCCCTCCTCGACCGTGAGGTCATGGACCGGCTTGTTGAAGTAGGCCTTCGCCGCGGCGTTGATGCCGTAGGCGTTGCGTCCGAAGTAGATGGTGTTGAGGTAGGCCTCGAGGATCTCGTCCTTGGACCACTCTCGCGTCATCTTGGCGGAGATGACCAGCTCCTTGCCCTTGCGGACCAGGGAACGCTCGTCACCGACCACCGCGTTCTTCACGTACTGCTGGGTGATGGTGGAACCACCACCGGCCGAATCGTCACCGGTGAGCTGACCGATCGCGGCACGCCCGAAACCGGTGACCGAGAAACCGCTGTTCGAGTAGAAGTCCCGGTCCTCGGCGGACAGCACCGCGTTGCGGACGTGCTCGGGGACGTCGGCGATGCCGATGTTCTCGCGGTTGCCCTCCGGTGGCACGATGCGGGCGATCTCGCTGGTGCCGTCGGCGGCGTAGATGTTGGAGATCTGGTTGTTCTGGAGCTCTTCGGGCTGCGGAACCTTCGTCACCGCGTAGGCGGCGAAGAAGGCGACGAGCGGCACGATGATGAGGACGGCGATGACCGAGCACACCGTCGTGACGACCCGCCGCCACTGCGGACGCCGACGTCGGGTCCGGACGCGGAGCTGCTCTCCGGCGTCACCCGACGCCGCCGTGCCGTTCACGTCCTCGTTCGAGCTGTTGTCGTTAGTCACCTAGCTTGTCTTCCCGTCGATGGCCGGACCCTGGTCGAGCGTGACTTCCCGCCCGGCAGGCCCGGATTCTGGCAGAACTCTCCCGGCAACTCCCCGGTACCGGTCCTCCCGGTGAAGATGGTTCCACCCGCACCGCAGGCAGACCTCCACCGTGTGGACGGTGACTTCCTCACCGGCCCGGAGGACAGACAGGAGCTGTCGTATCTCCGCAAGACTACGCGCTGTGCCTGACTTTTCCCCTATCGCGGTGCCGTGTATCCACTGAGTTTCCCGCAGGTCGGCACCGCAGACCGGACACGCCGGACCAGCGGGGACGCCGAGAACCTCGGCGGTCGCCCGCACTTCCCGGGTGGCGTCGCACACCGCCGCCCGGGTGATCTCCCCGCGGGCCAGTGCCCGCAGGGTGCGTCGCCGGTCCAGGTCGTGGTCCACCGAATGGTAGGGGACAGGGGTGTGGGTCATGCCCACCATCCTAGGGGCCACGTCCGGTGCGTCCCGGGCCCCGGGCTTGATCGGTCAAGACATCAGGTGAACCGGTCAAGACGCCGAAAAACACCGATCGACATGCACGTTTCCGACATCTCGTGGCTAAGGTCCAGAGCCATGACCGACAACACCTCTTCCAACATCAGGCTCGCCATCGTGGGCCTCGGCAACTGCGCCACCTCCCTCATCCAGGGCCTGGAGTACTACAAGGACACCCCGGACGACGCCACCGTCCCCGGCCTCATGCACGTCCGCTTCGGTAACTACCACGTCCGCGACATCGACCTCGTCGCCGCCTTCGACGTCGACGCCGACAAGGTCGGCAAGGACGTCTCCGTCGCCATCGAGTCCGGTCAGAACTGCACCATCAAGATCTGCGACGTCCCGGAGACCGGCATCACCGTCCGACGCGGCCGCACCCTCGACGGCCTCGGCAAGTACTACCGCGAGACCATCGAGGAGTCCACCGCACCGGAGCCCACCCACGACGACGTCGTCGCCGCACTCAAGGAGACCGGCGCCAACGTGCTGGTCTCCTACCTTCCGGTGGGTTCCGAGGAAGCCGACAAGTTCTACGCCCAGTGCGCCATCGACGCCGGCGTGGCCTTCGTCAACGCCCTGCCCGTCTTCATCGCCTCCGACCCGGAGTGGGAGAAGAAGTTCGCCGACGCCGGCGTCCCCATCGTCGGTGACGACATCAAGAGCCAGGTCGGCGCGACGATCACCCACCGCGTCCTCGCGAAGCTCTTCGAGGACCGTGGCGTGACCGTCGACCGCACCTACCAGCTCAATGTCGGCGGCAACATGGACTTCAAGAACATGCTGGAGCGTGACCGCCTGGAGTCCAAGAAGATCTCCAAGACCCAGGCCGTGACCTCGAACCTCCACGGTGAGCTGGCCGGCAAGATCTCCGACCGCAACGTCCACATCGGCCCGTCCGACCACGTCGAGTGGCTCGAGGACCGCAAGTGGGCCTTCATCCGCCTCGAGGGCCGTGCCTTCGGCGACGTGCCGCTGAACCTGGAGTACAAGCTGGAGGTCTGGGACTCCCCGAACTCCGCCGGCGTCATCATCGACGCGGTCCGTGCCGCGAAGATCGCCCTCGACCGCGGCATCGGCGGCTCGGTTGACCCGGCCTCCACCTACCTGATGAAGTCCCCGCGCCACCAGGTCAACGACGACCAGGGCCGCACGGACCTGGAGGCCTTCATCGCCGGCGACACGGGCGCTGAGCAGTAGCGGGACGTCACGGAGCCCCTCTCCCGGCCCTGGCCCGGAGGGGCCCACATTGGCCGTCCCAGTGTGACGGCCAGCATATTCTTCCAGAACATTCCGCCCGGGTGAACAATTCCTCCGCAGAACAGGTAGATTAGTTGCCATGACCGTCTCTTCCATCGGCGTCGCGAAGCAGCTCCGCCCGGTACTCACCCGCCTGTACCTGCTCTACTTCCGTCAGACCGCTACCTCAGCCATCAGCATGGCCCAGCTCTCGATCATGATGAACCTGCAGGACAACGGCCCCCTGCGCATCAGCCAGATCGCCGATCTCGAAGCCATCCGGATGCCCACCGCCTCCAACGCGGTGAACCACCTGGAGCAGATGGGCCTCGTCTCCCGCGTCCGCGACGTCAGCGACCGTCGCGGCGTGCGCGTCCGCCTCACCGAGGAGGGCACCCGCCAGCTCGCCAAGATCACCGACGAGCGTGTCGAGCAGCTCGCCACACTGCTCAACGGCCTCACCGACGAGGAGCTCCAGAAGGTCGAGAACTCCCTGCCGCTGTTCGACCGGGTCCTCTCCACCTTCGGACCCCACGTCAACGGCACCTCGACCGAGGAGCCTGCGGGGACCACCGACGGGGACGCAGCGAAGTAGCCCGTGGCCGACGTGAGCACCACCCGGATTCTCCTGGCCTGGCGTCCCGGCGACGGCGGCCCCGGTTCCGTCGGCGCGGACACCGCCGCAACCGTCGCCTGGATGGCGCGCAGTGGACCGTTGTCGGTCCGCCCGGTGTGCGTCATTCCCCGTATCTGGCCGGAGAACGCGGGTGACGGCCTCACCGCCGACCCGGCCACCCTGCACCACGTCAACGACTGGGCACGCGCGGAGACGGCGGCCTGTCTGGAGGACGCCTGCACCGCCCTGCGTGAGGCGGGCGTCCCCGACGAGGCCGTCGACACCGGGGTGTCGGACAACGCCGGTGGCACCGGCGCACCGCTGCTCTCGCACTCCGAGACCACGGCCCTGATCACCGCCGCCACCGACTTCGACGCGGACGTGATCCTCATCGGTTCCCGGGAGGACGCCCCGGCCGGCCGGTTCCGGGCCGGCGCCACCGCCGACGCCCTACTGCACTGCTCGCCGCTGCCGGTGCTCGTCGCGCCACATCTGCCGACCTTGTCGAGCCACGGTGTGACCCGGGTGACCTGTGCATACGTGGACACTGAACAGTCCCAGCAGGCACTGCGCCATGCCTCGGACCTCGCCGTGCGCTACGGAGTGCCGTTACGTCTGGTGGCCTTCAGCCCGGTCGGGACGACAATGTACCCGCCCCGTGTCCCCCTGCCCGGCGGCGCCGACCAGCTGGAGCGGTGGCGTCCCCAGGCGGAGAGCATCATCGACCATGGCCGTCGCCGCGCGCTGGAGCGCCACCCCGACCTCGAGGTCCAGACCGGTGTCGGCACCGGCGACGGATGGGCGGAAGCGATCGGCGACCTGCGGTGGAAGAAAGGTGACCTGCTGGTCGTCGGGTCTTCTGTCCTCGGTGCCTTCAACCGGGTCTTCATCGGGCCGTCGACGAACCAGATCCTCCGCCACTCCCCGGCCCCGGTGCTCGTCAGCGCCGTCTGAACCGGCGGTGTGTTTCCTTCCCGCCCGCGTTACGCTGGGAGCATGGATTCCATGAACAGCTCGCCGGACCTCATCTCCCATCTGGAGAAGGAGGACCACCGCGCCACCGTCCGACTGGCGTGGCGACTCGGTCTCGGGGTGCCTGTCCTCACCCTGCTGACGCTGCTGGTGTTCTGGCTGCTGACGGGGGATTCGGCGGCGACGCACATCGCCCCGATCGTCGTGTCGTTCGTGGGGGCGGTGGGGACATGTGTGATCACCAGCCGCAAATGGAGCCGGTACCATGCCTGGGCACCGCTGATGGGCGCCGTGTGGGCGCTGGTCCCGTGGTTCCTCCTGGTGGCGACATCCCTGCTGCCGAAGCTCATCCTGGGGAACTAGCGGACGGGGGCCGGCCCGGTGACGGCAAGCTACCGGGAACGGGGCGCGCGGCGCCGGAGCAGGGGCCCCTACTTGGCGACGATGTTGACCATCTTGCCGGGGACCACGATGATCTTCGCCACCGTTTTGCCTTCGACGTGGGAGGCGACGTTCGGCTCGGCGAGCGCGGCGGCTTCGATGGCGTCACGCGCGGCATCCGCCGCGACGGTGATCCGGCCGCGGACCTTGCCCATGACCTGCACCGGAAGCTCCACAGTGTCGTCGACCAGCCACTTCTCCTCGAAGGTCGGGAAGTCGGCGTGTGCCAGCGAACCGTCGTGGCCGAGCCTGCTCCACATCTCCGCGGCGATGTGCGGGGCGACCGGGGCGAGCATGAGCGCCAGCGGCTCGACCGCGGCACGCGGCGCACCGGCACCGGTGTAGCCCTTGGTGAGGTGGTTGACGTACTCGATGAGCTTCGCCACGGCGGTGTTGTCCCGCAGGTTCGCGTAGTCGTCGCGCACCCCGGCGACGGTGCGGTGCAGGGCACGGAGATCGTCGTCGGTCAGCGCGGCATCCGATACCGCGACGTCCCCGGTCTCCTCGTCGACCACCAGCCGCCAGGCGCGCTGCAGGAAACGCTGCGCACCGACGACATCCTTGGTGGCCCAGGGTCGGGAGGTGTCCAGCGGACCCATCGACATCTCGTAGACGCGCAGCGTGTCCGCACCGTAGTTGTCGCAGATCTCGTCGGGGGAGACGGCGTTCTTCAGTGACTTGCCCATCTTGCCGTACTCCTGGTTGACCTCCTCACCGTTGTAGTAGAACTTCCCGTCCTTCTCCTCCACCTCGGCGGCCGGCACGTACACGCCGCGTGAGTCGGTGTAGGCGTAGGCCTGGATGTAGCCCTGGTTGTAGAGCCGGTGGTACGGCTCGTAGGAGGAGACGTGGCCCAGGTCGAAGAGGACCTTGTGCCAGAACCGGCTGTACAGCAGGTGCAGCACGGCGTGCTCCACCCCACCGACGTAGAGGTCCACTCCGCCGGAGGGCACCCCCTCGCGCGGGCCGGTCCAGTAGCGTTCGTTCTCGATGTCCACCAGCGCCTCGGAGTTGGTGGGGTCGATGTAGCGCAGCTGGTACCAGGAGGAACCGGCCCACTGCGGCATGACGTTCGTGTCACGCCAGTAGGTCTGCTCACCGTCACCGAGGTCGAGACGCACCTCGACCCACTCCTTCGCCTTGGCCAGCGGCGGGTGGGGTTCGGAGTCCGCGTCATCCGGGTCGAAGCTGACCGGCTTGTAGTCCTCGACCTCGGGCAGCTCGACCGGCAGCATGGACTCGGGGAGCGGGTGGGCGACACCGTCGGCGTCGTAGACGATGGGGAAGGGCTCACCCCAGTACCGCTGGCGGGCGAAGAGCCAGTCGCGCAGCTTGTACTGGATCTTCTCCTCACCGCAGCCCTTCTCCGCCAGCCAGGCGATGGTCGCCTCGACGGCCTCGGCCTTGTCCAGGCCGTTGAGGTCCAGGCCGTCGGCGTTCGCGGAATTGACGAGGACCCCGTCACCGGTCCATGCGGCGTCCCGCACGTCCGCGGCGTCCTCCGGGGCCGAGACGACCTCACGGATCGGCAGGCCGAAGACGGTGGCGAACTCGTGGTCGCGGTCGTCGTGGGCGGGCACGGCCATGATCGCGCCGGTGCCGTAGCCGGTGAGGACGTAGTCGGCGATGAACACGGGGATCTGCGCGCCGTTGACCGGGTTGGTGGCGTACGCGCCGGTGAAGACGCCCGTCTTCTCCTTGTTCTCCTGGCGCTCCAGGTCCGACTTCGCGGCGATGGCGCTCCGGTAGGACGCCACGGCGTCGGACGGGGACGCCTCGCCGTAGGTCCAGGCCGGGTCGGTGCCCTCGGCGTAGGGGGCGTCCGTGACCAGCGCGTCCACCAGCTCATGCTCGGGGGCGAGCACCATGTAGGACGCCCCGAAGAGGGTGTCCGGCCGGGTGGTGAACACCCGGATACGGCCCTCGGTCTTCGGCGCGGCCAGCTCGACGGCGAAATCGACCTCCGCACCGCGGGAACGGCCGATCCAGTTGCGCTGCATCGACTTGACCTTCTCCGGCCAGTCCAGGTCGGCGAGGTCGTCGATGAGGCGGTCGGAGTAGGCGGTGATGCGCATCATCCACTGCGACAGGCGCTTGCGGAAGACGGGGAAGTTGCCGCGCTCGGAGCGTCCGTCGGCGGTGACCTCCTCGTTGGCGAGCACGGTGCCCAGGCCGGGGCACCAGTTCACCGTGGAGTTCGACCGGTAGACCAGGCGGTGTTCATCGAGGGCGGCCTGCTGCTGCGCGGGGGTGAGGTCGGCCCAGGCACGGCCGTCGACACCCTCGGCGGCGAACTTCTCCTCGAGTTCGGCGATGGGACGGGCCTTCTGCGCGTCCGTGTCGAACCAGGAGTTGTAGATGCGCAGGAAGATCCACTGCGTCCACCGGTAGAAGTCGGTGTCCGTGGTGGCGATGGCGCGGCGACGGTCGTGGCCCAGGCCGAGGCGCCCCAGCTGACGCTCCATGTTGTCGATGTTGGCCCGGGTGGTGGTGCGCGGGTGGGTACCGGTCTGCACGGCGTACTGCTCGGCGGGGAGGCCGAAGGCGTCGTAGCCGAGGGTGTGCAGGACGTTGCGGCCCAGCATGCGGTTGTAGCGGGCGTAGACGTCGGTGGCGATGTAACCGAGGGGGTGGCCGACGTGCAGTCCCACACCCGAGGGGTAGGGGAACATGTCCTGGACGAAGAGCTTGTCGTCCGGCAGCGTCTGGTCCGGGTCAGCGAGGTCCCCGACGGGATTCGGGGCATTGAAGGTGCCCTGCTCCCGCCAGGTGTTCTGCCAGCGGGCCTCGATGTCGCCGGCGAGCTCCGGGGTGTAGCGGAAGGGGGTGGACTCGCTGGAGTTACTCATGGCTGCTCATTGTAATAGACTGCTGATCATGATCGTTCTCTCTGTCCTGCTGTTCATCCTCGGTGCTGCCGTGCTGGTCACTGGTCTGATGGGGCTGACGGGGACGCTGCCGGGCAACAGGTGGGTGGGCCTGCGTATCCCGGAGGTCCGCAAGTCGAAGGACATGTGGGTCACCGGGCACCGGATCGCGGGCCCGTTCTGGACCGGTGCGGGCGTCGCCCTGCTGCTCGCCGGGCTGGTCAGCCTGCAGGGCGGCTGGTTGTGGGCCGTCACGGTGGTCCTGGCGGTCGGTTCACTGGCCCTGATCGGCACGGGTGCGGCCAATGCGGCGCACATCATGGCGCAGATCGACCTGAGGAAGGGCCAGGCGGCCGAGGCCCGGCGCGCCGCGGCAGGCTGCTGTTCCTCGGGTGGTGCCACCGGTGCGGCGAAGGCGCCGTCGTCGGCGGGCGGTCTGACCGTCCCGCCGGTGTCCGCATCGGCCGGGTCGGCCGGGTCCGCCGCCGGCGACTCCTGCGGCGGTTCCTGCTCCGACTGCGGCGCCTGCGACCACGGTGAGGCGGACGTCCCCGACCTCGAGGCCGCCCGCCGGGCCATGGCCGCCCGCGACAGCGAGTGACGCCGGGGCGGGGCACCCCACCGTAGGCTCGTCGGTATGGTCTCCTCCGATCCCGTGTCCCGGCCCGTCGTCACGGTCTGCGGTACCGTCAACGTGGACACGTTCGTCACCGTGGGTCGTTTCCCCACCGCCGGTGAGACAGTGATCGCCGAACCGGTCGGCGTGGTGCCCGGAAGTTCCGCCGACGGCGCCCACGGTAACCTCGGCACCCCCGTCAACCTCGGCGGCAAGGGCGCCAACCAGGCCGTCGCCGCCGCCCGTTTCGCCGGTACCGGACCGGAGGGCCACGGCACTGCGGTGCGGCTGTTCGCCACGGTCGGAGCCGATGACCGGGGGACCGGGGCTCTCGGTGTCCTCGCCGGTCACGGTGTCGATGTCTCGCGGGTCGCCGTCTGCGCGGAGGCGCCCACCGGTTCGGCGTTCATCATGAACGATGCCGAAGGTGAGAACATCATCGTCGTGGTCTCGGGGGCGAACACCTCGACCGATCCGGCGGCTTTCATCTCCCGGTCCGGCGATGACACCGGGGTGGGGTCCGGCGGGATTCTGCTGGCACAGGGGGAGCTGACCCCGGAGCATTCCACGGCACTGCCGGAGCTCGCGCGGAGTCTCGGTGCCCGGTTCATCCTCAACCTGGCCCCGGTCACGGTGCGGGGGGAGGCACTGTGCGGGCTGGTGGCCACCGCTGACCCGTTGATCGTCAACGAGTCGGAGGCCGCCGACGTCCTCGGCGTCGCCCGGGACACCGGCCTGGACGAGGTCCTCGACGCGTTGACCGCCGCGGTGGGGCGTGGTCTGGCGCGGTCGGCGGTGGTGACTCTCGGAGCGCAGGGCGCGCTGGTGATCGATCCCGCGGTGAACGGTCCGATGATGGTCCCCTCACCCGCTGCGGACCCGGTGGTGGACACCACCGGTGCCGGGGACGCCTTCTGCGGCACCCTGGCTGCGGCTCTGGCAGAGGGGTTCCCGCTCCACGAGGCCGTCCGCTACGCCGCCGCGGCCGGTTCGCTGGCCGTGGAGTCTGCGGGGGCTGCCGCGTCCTACGCGGGTCGGGCGGAAGTCCACCGCCGCGCGGACGGCTGAGTCCGTCACGACGAGGGGGCCTCAGGCCGGGTACGACGCCGGAGCCGCTCAGTTCACCTTCCGGTCCCGGCCCGCCCAGAACTCCTCCCGCAGCGCGCGTCGCAGGATCTTGCCCGAGGAGTTGCGCGGCACCGCGTCGACGACCCTCCACCGCGAGGGGATCTTGAACGGTGCGAGGCGGCGCCGCAGGGACACCACCAGTTCCCGGGTGGTCACCTCGGCCCCCGGCTGCGGCTGGACGAAGGCCATCACCGCCTCACCCGTCCGCTCGTCCGGCACCCCGATGACCGCGGCGTCCGCCACCCCTGGCACCTTGACGATCTCTTTCTCGACCTCCGCGGGGAAGACATTCTCACCGGAGACCAGGACCATGTCCTTGTACCGGTCGGAGATGTAGACGTACCCGTCGGCGTCCATGTAGCCTGCGTCCCCGGTGAGAATCCACCCGTCGACCAGGGTCTCGGCGGTGGCCTCGGGGAGACGGTAGTACTCGACCATCCGGTTGGGGGTGAGCAGCCGGACCTCGCCGACCTCGCCGACCGGCACGTCCTCCCCGTCCGGTCCGACGATCCTGGCGCGGAAACCGGGGTAGGGGTGCCCGGCGGCCGTCAGCCTCGGCGAGCCGATGTAGTGTTCCTCCGGCGGGAGGCAGCAGGCGGTGTTCCCGGTCTCGGTGAGCCCGTAGATCTGGATGAACCGGGCGTCCAGGACGCGGATGCAGATCTCGAGGACCGACGGGCCGATGGGGGCGCCACCGTAGATCGCCTGGCGTAGGGCGGTGAACGCCCGGGGATCAGGTGGGGTCAGCGTGGCCAGGGACGCCATCATCGCCGGGACGAGGATCGCGTTGGTGATCCGGTGGATCCGGAACTGGTCCCGCGCTGCCCGGGGTGTGTAGTCCGGCATGCTGAAGACCGTCTGACCGGCGTTGAAGACCTGGGTGGCGTACCACAGTCCGCCGATGTGGAAGCCGGGGATGCCGACGAAGCAGATGTCGCCGTCCTCGAAGGTGATCCAGTCCACCCCGGACTCGCCCAGCGCGTTGCGCACACCGAACCAGCTGCGGTGCGCCAGGACGACGCCCTTGGGAAGACCGGTGGTGCCGGAGGTGTACAGCTGCGCCATCGGCGTGTCCGGTTCCGGGACGAACGGGTCTGCCAACGGTTCGTAGCCCTCCAGCCAGAGGTTCCAGGTCTCCGGCGAGGCATCGAACTCGGTGAGCCCGGTGGTGCCGCGGAGCGGGTGGTCCCCGTCGATCACCAGGGCCAGGGCGTCCGAGTCGGTGAGGATGTGCTCGACCTCGGCGGCGGTCAGGGCCCGGTTGACCGGGACGAGGACCGCACCGAGTTTCACACAGGCGAAGAGGGTCTCCCAGTAGGACGCCCGTTCCCGGCCGACGAAGCCGACCCGTGAGCCTTCCCCGGCTCCGGCGAGTGCCAGTGCGGACGCCAGTTGTGAGGATTTCAGGTCGAGGCGACGGTAGCTGACCTCGTCGCCCTCTGAGGTCATCACCGCCGTCCGGTCCGGTGTGCGGGCGACGTGGTATGCCAGTGATTCGGCGAGGGTGGTGAGCTGGGGCAGGTAGATCATGGTTGTCTCCGGGGATGTCTTGTCGGTGGGTTCAGTGGGTGACGGCGTCCACCACGGACGCCATCGGTTCGCTGCGGGTCAGGAGGTCGAGGTGGTTGCCGGGGACCCGTCGGATCTCCGGCGGGCTGTCGAGTCGGCGCCAGAACTCCTCCTGACGTTCGTTCTCGTCGGTGACCAGGACGGTGGTCCGTGGTGGCACGGTGGTGAGCCGGATCCGGTTCTGCACCCGGATGGCCTGCTCCCAGAAGACGTCGTGCTGGGTCCGGACGTCGCGGGGGACCAGGCCCGCGGTGGCGACCCGCCAGTGGGTCCGCAGCCGCTCGGTCAGCGCCGGCTTGTCCGCCGGTTCGCCGGCGAAGTTCGCCACCGAACCGCCGGCGCCGTGCAGCACCGTGTCCAGCAGGACCACCCGGTCGATCTCGCGGCCCTCGGCCTGCAGCCGGCGGGCCACCTCCATGGCGACGTGTCCGCCGAAGGAGTGGCCGACGAGGGTCAGTGGGCCGGTGGGTTGCAGTTCCCGGACGCGCGGGGTGTGCCGGCGGCCGTGGGCGGCGAGGGTCCGGTCCGGGAATCCCCGCGAATGGAATCCGTGGGCGTGGAAGGCCCAGATGTCGCGGACGCCGGTCAGGTGGGCAGCGAGACCGAAGAAGGTGACCGCCGACGCGCCCGCGCCGGCGAAGCAGAACACCTTCGGCAGGTCCCCGCACCCCGGGGTGAGGTGGGTGCAGGTGTCCGTCCGGACCCGGAAGTCCCGCCGGGACCGTTCCTCGATCCGGGACGCCAGTTCGTGCAGCGGCGGGTCGTCGGCGAACAGGGACGCGTCGATGTCGCGCCCCAGGGCATTGCGCAGTTCGACGAGCACGATCTCGAGGTCCATCGAGGTGCCGCCGAGGTCACTGAACCGGTCGCCGGGGAGCACCGGTTCCACCCCGGTCCGACGGGACCAGGCGGCGGCTACCGTCGTTTCCAGCGGAGTGGTGGTGTCAGGGTTCATGGGTTCGTCCTTCATGGGTTCGTCGTTCATGGGTTCGTCGTTCTGGAGGTCGGGACTGTCGTCCCGGTGGTTGACTCGGCGGCCGGTGTCCCGGCCGGGGCCGCGCTGATCCGCACCCGGTCGACCTCGAGGACCGGCGCCGGTGGATCGACCACCACGCCGGTTCCTTCGCCCGCGTGCGATTCGACCTGGATCCCCAGCCACATGGGGGTGTGCGGGACCGTCGTGCCGTCGGTACCGCCCACCGCGGCTCCGTCGCAGGTGAACCGGACGTGCCCGGCGGTCCATTCGACCGCCACGTCGTGCCAGCGGGTGGCGTCCACGGGCATCCGGAAGCCCTGACGTGCCGGGGCGCCGGACGGGTCGCGGTAGTGGACGAAGGATTCGGTGACGGATCGCTCCGCGTCGAAGCCCTCGGCGATGTCGATCTCCGGTGGCCAGCGGTCATCGGCGGGCCACAGGAGAAGGTGGTAGCTGAACACGGGGGAGGGGTGCGCGCGGATCCGCGCCTCCCACCGTCCGTAGGTGCGGGTGACCGGCCAGTTGGTCACCGCACCGGCCCTGCCGGCGGTCCCGTCCCAGGTCGCGGACAGCACCAGGCAGGAGTCCCGTACCTCGACCAGGGCGGGGTCCCAGGTGATCCTGGCGTCCGATCGGGGCACGGTCGCGTGGGCCCGCCACCACCGGCTGAGACCGCCGCCGAGGAAGTCCTCGGTGAAGATCCCGGCGAACTCCGGCCGAGGGGACGCGCAACCCGGGAGGAGGACCGCGGCGGCGGAGGCGACGGCGAGGACACCGGTGGTGCGCAGGAATGTCCTGCGGGGCACCGGAGCAGGCACCGGGGTGGACGGGGTCACGGGCGTCACGGGCGTCACGGACACCGCCTCCGCCCCATCCGGGACAGCACCGTCCGACCTGCCCGGTACACCGGCGGATACCATCCGAGTGGTCCGAGAGCCCCGAACACCAGGGCATGCGCCGCCTCGCGCAGGTGGCCGGTCACTGCGGCACCGATGATCCCGCGGAAACCGGTCATCGGTCCGAGTGTCCGGTGGACCTCCCAGACCCGGTCCTCCGGCCAGCCCTGGTGGACCGGCGTCGCACAACAGGGGACGATGTGGAACCACACCCGGAGGGACGCCCGGAGGACAGCCGGGCGCAGCTGCCCGGGTACCAGGGGTGGCAGGAGCTCCAGTGCCAGGTCCGCGCACCGGGCGGTGTTCGCCACCTGGCGGGTGTCGGTCGTGGAGATCGACCCCTCGCGTTGCAGGTACCGGTAGCCGGTCTGCGGCAGCAGCACGGTGCGCCCGAGGAGAGGGACGCAGCTCAGCACGGTCATGAAGTCACTCTGTGAGGTGGTGTGGGGGTAGTCGTCGAGGATCCGCAGCAGCACGCTGCGCCGGATCACCTTGGACCACAGGTAGCCGCGCACCGTCCCGTCGAGCAGGGCGACGGCCAGCCGGGAACGGTCCAGTGTGCGTTGCCGGCGACCCGGCGCGCCGTCCACCCGACGGGTGCGGCCACCCGGTTCGACGACGCTCGCCCGGAAGCAGACCATGTCGACCGGGTCTGCGGCGTCGAGCACCCGGAGGACCGGTCCCGTGATCTCCGGGAGGATCCGGTCGTCACAGTCGACCATCCAGATGTAGTCGCCGTGTGCCGCGAGGATCCCGGCGTCCCGCGCAGCGGCGACACCTCCACCCGCTGCGGCATCCGTCCCGGTCACGGTGACATTGCGCCGGGCGGAGGCCCAGGCGTCCGCTGTCTCCCCGGAACCGTCACCGGGACGCCCTGCGGAGCCGTCGTCGACCAGGACGATCTCGAGCCGGTCGCCGGCCACCTCCCGGAGTGTGTCGAGCTGGTCGAGCGCCCGGGGGAGCATCTCACCGGGGTCGCGGAAGGGCAGGACGACACTGATGACGCCCCCGGACCCACCGGCACCACCGGTCACTGTCCGCCCCCCAGTGCACGGACGGCGTCCCCGGCCAGTGCCGCCATCAGCAACGGGGCACCGACCGCGTAGCCGAGCAGTTCCACCGCCACCAGATGTGCCGGGAGGTGTGGGGTGCGCGCGACGTGTCCGGGGACGGCGTCCGCACGTCGACGCGAGGTCAGCAGCGTCGACAACCCGAGCGGCAGCGACGCCACGATGTCGCGGGCGTACCGGCGGTCGTCGAGGGCGCACCGCGCCAGGGACGCCGCCATCCCCGTCCCGAAACCGAACATCTGCCGGCGCAGGGCCCGGCGGGAGTCCCGGTGATGGTGCCGGACCACCATCGTCGGTACGTAGACGATCGTCCCGCCCGCCAGAATCACCCGGCGGAACATGTCGAGGTCCTCACCACCACGGGTCACCCGGCCGGCACCCAGCTCCTCGGCGAAACCACCCAGCCGGCCGAGGCAGTCCCTGGTGAACGCCATGTTGTTCCCGGACCCGAAACACCCCGCCGGGTACGGGTAGACCGGGGGGACCCGGCCCCCCGAACTGCCCGAGCGGGTCCAGGTCGTCCCCGCCGTCCCCTTGTCGAATCCGCCGATCGACTCGAAGAGACGGTGGCTCTCCTCCCGCACCGACACCGGCAGCACCCTCCCGGTGACACACCAGCCACCGGACCGGTCCAGGGCCGCCACCGCGCGGGAGATCCAGTCCGGATCGGGTACGGCGTCATCATCGGTGAACGCGATGACCCGCCCGCGGGCCGCACGGACCCCCACGTTGCGCGCCCGGGACAGTCCGGGCACCGGGGCACGCACCAGCCGGATCCGCGGGTCCGCGGCGCAGGCGTCCGCCACCGCCGGGTCGGAGGCGAGACGCCCCCCGGCCGAGTTGTCCACGAGGAGGATCTCCACGGAAAACGCCGGGGTGTTCGCCGCCAGAGCCGCGAGCGTCTCCGCCAACCAGGGGCCACGGGCGTCCGTGCACAGGATGACCGACACCACCGGGCCCCCTTCGCGGCGCGGCACCGGCACCGGCGCACCACGCCGTCCAGTGAGGAAACCGAGCCCGGACGCCACGACCACCGCACCACCGGTGACGATCCGGGCCACGGCGGTGGGGTCCCCGTGCACCAGCTGACCGAGTTCACCGACCGCCCCGGCAAGGTGGCGGCGCAGATGCGCCCGCTCCTCCCCGAACCGGGTGTAGGGCAACGCCGACATCGCGGCCTTCGACCGGCCCTCCATGACACTGCGACGCACCACGTACCCGGGACGCGTCCGGTCGACGGGCACCAGGTGCCGGACGCGGAACCCGTCCACCTTCACCACCCGCCGCTCCGGACGGCCCGCCGTCAGCCGCTGGAACAGCTCGGTCTCCTCACCCCCCGCACCGTCGGAACCGGTCCGGCCGAAGGCCCCGCTGAACACGTCGCCGGTGCCCAGCACCTCGCGCCGCACCGCCATCGCCGCACCGATCGGGTTGCGGATCTCCTCACCGTCGGCCGGGCCGCCGAGATAGTCGCACCCGAAGATCCAGTCGCAGGACGCCGGCACCCAACGCGGACGCCGACGTTCCCGGCCGTCGGACCGGGTGAACCGCGGCACGACGCGCCCGCCGATCCCGGTCACCGTGGGATCGGCGAACGCCGCCCGCACGGCACCGGCCCAGCCCTTCTCGGGGACGGCGTCGTCGTCGATGAAACAGACCACCGGATTGTCACCGGCCCGGATGCCGGTGTCCCTGGCGCCGGACAGGCCCTTCACCCCGGAGTTCCCGCACACCGTGGGTCCGGTGGCGTCGGGGGAGTCCGGCAGACCACCTGGCGCGGTGAGCTGGCCGACCAGTCCCGGACAGTGGTCGACGACCACCACGACACGGTCATTCCGCCGGGTCTCCGCCAGCACGGAGTCGAGGCAGGACCGGAGGACCGGCAGTCGCGCCGGATCGGCGGTACAGATGACGACGTCGAGGTCGGGGTCGGTCACAATGCTCCCAGGTGGTCGGGGTCAGGCAGGGTCAGGCAGGGTCAGGCAGGGTCAGTGGAAGGTGTGTTTCCGGGGGGCCCGGGGCATCCAGCCGCGGATCCGGGGCAGACGGTGTTCGTCGACCGGGAGCGTGGCACGGGCCCATTCACGCACGAGCGTGAACAGCACCCGCCACCCGTCGCTCCAGGCGTTGAGGTTGGAGCGGCCGTGGAGCCGTCGGTTCTCGAAGCTGGGGACCTCGGCGATGTGCAGTCCGGCGGCCGCGGCCCGGCAGGCGAACAGGGTCTCGATCTCGAAGCCGTCGCCCCAGCACTTGTCCCCGCGGACATGGGGGTCCGGGAGGGCGAGTCGTCCGAAGGCGGCGGTGCGGAACGCGTTGTAGCCGTAGCAGAGATCGGTGAACCTGCGCCGGAACAGGAGATTGACCACGGTGGTCAACACCAGGTTCCCGCTGCTGCGGAGCCGGGTGAGGTCGACACTGCCGCCGGTGGCCAGGTAGCGGGATCCCTTGGCCATGTCCGCCCCGGCGTTGAGGGCCGCGACGAACGCGGGGATCTCCCCGGGGTCGGCGGAGCAGTCGGCGTCGAGCAGCACCACGACATCACCGGTGACGGCTGCCACACCGGCGACCAGGGCATTCCCTTTCCCTATCCTGGCCTGGGGGATGACACGGGCGGTCGGGGAACACCCGGTGGCCACCGCTGTCGTCCTCGCCTCGTCACCGCCCTCGACGATGACGATGTCGAGGTCAGGTGGCAGCCGGGGAAGCAGCTCGGCGAGGTTCGCCTGTTCGTCCAGGGACGGGATCACCACGCTGACCCCGCACAGCGGAACCGCGGGTCCGGAGTCAGTCACCGTCGGTCCGTTCTCCGCGCTGCGTCGGGGATGTCGGTCAGCGCCAGGAGCACGGTGCCGCGTGCCCTGCCCCCGAGGTCGTCGGAGAACTCGACGGAGGTGTCCAACTTGAGGATGCCCCGGTCGGAATGCGTGGTGTCCGTGTCCTCGACACGGAACGTGCCGGTGAACTCGCGTGCGTTGATCGGTCGGGAGTAGCGGCTCCACAGTTCCTGAATGAGCACACAGGGAAGCTGGCGCTCCCAGTAGTCATCAATCGTCCAACCTGAGAATATATCATTTCCTGGTTCGCCGATCACCGCGGCCAGCGCGCAGTACATCAACTGGTTGTAACTGATGATGAACTCCGCGGCGTTGAAATGGCCGGTATCATCGATGTAACAGCTCTCCGGGATCCGGAATGACCCAGCGGCGGAGAACATACCGTCATCCTCGACATCCACGGATATCGAATCCAGATAAATGCACTCTTTTCCGCGGTAGGGGAGTACAGACCGGTCGAAGAGTGGATCTCCGGGCAGATAGGACACATGCTTCCCCATGATGCGTTCGTATCTTCCTACTGCACGCTGGCGTCGAAGGGGAGACCGTCCACCGTGGTGACCCGGTGCGACATGACCGGAGCCTCCGGGTTCTGCGCATGGAGGGCGCAGTGGACCAGGGCGCGGTTGTCCCAGATCACGATCTCGCCGGCCTCATAGGTGTGCAGGACGATGTTCGGGTGGGTGAAGGTCTCGTCGAGCTGACCGCTGGCCTCCAGGAGATCGTGGAGGAGACCCTCCCGGCAGCCTCCGGTGAGGTGGTCGGTGAAACCCTCACTGACGTAGAGGATCTCCTCTCCAGTCACCGGGTGGGTGATGACCGTGTTGTGCACGGCAGGTGGGCTGATCTGCTCAACCTCCGTGATGATGTCACCGAGCGGGCGGAAGACGTCCTCCGGACGGACCTTGAAGAAGCGGCGCACACTGTGGGACGCCCGGGTACCCCGGGCCTCCTCGCGGAGCTCCTCCGGCAGGTTCCGGAACACCTCGGCCATGTCGATGAAGTAGGTGCCGCGCGGCCCCGGGGGCAGGATCTTCTGCGCGAAGATCGTGGTGGACAGCGGCTCCTGCGCGAACATGTAGTCGGCGTGCCAGAACCGTCCGGTACGCGGCACCCCGAGCGGCTTGCCCTCCGCCGAGAGATTCGAGGAGACGAAGATCTCCGGGTACTGGGGGTGATGGTAGTGGTCTTCGTAGTAGGGGACAATGGTTCCGAAATGTCGCCCGAGTTCCACGAATTCTTCGGGTGTGATGTCCTGCTGGTTCTTCAGGACGATGATCCGCCGGGAGATGACTGCGTCCCGGAGGGCCCGGTAGTCTTTCTCCGTGGCGGTGGGAACCGAGAAGTTCCGTACTTCGGCACCCATGTTCCCGTTCTGTGCCGGGATGATCTCCACACTCATGAATATGCTCCGCCTATTCCTGTCAGGAAGCACCGCGACTGCGGCGCCGAGGTCCGTTTCCGATCGGTTACCGACCTCTGTGACCCTCTGTGGAGTAGTCGTTTTCTCTCAGTTGTTGGTTCCCGTTTGATTACCTAGCACCCCGGTTCGGGGGTGATTAGTTGTGTGATACGTTCGACTGTCCCCGGAGACGGCGCCGGCCCGTCCGGCACAGCGCCCGTGACAGCTCCGGCACCCGGGTCCCCGGACTCCCCGGCCAGCCTCGCCCATTCGTCCACGACCGCCCACCGCGCCACCTCCGTCGACGGCCACGTCGTGTCCTGCAGTGCCGCCAACCAGTCGGCCAGCGGCACCACCGGCGCCGTCCCCGATCCCGGAAGGGCACGCAGGAGCGGCACGTACGCGGTCCGGTGACCCGGCACCGTCACAGGCTCCGCGATCCCGTCGCTGCCCCGGCCGGAGAACCTGAGCAGGTATCGGGCGCAGTCTTCTGACCGCAGCACGTCCTCGACGATGTCCACCGCGGGCACCGCCCCGACGGCCCGCACGGCCGCGGCGACCGACACCAGGACGTCGGTGCTTCCCATCGTCCCGGCGACGGGGAGGATCCGGGGCAGCCTGAGGCAACACACATTCCCTGAACCCGGGGTCCGGCGCAGGACGCGACGCTCGCCCAGCCGCTTCGAACGGTTATAGGGGTGGGACGTGACCCCGGCTGATGCCGAGGACAGGTGCAGGAGCGGGAACCCGGTGTCGCGGCAGACCGATGCCACAGTCTCCGCGAGGTCCACGTTGGTCAGTGTCAACCTGTCCAGTGTCGCGGTCAATGACGTGTCGCCGATACCGTTGACCACCACCGCCGGTCGGCCGGAGTCTCTCACGGCGCCGAGTATCAGGCGCAGTTTCGCCGCGGTAAGGTCGCCGATCCTGTCCAGGACATGTCGGCCCTGCCCGGTCTTCGTGCCGGTCACGCCGACCAGCGGTCCCCTTGCGACGAGGACAAGGTCGGCCCCGGTCCCGGACACCGCGAAGCCGGAACCCACCGTCCCCCCCGCCCCGAGGACGACCACGGTGCCGGTGGACCGGTAATGACGGCCGCCGTCCCTCAGGCGTCGCCCGATCCCGGGGAGCAGCGTCCGGATGCGGCGGTCACCGTTCCCGTCCGCCCACCCCGGCCCGGCGAAGTCCCGCGCCCCGACGGAGCCACCGGCATCCACGACGCATCCGTCGTTCCGATCCGTCGCCGTGTCGACCAGCGCTGCGACGTTGTCGGCGGCGAGCAGGTCCCGGACGCTCAGACGGTCGTCGCCGAGCAGACGCCTGGTGGGCTGCAGCAGACGGATGATGTCGAGCGACCCGACACCCAGAACGGTCAACGAGTCGTCCACTTCGACCGGCATGCCCAGCATCCCGGACCAGGCTGCGGCAATCTCCTCTGCCGATGACCAGTCACGGGGACGGGCCACGCCGCCGGTACCCGGGGCCGACATCACCGAGGACCATGCGCCCGCACCGGATTCCCGGAGGACCCGCCGAACCTCACTCGCCACCGGGCCAAGCCCGCTTTCTCGTGCACCGGCAGACGGCTTCCACCGCACGACGGCACGCCCGTGCTCAACACCGACGGCGACGCCCGCCAGTCCGGCGATGGCGTTCAACTTTCTCCGGAGTCGGGCGAGGTCGACGAACCGGCCGCCGATCTTCACCAGCTCATCACGACGTCCGGCGAACTCGAGGACACCGGCGTGGCCGCGCCTGACCCGGTCCCCGGTCGCGAAGGCCGGCAGGTCGCGACCGCCGACCCGTACCCGGCCGAAGTCCCCGGCTGACCGGGGACCGGCACCGGGAAGGTAGCCGGCTGAGACAGTGTCGCCGGTGACCACGACCTCCCCGAAGACGCTGTGCACGGTATCCGGTGACAGTGCCGTACCCACCGCCGTACCCGATTGCGTGTCGTCGGTTCCTGGACCGGCCAACGCCACCGACGTGACGATGACCGTCGTCTCCGTCGGACCGTAGGTGGACACCAGCGACAGTCCTCCGGTCGCTGGACTGGCTCGCCAGGACGCCAACGCCTCGGCATCCACCTCCTCACCGCCGATGACGACCTGGCGCAGACCGGCGGTGGCGGCGTCGCCGACGAGTGACAGCAACCCTGGGTCGCGCGCGAGCACCGACCATACTGCGGTGGGGATGTCCAGCACGGTGGCCCCCCTCGCGATAGCCTCCGCCAGCAGGCTCGCCGCGTCGCTCCGCCCGAGGGCCGACCCGCGACGCACCGACGCCCCAGCGACAACGGCACCGAACACCACCTCCACACTGATGTCCGAGGTCAGTCCCACGCACTCGAGAAGCCGGTCCCCCGGACCCCATCGGTACACCGGACCGAGCGTCGACAGGAAGACGGCAAGGGACCGGTGGCTGACGGGGACCAGTTTCGGGGTTCCGGTCGTCCCGGACGTCGCCAGCACATAGGCGATGCGGTCACCGGCCCCGTGCGGTGCGATCCTGTCCGACCGTCCGGCGGGGACGACGGTGACCCCGGCGGTGACGAGGTCGACGATGCCCACCGTGATTCCGGCCTCCCGGAGCTGCCGGGCACGGGCCGTGACATCCGCCCCGGTGGCGCACGGACTGTACCCGGCACCGGCGAGATGCGTGGCGAGAACCAGGTCGATGCAGTCCTCCGTCCCGTCATCCCCGAAGACCACCACGGCGCCCCGGGGAACCCGGTCCTCCGCGAGCCGACGCAACCAGCGGCCGACCCCCGGACGGTCCGCCAGCAAGCGTTCCCGGTCGAAGGCGGGGTCACCGGTCCAACAGGACTGGTCGCCGTCGACGCGCGGAAGAGCCGGGACCTGCTCCCAGGCACCCGCAGCGCGGGCGGCCGGAGCGTCCGGGTCCGAGGCGAAGGCCACCAGCACCCGGACGATCCGACCCGCGAGACCGACGGAACCCTGGGACGACGGCGGCGTCCCGCTTTCCCACACCGCCACCGTAGTCCCCGTGGAATCGGAGTCATCTGCCAGCAGGAACTGGACCACCGTCCCCTCCACCGGGCCCACCGCGGTGATTTCCGGAGGAGCCGCGAGGAACGGGGCCAACGTGGGGGCCACCCGTTGCCGGAGGATGTTCACGGCCACCTGGTCAGAGACGTCCATCCCCGACCGAAGCAGCTCCCGGTGCAGCTGCTCCTCCCGGAACCAGGCGCGTCGCCGGGCCCGGACATATCCCCGGTCCACCGCGGTGACCAGCTCACGGATGCTGATGAACGGGGAGAACTCCAGGATCTGCATCACCGAATTGACCAGACAGGTGACCTCACCGGAACAGTCTTCCCCGCCCGGGAGGTACCTCGGGTCAAGCGTGTGGACGAGGTTCACGGCGGCCGCCCCGCGGTCCGCCGCGGCGACCGCGGCCACGGCGGCGATCAGCACCCCGGTCACGGGAACCCGGCATGTGGCGGCGAGCATCCTGACTGCGGCGTTTTCCCGCCCGGTCAGGGTCCGGCGGGATTTCACGCACCCCCGTCGGGCCACCACCTGGTGGCGGTCCGGAGCGCCGCCACCGGCCACGGGGCAGGCGTCGAGCTCGGCGCGCACCGTGTCACGGAACCGCCTCTCCGCCGCTGCGCACCTCTCCCGGTCGGACATGTGCACCGCCCGGATCCGTTCCACCGCACGGACGCCCGCCGATACCGGGGAGCGGTCACGGTACCCCCCGGACAACGACACCGCCAACGTATCCTCGATGACCGCCAGGGAGCCCGCGTCCACCACGAGATGGTGCGCTTCGATCAGTAGCCGGACCGGGGACGGGGCCGTCGCCCCGGCGCGACGAAACAGGGTGAACCGGACCAGCGGTCCATCTACCGGATCTCCGCGCCACAGTTCCGACAACGGTGGGCCGTCCGGACCTTCCGGGACCTCGACGACCACGGCCTCGGTGGAACGGGAGACCTCGAGGACAAATGCCCCCACCGTCGGGTCCGGGGACGGTCGCAGCACGGACCGCAACAGCGGGTGCCGGACGCAGACCTCCCGGAGGGCACCCGCCAGCCTGGCGGGATCCACCCCGTGGAACCGGTACTCCTTCGCCACGAGATATGTCGAGGGGTCGGTGGTCTGCAGTGCTCCGGCGAGGATGTTGCACTGCGAGAGGCTCAGCGGGACGACGCCGGCGACAGGGCACAGGTTCACCGTCCGCCACACTCCTCCACCAGGGTCCGGATGGTGGGCGCCGCATACACCCGCCGCATCGGACCTTTCCGACCGGTCAGCCCGAGTGCGTCCGACAGCATCGCCGAGCGGACGGAATCCAGTCCGAGTTCCCGAAGATCGGTGTCATCCCCGTCGACGAGGTCCTCCTCATCGATGTACAAAACCTCGGAGACGAGGCGGATCACCCGGTCACGGTCACTGTTCACCGGTCCACCACGCTTTCCGACCGTCCGGTGAACCGGGCGGTCAGTTTCCCACGCCGGATTTTCCCGGACGCCGTCCGCGGAATCCGTTCCACGATGCGGATGTGGGCCGGTCGTGCCTCGGCCTCAGCCCGGAGTCGGAACTCGGCCGCCACGGAACGCTTCAACCTCCGCCCGGACCCGGTCCCCTCCTGCGCCTGTGAATCCGTGGGAACGACGACGAGCCCGACCACCGCACCGAAGGACGGATCCGGAATCTCGAAACTGGCGGCGTCCTTCACCCCGTGGACGGTGACGGCGATCCTGTCGACGTCGTCGGGCATGACATTGGCGCCGCCGCAGATGATGAGTTCCGAGACCCTGCCACGGAGGGTGATGAACCCGTCCCCGTCGACTGTCACCCGGTCTCCCGTGTTCACCCAGCCGTCGACCAGGGCGGCGGCCGTCGCTGCGGGATCGGCGTGGTATCCCAGCATGGCCGCCGGGGTGCGGATCCACAGAGTCCCCTCCGGATCGGAACACCTGTGCGTGAGCGGAGTCTCCGCCGGATCACCGAGCACACGGATGTCCACCCCGGGGTAGGGCCGCCCGACCTGACCCCGCCGGACCCGGTCAACCGAACCCGGTCCCGTCGGCAGGCACAGTGCAGTGCAGCCGGTTTCACTGAGCCCGAAGATCTGGGCCGTGCGCGCACCGGTCGACTCCAGGAGGGACACGTCCTCCACGATCGCCCGTGACCCGCCGTAGACCACGAGGCGGAGATCCGGGAGAGTCGTCACCTCAGCATTCCTGAACTCGGTGGCGAGGCGATGGAGAAGCGTGGGAACCAGGCAGACAGTGGCGATCCGCCAGCGTCCCAGCGTCTCCCCGAGTCCGGCACCCGGGGTGGCACCGGTGAAGCAGTGACATCCGGCGACCAGTCCGTTGAG
>NZ_CACZOO010000138.1 GCF_902782855.1 uncultured Corynebacterium sp.
CGCGTCGATGCCTGTGCCCCGGCCGGTTTCCCCGGTGCCCCAGAACACCGCCGGGCGATCCGGGTCAGCAGCAGCCCGGGCGAAGAAGCTGTCGTGCAGGGTGCGCGGCGTGATGGCCTTGCCCGCCTCTACGGCCTCCTGCTCGATCCGGGCGCGGACCTGCCGCTGGGACTCCGGCAGGGCGATGGTGTGCGGGCGTGTCCAGTCCGAGGCCATCTCATCCCCGGCCAGCAGCTCATCGAGCAGACCACGGTAGGCGGAGAACATCGCCTCAATGACACCCTCCGGGAAGGCGTCCCGGCGGACATCCCAGTTCAGCAGAATTCCCCCCTTCAGCTCCGCGACCTGGGCGTCCAGCACCACCTGCGGGCCCTGGGAGATGATCCACACCGGCTCGCCGAACTCCTCGGTCACCTCGTCGGCGAACAACTCGCCCAGATCAAGGCCACTGGTGTACACCACCGGGGCGGTGACCGGAGCACCGGCATTGTGCCCCAGCTCGCGCAGCACATCCAGACCCCGGAAAGCGGAGTGCTCCGCGGTCTCGTGCAGGGTGGACTGCATCGACCGGACCCGCTCCAGGAAACTCCTGCCCGGATCCACATCGACATCCAGCAGGAGTGAGTTCGAGAAGTCCCCGACCAGGCCCGCCACATGCTCGTGCAGCGGCTCCCGGTCGAACAACGGCAGATTCAGCAGGAACCGCTGATGGCTGGACCAGCGGGCAAGCGTGTCCGAGAAGACCGTCGCCAGCACCATCGCCGGCGTCACCCCGTGAGCGTGGGCCCGGTCGTAGAGCCGGGCCTTCTGATCCGGGCGAAGCAGCACATCCAGACGCACCGACCGGTGCGGATCCGCCATCTTCTGCTCCGGCACCAACGGCAGTGACGGCGCCTCCGGGTAGTCAGTGACCCGCTCCCGCCACCACGCTCCCTCTCTCTCAGCGGCGGCAGACATCGAGGCGCCGTGCTCATGCAGATAGGTGCGGTACCGGTAGTCCAGAGTGGTCGGGCTCGGCTCCTGGTCACGGTGGAAGGCCGCCAGGTCAGCGAGGATCGTGCGGTAGCTCATCGCGTCCGCCGCGATCATGTCCACATCCAGGTGCAGGCGGGACCGGTCACCCGGCAGCAGGGTCAGGGAGATGTCGATGACCTGGCCGGCGGCGAGGTCGAGGAGCTGGTGGGTCTTGACGTCCCGGATCTGGTCGAGGGACTCCTCAACCTCCGCCGGGCTCTTCCCCCGCAGGTCCGTGACCGAGAACACCGGCTTCCCGGGTGCATCGAGGACCTCCTGGGTGCCGTTGGGCAGCACCCGGGTCCGCAGACTCGTGTGCCGGTCGGTGAGCCGGTCCACCGCGGCGGACAGTCGGTCCGGGTCGACCGCGGCACCGTCGAACTCGGCGTAGAGGTGCGCGGCGACACCGCCGAGGACCTGGCCCTCATTGCGGCCCACCCAGTACGCGTGCTGCATCGTGGCCAGTGGGAAGGGGGCGTCCGCCGGAGTGTCCGCGGTAGGGGAGAGGCCCGTATCTGCTGCGTCTGCGGTATTTTCCGTGTCCGCCGGACCCTCGGCGGCCGCCTCCGTGACGATCCGGGTCCAGCCGTCCACGGTGGCGTCCCTGGCGAACGCGGCGAAGGGGACCTGCAGGCCCGTGGCCTCCCGCACCTTCGCGGAGATACCGATCATCGCCACCGAATCCAGGCCCAGGGAGATGAGGTTCTCACCGTCGTCGATCTCGGCGACGGTCGCGCCGAGCGAGTCAGCGGCGAGCTGGCGCATCAGGGTGCGCAGGTCAGTGGTGGTTACTGTGGTCATGGTTGTCCTTTCAGAGGAAGAGGAATCAAACTGTGGTCTGGGCGAGCGTCCTGCTCAGCGCCCGGGTGAAGGTGCGGAACTTGGTGTCGGTCTCCCGGTGCTCCAGATCCGGGTCAGAGCCTGCGACGATGCCCGCCCCGGCGAACGCGGTGACGGTGGAACCGGCGGTACCGTTGTCACGGACCAGGCCGCCGCGCAGGGCCAACGCCCACTCGGAATCACCGGCGGTATCCACCCAGCCGACGAGGCCCGCGTACATGCCGCGGTCGGCATCCTCCAGCTCACGGATCAGCGCCGCAGCCTTCTGGGTCGGCCACCCGCACACCGCGGGCGTCGGGTGCAACGCATAGGCGAGCTCCACCGGGGAGACCCCCTCATGCAACCGGCCCGTGATCGTCGAGGCCAGGTGCATGATCACCGGGGTCTCCACGATCTCCGGTCCGGTGGGGACCGACACCTCCGTGGCATGGTCGCGGAACACGTCAGCGACGCGCCGGGCGACCAGTGAATGCTCCTGCAGGTTCTTCGGGGAGTGCAGCAGTTGTCTGCGCCGTCGGTGGTTGATGAGCTCGCGATCGGGGTCGTCCCCCGGGCACCGTGGCGCTGATCCGGCCAGCGGGACACTCGTGGCCACACTGCCCCGGCAACGTAGCACCAGTTCCGGGCTTGCGCCGAGGAACGTGGCATTCCCGGGAAGGTCCACCCGGTAGGTGAATGCCTGTGGGTTATCGGCAGCGAGGTGGGAGAACAGGGCATCGCAGTCCACCGAATGCGTGTGCTCGACGGTCATTCGCCGGGCGAGCACCACCTTGTCGAGGAGGCCCGCATTGATCTCGTAGACGGCCCGTCCCACCGCACGGCGGTAGTCCGGGGAATCCACGGGCGGGAAAGCTTCCGGAGTTTCCGTCGCAGGTACCGGGGAGGTGGCGCCGGTGGCAGCGGTGGTGTTCTGCCACTGCGCCTGCTCCGGAACGTACAGCACCGCCGGCGTCGAGGTGTCGAACGGGATCGCACCGACGACCAGCGGTGCCCCGTCAGCGGTGGTCGCGTCCGAACTGCACGTCCGGGCGGTCTCCAGAGCCTCGTGGACAGCTCTGGCGACCGCCGGGCCGGTCCAGTCGGCCGGGGTGACGCGGTGCTTCACCCCGGATGTGCGCAGGTGATACTCGGGGGTGGACATCTCGAAGATCATCAGGCGGCCCCGTTCCCCGACCCGCTCCCCAACTGGCCCAGGGCCGTCGCGGTATCGAGCACATGTCCGCACCGCTTCGCCGCGTAGCTGAGCGCCCGGAGATGGTCCGACAGGCGGAAATCCGCCAGTGCATCGGCGACGAGGAACGGCTGGATGTCCCGCATGAACGCCGCGGTCGCCGTGGTCAGGCACCCGATGTGGGCGTAGACCCCGGTGATGATCAACTGGTCACGGCCGGCCTCGGCGAGCTGCTCGGCCAGATCGGAGCGGGTGAAGGCATCGTACCGCCACTTCGTCAGCACCGTGTCGGTTGCCGTGGGATGGAGTTCGTCGACGATCGCCTCGCGGCCGTCACCGGTGATGCCCCTGCCCCAGAAATCCCACAGCAGACCGCGGTCGGCGGGATCCTGGTTCGGCGGTTGTGCGGTGAAGAACACCGGCATGCCTGCCGCGGTGGCGGCGTCCCGCAGTGCCGCGATGTGTTTGACGACTGTGGTGATGAGCGGGGATTCCGGGCCGAAGGCGTCCACGAAGTAGTACTGCATGTCGTGGACCAGCAGGGCGGCACGGGAGGTGTCGAGCTGCCAGTCGACGCGGTTCGGTGGGAGCTGCGGAGTCTGCGGCAGTGGATAGGATTCTATCGAGGGGAGCATGGATCTCCTTTTCGGGTGGGGTGGACTGTGGTGGTGGTTAGGATCGGCGGCATGACACACGGGACACACGCCGGGTACGAACGACTCTTCGCGGAGCTGCTTCCCGGCTCCGCTGCGGTGGCCGCGATGACCGGTGATGCCGGGACCGGGGTACTGACGGACGCGGAGCGGACGTACATCGCCGGTGCCGTCCCGAAGCGGGTCGGCGAGTACGCGGCCGCCAGGGTCTGCGCCCGGCGGGCGATCAGCCGGGTGCGGGGTGTGGACGGGATGCCTGATCCGGTGCCCGATCTCGTGCCGGGCCCGGAGCGCGACGTGACCTGGCCCGAGGGGCTGGTCGGCGCGATCACCCACTGCGTGGGACTGCGGGCGGCGGCGATCGCTCCGGCGGACGAGGTGCTGAGCCTCGGGATCGATGCCGAGGTCAACGAGCCACTGCCGCAGGATGCCTGGTCGGTGGTCAGTGTCCCCGGAGAGGCGGAGATGATCGAACGGCTGGGCGGATGCTCCGGAGTGAACACCGGAGTGAACCTCGACCGTCTGCTGTTCAGTGCGAAGGAGAGCATCTTCAAGGCGTGGTTCCCGCTGACCCGCCGCTGGCTCGACTTCACCGAATGCCGCCTCACGGTCCGCGCGGACAGTGAAGACAGTGCGGACAGTGAAGACAGTGCGGACAGCGCGGACAGTGTGGGCGGGGGAGGGGCGGACGACCTCGCTCTCCCCGTGGCGGCGGGCACCTTCCGCGGAGATTTCCTGGTGCCGGGAATTGAGGTACCGATGTCCGGAGGCGGCCCGGAGAACAGGGTGACCGGGCTCAACGGTCGGTGGTGCGCTACGGGGAGTCATCTGCTGACGGCGGTGAGCCTCGGCAGATGACCGGGGGCACGGTGCAGGGGGACCGCGCGCCGGAGGAGGGCGTCCATGGAGGTCAGGCTATGCGTCGGGGGCGGTCCTCCCCCTGCTCCGAGGGGAAGCGTTCTTAGCCTGAAGAAGGCGGCAGGTGAGGTGAGGCTGTGCGTCGTCGAACCTCTCAGAACCCCGGTTCATCGTGGAAACCGACACGGGCGAACTCCACCGTCCCATCCGGCAGTTTCCAGTAGTGCAACCGCCGGGCCGCCGCAGTGTTCGTCTCCAGGTCGACCCGGAAGGCCTTCGCCCCGTCGTCACGGACCAGCTGTGGCGCGCCACCACCCTCGCCGTCGCGGTAGGCGTGGTGCCGGGTCGTGCGCTCCGGCAACCCGCAACCGATCCAGGCCATCACCTTCGGCAGCTTCCACCGCAGCGCCTCCGAGTCCTTGACGGTCCTGCTGACGGAGGCGAGGAACCCTTCGCCGTAGCGGAACGCCAGCGGATGCTCGCGTTTGTCCGCCGCATCCACCTGGCGGGCCCAACAGAGCTGCACCTCGGTGTACAGCTGCCAGTAGAGCGTGTCGAACTCGTCACCCATCAGCGGGCGCTCGGTGTACACCGTCCGCTTCTCGGTCTTCTTCGCCCGTGCGGCGGTCACCGCCTCACCGGAGGCGGCCCCGTCCGGCAGAGCGACACCCGCAGCCCTCAGCCGCGCGCGCAGCAGATCATTCTCGTCCTCCAGCCGGTCATTCTCGTCCCACGCGTACCGGCGTTCATCGTCATAGGTGCGCAGCTGTCGTTGCAGTTCGTCGATCTGGCCCTCCATCCGCCGCAGGTGCTTCTTCAACTGCGGCACCCTGGCCCGCAGGCCCTCCAGCTCCGCGACGGATCCCGCGGGGACGCCACCCGCGGCGCCCCCCGGGACGGTCCCGGGGGAGTCCTCCGCGACGTTCCCTCTACCGTTGTCTGCGCCGGCCCCGCCGGCGGAGGGAACCGTCATCGACACCCATGCCGGACCACCGGTGCGCAGCGGTGGTGCGGCGTCCACCCCGGCACCCTCCGGCGCCGGGCCGACGATGATCCTCAGCGACCCACGACGCTCACCGACGGACTGCACCTGCACCGCGACAACAGCGCCCACCTCCGCCGTCACATCGACCCCGGCCTGCGTCAGATGGGACGTCACCCCGGGCACGACCTGCACACCCACCTGACTCTTCGCCACCACCCCGGTCACCACCGCCGGATAGCAGTGCTGCACCACCAGGTCGGCGGCCATCCGCTCCACCGCGCGCAGACCACTGACGTCGGTCACCGCACCGGAGGCGTCGAAATGCCCGCTGACCTCGTCGCCGTCGGCGAAGACACTGCCGATCACCACCGGCGCGCCGGGCAGCAGCGTATCCAGGTCCACCCGCAGCATGCCGAGCCCCGGGGCGTCCGGCGAGGTGATCATGCCCACCGTCGCCGAGGACGCCCCGGTGAACTCGCCACGGAACGGCCGCGGGCCGGCGTCCTCCGCGACAGCGTCCGAGGCCCGGTCCGCCAGCGCCTCGTACCCGCGGGCATTCTCCACCACGGTCAGCAGTCGGGCGGCGAGCGCCCCGGCCACCCGTGTCCCGTTGTCCGGACGGATGTTCGCGAACAGGAGATCCCCCGCGAAGCAGTCCTCCATCCACGTCAGGTCGTGCGCCGGGTAGATCCGCGCCGCGCCGTTGTACGGGGTGGTCCCGGGCGGCATCAGCCCGGTGAGCGCGCGGGTCAGTGAGGGGTCGGTGATGACCACGAGACGGGCCGCGTCCCCCACCTCATCGGCGATACGCCGAAGATCCAGCGGGACCTCACGGGACCGGTTCTCCGCGGTGGCCACCAGGGTGGGGGTCATGTCCGGCGGCGCGCACAGTGCCGCAGCCAGAGCGGCGACGTCGGTGGTGGAGTCGACGGACCGGAACGGGGGCGGCGGCGGTGCGGGGTTCATGGGTGCGACGCTAGCAGGGCAACCCTCCCGACACGGGGCGGGTGTTACCGTGGTCCCCATCATGAAGGTCCTTCTGCTGTGTTGGCGCGACTCCGGGCATCCCGAGGGCGGGGGCAGTGAGGTCTACCTCGAGCGAGTCGCCGAGTACCTGGCGTCCGAGGAGGGCGGACGCCACGACGTCACCTTCCGCACCGCCCGCTACCCCGGATCAGCGCCGGTGGAACACCGCAACGGGGTGACCTACGTCCGCGGCGGTGGGGCGGTGGGCGTGTATCCGGGGGCCTGGCTGCACATGCTCCGGCACCGGTTCGACGTCATCGTCGACACACAGAACGGTGTACCCTTCTTCGCCCGTGTGTTCGGTCGGGGGCGCGTGGGGTGGTCGTGGCCCGGCCGCGTTCCCGTGGTGCTGCTGACACACCACTGCCACCGCGCGCAGTGGCCGGTCGCCGGGCCGGTCCTGTCACGGGTGGGCTGGTTCGTCGAGTCGCGGCTGTCGCCGTGGGTCCACCACCGCACCCCTTACGTCACGGTCTCCGCGCCGAGCGCGGACGACCTGGTGCGCCTCGGGGTGGACCGGCGACGGATCACCGTCATCCGCAACGGGGTGGACGCCCCGCCGGCCGGTGTCGGTGCAGTCGTGGACGCCGCCGAGGGGACCGGCCCGTTACACCTGGTCACCCTGTCGCGGCTCACCCCGTACAAGCGGATCGAGCACGCCCTGCACGCGCTGGCCGCCGTCCTGCCGGACCACCCGGGCACCGTCCTCGACGTCATCGGCGACGGCTGGTGGTCGGAGAACCTGCGGCGGTGCGCCGCGGAACTCGGTGTCGGCGGGCACGTGGTCTTCCACGGACACGTCACCGAGGACGTCAAGCACCGCCTGCTCGCCGGCGCCGCGGTGCACCTCATGCCCAGTGCGAAGGAGGGGTGGGGGCTTGCCGTCATCGAGGCGGGGCTGCACGGGGTGCCGACGATCGGCTACTCCTCCTCCGACGGGTTGCGCGACAGCGTGGTGGACGGGCGGACCGGCCTGCTCGTGGGGTCGGAGGGAGACCTCGTGACCGCGGTGGCCGGCCTGCTCGATGACCCGGAACGGCGCCGCAGGCTCGGGGACGCCGCCCGGGAACGGGCCCGGAGTTTCTCCTGGAACATCACCGGAGAAGCGTGGAGAAAGCTGCTGGAGAATATCCGGCAAGACCGCAGGTAGTCGTGCAATTCTGGGGATATTGAGCAGTGAATTTCGCTCAATGGCCAGCGGTGTAAATGCAGAATTCTGTACAGTGGTCTGAGTGTTCTTCTGACGAGAGCCGTGTGACTACTGCTGGAGGAGATGACAGATGACTGCTGTACGTGCTGAACACCTCTACAAAGTGTTCGGGAAAAAGCCTGGTGAGGTGATCCGTAGGCTTGAAGAGGGGGCTGACCGGAGCGAGTTGGCGGGCCTGGGGACCGCCGCCGTGATCGACGTGAATTTCGAGGTGGAGGAGGGGGAGATATTCGTTGTCATGGGACTGTCAGGTTCAGGGAAATCGACACTGATCCGCATGATCAACGGTCTCTGGAAAGCCACCGCGGGAACTGTCGAGGTGATGGGCAGGAATATCGCCGAACTCGATGGAAAATCATTGCGTGACCTGCGTGCGAAGCACGTGTCCATGGTGTTCCAGCACTTCGCCCTGCTGCCGCACCGAAGTGTGCGTGACAACGCGGCCTACGCCCTGGAGATCCAGGGGGTTCCGAAGGCCGAACGTCTCGCCAAAGCCGACGAATGGCTCGCCAAGGTCGGCCTGGACGGGTGGGGCGACAAGCTCCCCGGCCAGCTGTCCGGTGGTATGCAGCAGCGGGTCGGCCTGGCCCGCGCCCTGGCGGCCGAGACCGACATCCTGCTCATGGACGAGGCCTTCTCCGCCCTCGACCCGCTGATCCGCTCCGAGATGCAGGACCAGCTCATCGAGCTGCAGCATGACCTTCACAAGACGATCATCTTCATCAGCCACGACCTCAACGAGGCGATGAAACTCGGCGACCGCATCGCGATCATGCGTGACGGCCGGGTCGCCCAGATCGGCACCGCCACCGAGATCCTCGCCAACCCGGCGGACGCCTACGTCGCCGACTTCATCGCCGACGTCGACCGCTCCCGCGTCCTCACCGCCGCGGAGATCATGACGCCGATCGACGAGGCAGAGTTCGGGGCGAACCCGGACTCCGGGAGCTTCCCGGTGGTCTCCGCCAGTGACATGGTCTCCGATCTCTTCGAACAGTCCGCATCCACCGACGGCCCGCTGGCCGTCACCGACAACGGCTCCGTGGTCGGCACCGTCGAGGCAGGGGACATCGTCTCCGCCATGGCGACGCCGGACTACGGGACCGCCGGGGAGGACGCGCACTGATGGGCACCTTCGCCAACCCCGACCTCCCGCTCGGAGACTGGGTCTCCGATGCCATCGACTGGTTCACCGACACCTTCCGGTGGCTGCTGGACTTCATCGGCACCGTCCTCGACGGACTCTACGACGCCTTCAACTGGGTCCTCGGCTCGCCGATCTACTACATCCTCATCGTCGTCTTCGGCCTCATCGCCTGGACCGCGGTCAGCTGGAAGGCCGGCATTCTCACGGCCCTGGGCTTCTACCTGGTCCGTGCGGTCGACGAATGGCCGCAGGCGATGGAGACCCTCTCCCAGGTGCTCGTCGCCGTGCTCATCGCCGTGGTCCTCGCCGTGCCACTGGGCATCTGGGCGGCGAAGTCGGACACCGTCTCGCGGATCGTCAAACCGGTCCTCGACTTCATGCAGGCCATGCCGGCCCTGGCGTACCTGGTGCCGATCATCGTGATCTTCGGCATCGGCGTCACCCCGGGCATGATCGCCACCCTCATCTTCTGCATGCCCCCCGGTGTCCGCTTCACCGAACTGGGCATCCGCCAGGTCGACAAGGAGACCGTCGAGGCCGGCCGCGCCTTCGGCGCGACGAGCACCCACATCCTGTTCCGCATCCAGCTGCCCCTGGCGCTGCCGACGATCATGGCCGGCATCAACCAGGTCATCATGCTGGCGCTGTCCATGGTGGTGCTCGCCGGTATGGCCGGTGCCCCGGGCCTCGGCGCCGACATCACCAGCGCGATCAGTTCCCTGAACGTGCCGCTGGGCGTCAACGCCGGTGTCGCCGTGGTGATCCTCGCGGTCTTCCTCGACCGGATCACCGCCGGGCTCGGCAGCAGGACCCCGCTGGCCAAGGCACGGGCCCGACAGGCCCAGAACGCGTAGGAGGAGATCATGCACACCATCATGAAGAACACCCGCACCGTGGCCTCGGCTCTCGCGGTCGGCGTCCTCACCCTCTCCCTGGGGGCGTGCGGGGCGGAGAACTCCAACTCCGCCGTCGGCGGTGGCGGGGACGGAGCCGAGCCCTACGCCGCCCGGTTCGCCGACTGCATCCCCGGCGAGGGGTCGGAGGACGCCACCGGCATGGACGTCGACGACGACCGGAAGATCACCCTCGCCGCATTCAACGGCTGGGACGAGTCCTTCGCCGCAGCGCACCTGCTCAGGTACGTCCTCTCGGACGAGGGCTACGAGGTGGACATCCGGGCGCTGGACGCCGGCCCCGGCTACACCGGTCTGGCACGCGGTGACATCGACGTCATCATGGACACCTGGCTGCCGGTGACCCACGAGAACTACCTCGAGCAGTACCAGGACTCGATCGAGCCACTGGGCTGCTGGTACGACAACGCCGTGCTCACCCTCGCGGTCAACGAGGATTCCCCCGCCCGGTCCATCGCCGATCTCAGAGACATGGGAGGGGACTACGGCAAGCGGATCGTCGGCATCGAGCCCGGCGCAGGGCTGACCGGCCAGACGAAGAAGGCACTCCCGGTCTACGGCCTGGACGACTGGAACTTCCAGATCTCCTCGACTCCGGCGATGCTCGCCGAACTGAAGAAGGCGACGGACGCCGGTGACGACATCGTCGTGACGCTGTGGCGCCCGCACTGGGCGTACGACGCCTTCCCGGTCCGTGATCTCGAGGATCCGGAGGGCGCGATGGGCGGCGCGGAGAACATCCTCAACTTCTCCCGCACCGGTTTCACCGATGACAACCCCTATGTCGCCCAGCTGCTGAAGAACCTGGTCATCGATGATGAGCACCTGTCGTCGCTGGAGAACGTCATGTTCTCCGACGAGAACTACGGCGGCGAGAACCTCGACGCCGCGGTGAGGGAGTGGGCGAAATCCAACCCCGACTTCTTCGAGGACTGGAAGGCCGGCGCGCTGGGGGAGTGACTCTCCCCGCCCTCCGCACGGCGGTCCCCAGCCACCGGCGTTGACGGCGTTCGGCAGCGGCCTTGATCTTCCGCATCTGATCGGCCCCGGTCCGGTGGACCAGCGACACACCGGTGTCCCGCGGGAAAAGACATCCGGCGGGAACCCCCGAACGGGAACCCCCGAACGGGAACCCCCGAACGGGAACCCCCGAACGTGAACTGGGGTGTTCGCCGACACCAACAGTTACGGGGAACTCCGCCATCCGGGCCCGCGCCCACCTCATCCGACCCGGTAGAGCGCCCACCCGTCAGCCGACCAGATCAGTTCATGGGGGGACGCGGCGTCGGTGAGCGCAGCGGGAACAGCGGCACTGACGCCTTGTGCGGCGTCCTGCGCGGCATCCGTCTCGACGAGCACGAGGTCGATGCCAGCCTCGGCCAGCCCGTCGTCGCCCGAGGCGAGCCCGGACAACAGCCGCACCGTGTCCGGGTCCCCGTCGACGACCCGACCGTCGACGACCAGGTACCCGGGGTCCACCGGTGAACCGGGCAGCATCTTCAGCATCGGGTCGAGCACCGGCCGCCCTCCGATGACCCGGTAGTTCCCCGGGGGCCACAACAGGGTGCGTCCGCCACCGGCGTCCACCATGGCGTCCTTCATGGCATCCTCCACCGCTGCCACTGCGGCGGCGTATCCGTCGAGGGTGGCGGGCCGCAGGTCAGACAGATCCGCGGGTAACGCCGGGACCTGCAGGAACGCCAGCACCCCCACCGTGAGCGCCGGAAGGGCCCGCACAGCCGGGGCACCCCGGGACGCCAGCGCGTCCGCCAGCACATCCACCCGTCCCAGCAGCACCACCAGCGCCGGCAGTGCGAGGACCACGAACTTCTGCGTGTCGCGCAGCAGACCGGCCCCCGGCACC
>NZ_CACZOO010000139.1 GCF_902782855.1 uncultured Corynebacterium sp.
CCTCGGGGTGCCCGTGGTCTCGGAATCCGGCTTCGCCCGACTGCTCGGAGAGCTGGAGAACTCCGGCAATGGTTCGGTTGATCCCCGGCTGGTGGTCGCCGCCTCGCATCCGGAGATGGAGAATGTGGTCGGCGAGCCGGGTGGCCTCGGAGATGACTTCGGAGATGACTTCGTAGAAACGATGCGGTCAGGAGGTGGATTCTATGACGATGACGAGGATGACACCCCGGTGATCGACCTCGGGGACGACGGCATCACTCTCGACGCGGAATCCCTCGGCAGTGCCTTCGACACCGCAGTCGGCCTGCTCGGTTTCATCGCCCGTACCCACGGCAGCCTCCGTGCCGCAGTGGAATCTGCCGGGGTCTCGGCGGTGGACGGGGAACTGCCCTCCCACGTCGAAACGTTGCTGGCGCAGGCGGGGGAGGAGTCCGGCGTCTTCCAGCTGGCATTCTCCCGGCGGCGGGGTACCGTCACCGACGTTCTCGCCCGGATCTGGGAGACCTGTGACGACCGCGAACAGCGCATTCTGCGCGACCGGATCGTGGCAACGTCTCCGGCGACTCTTGACGAGATCGGCCGGGCCACCGGAGTCACTCGGGAGCGGATCCGACAACTCCAGAAGAAACTCACCGGGCGACTGCGTCCCGCGATCACCGCTGGGCCGGTCGCCGATCTGTTGGCGGGGGTCCGGTCCCACACATATCCGGTGGGGACCCTGGAACAGATCACCACGGTGTTCCCGGAGCTGGCCGTGGTCCTGCCCGGGTGGGACACACCGTTGTGGCAGATCCTCGACGCCTTCGACGACGACTTCCGGGTCGATGACGGCTGGGTGTGCTTCCCGGATCTTCCGACCGCCGCGCAGCGCACCGGGAATCTGCTGGCGCCGTTGGTCAATGACGAAGGGGTCGCCGAGCTGTCCGATGTCCTCCACCGTTCGAGCCTCGACGACCCGGGAACACTGAAGCAATGGCTTTCTACCTGCGGCTATCTGATCCTCGACAATCATGTGCTGACCCGTGTCGGATCGAATCCGGCGAGGGCGGCGTCCCTGCTGTCGGTGGTCGGCCGGCCGATGTCCGTCTCCGAGATGTACGCGGGTATCGGTAACTCGAAGTCCGAGCGGTCCTTCCGCAACGGTCTCTACAACAGTGACGAACTCACCCGGGTGGGTGTCGAACAGTGGGGACTGACCCGGTGGGGAATGCCCGAGTACACCGGCATCGCCGATCTCATCGGACAGCGGGTGGACGCCGCGGTGTCGGACGGCGCCGAGGGCGTCCTGCTCTCCGATCTCATCGACGAACTGACCGGGGAGTTCGGTGTCGCCGCGAATTCTGTCACAGCGTATTCGGCGACCGGCGATTTCACCTCGACCGGTGGGGTGGTCCGGCGCCGGACCGAACCGATGGCCAACAACGCCACTCCGGAGGAGTCCAACGGCGTCTACGTGCACGAGGGCCGCTGGTGCAACCTGGTCACGGTGACGAAGGACCATCTGCGGGGCTCCGGGACGTACATTCCCAACGGTCTGACAGCGATGCTGGACCTGGAATGGAATGAACCTCGGATGCTGCCGAGCGATCTCGGCGAACAGCGCATCATCTGGGGGAACCTGGGCACCAGCTACGTCGGGTCGATCCGGCGTTTCCTGGATTCGTTGCAGGCGAAGGAGGGCGACCGCATCTGGATCGACCTGCATGACGGGGAACGGTTCTCCGTCTCTGCTGCACCGGAGTCACATGCCGGGGAAGTGGACGGACTGGACTGGCTCGTAGACCACGTGGGTGCAGTCCCCGGGGGAGACGACGCGACGTCCACTGCTGCCGTAGCTGAAGCTCTGGGTCTGGCACCGGACGCCCCGCGGCGCAAGGTCCTCGCACGGTTCCGGCACCGGTCGGACGCTGAGGCCGTGGAGGTCCTTGAGCGGATCTGGATGTAGCGGGACGCTGGGGGAAGGCCCAGACGCCGTTTCCATGACCGTGCCGTCGCTGATCGCCGCGATCCGCTCGGGAGGACAGACAGGTGTGGACCGGGGAGCGCCCGATGCCGCATGCGAGGCCGGCGTCCGGATCGGGACGGTACCCGGCCGGCGGGTGGGCGGAGGATCACCCCGGCGCACCGGGTCTGCTCTCCGACCACCCCGAGCCCCGGGAGATACCCCCTCGCCGGAGCAGTCGCAGCGCACGGTATGGAACGTACGGGACAGTCACGTCCCACTGTTGATCGTGACAGAGTACGCAGCGACAGCGGATGCTGCGTCCCCGGGGACGGCGCTGACCCGGGATCTGCGCGGCGGCGCCCAGTATCGTGGCGGAGCTCCCGGCGCTCAGCTCTGCCCACCGTCAACGCGGGCGTGAGGTGTGTGAGTAGTGGTCGCGGTGACCATTACTCACCATCGATTTCAGGCACCGGGTGCGACCATTACTCACCACGACGTCGGCACAACGCAGTCACCCGCCGCAGTCACCCGCCGCAGTCACCCGCCGCAGTCACCCGCCGTAGAACCCAGCCACCGTCAGCGCATCCACCGCCTCTGCCAGCAGGATCCGCTCCTGCTCGATCCGCAGGTTCCCCGCCGACGCCAGCAGATCCCGCGCCGTCGACTCCCCGGCGGTGAGGTGCCCCAGATGCTTACGGTCCGGGTGGGCGTCCTCCGTGGCGAGGTGACGCCACCGGCGCACCGCATCGGAATTCATGAGTACCGAGGTGACCTGCGGCAGGTGGGAGCGGACCGCAGAGAGGATGCCGAAGCCGTCGGCGTCCAGATCACCCCAGTACCAGACCGGCAGACCGGCCAGCCAGGGGAGCTGCGCCCACTTCCGTGCGCTGTAGCCCGCACCCCAGAGCAGGACGCGGCCGGGAGCGGCAGGTAGTGCGAGGAAGGACTCGAGGTTCTCCACCATCAGCGCCCCGGTGACCGGCACGGCCCCCTGCCCACCGGACAGCGCGTCCGCCCAGAGCCGTGCCGCGCCGGAGAAGGTCAGCGTCACATCCTCGGGCACTCCCTCCCAGCCAGGCATCCCGGAGGGCATGCGCAGTCGGACCAGCGGCTCCCTGTCCACCAGACCCAGGAACTCCAGCGGGGACGCCCCGGCACCGGCGGAATCCCCGCCGCCAACGCTGCCGCCTTCGATCCTGCCGCCTTCGGTCCTGTCGCCTTCGACATCGTCACCATCGCCTCTACGCCGGGCGACGACCAGCCGGGTGACCAGGGTGAGGTGGCGTTCCAGCCACTTGCCGTGCACGCCCTCCACCGGCACCGCACGCGGCGTCAGTCCGGAGTCGGGGTGTGACAGGAACCAGTCGACCACGGCGTGCACCCGCACCAGGTCCTCATCGGTCAGGTCGCACCACCTCGACATCACCGAGGCCGCCGCCTCCCGAAGCGACGCCGACGCATCCTCCCCCACCAGCAGGGCGAACTTCCGGGTGAGCCCACGCCACACCGACCCTTGCCCGGTGAGGGCGACCAGGGCGTCCACCCCGGTGACCTGCAACCGGTCCGGCACCCGTTGGCGACCCAGCCCGGCAGCGGTCCAGGATTTCTCCACCCACACCATTGTCGCCGCCGGGTGGCGGGTCTCCCACGCCTGCCAGGAACGGATCCACGCAGAGGTTCCCGCCACATCCGCCGCGGCGGTTCTGCCCGTCGGCGGGTGCAACGGGAGGTCCACCGAGGCGTCCTGAACAGGGGCCACCAGCCACGTTTTCCACCGCTTCTCCGCGGTGGCGGCGAGGCCGGCGACCGCCTCGGCCGGGGGCACCGGGCCGCTACGACGCGCCATGCTCCGCCTCCCCGCCAGTTTCCGCCACCGCAGTTTCCGCCACCGCAGTCTCCGCTGCCACCGAGGCGCGCAACTCATCCATCGCCACCGGCGCCACCGACGTGGACGCCCGCACCGCACCACTGGCGTCCGCCCGCTCGGTGTATCCGACGACGACCACCCCGCCGACATAGTTCTGCAGCGTCTGGATCAGCTTCAACGGCGTGGCCAGCACCATGTGGAACCCGAAACTGGTGAACACGTCCATCGCCGTGCGGGTGAACTCCGGGTCCGCCCGGTCGAAGGCCTCGTCGAGGATCACCGTAGCGTAGCGGGGGAACTCCTCGTCCACCTCCGCCAGCTGGAACCGCAATGCCGCGGCCAGGCAGAAGAACACCAGTTTCTGAGCCTGGCCACCGGACAGGGACGCCGAGTCGACGTAGGCGTTGACCGCCGTGCCCTCAGCATCGGTCTCCACACCGATGAACCGCACATGACGCCGCGTGTCCAGCACCGTCCTGCGCCACCGCCGGTCATTGGTCTCCTCGGAACCGAGCCGGTCCAGCAGTTCCGACATCCGCCGGTAACGGTCCTCCGCCTCCTCGGGGGTGTCGGCGGCACCGAGCCGGTTCTCCACCGCGGCCTGCAGGTCACGCTGGAAATCGGTGACCTCCGACCCCCGGTTGTCGCGCACGTCGATGCGCAGCCACCGGCCCGCAGCGAACTCGGAGCGCGACAGCGACTGGTTCACACTGTCGATCCGCTCGGCGATGAGGTCCTTCGCCCGCCGCAGCGACCGGGACAGCTGGGTCAGGTTGGTGACCGAGGTGCCGTTCATCAGGGTGAGGAAACGCCCGGTGAACTCCGCGAGCCGGTCACGACGCAGACCGGTGAGCCTGGCGACAGCCTCACCGGCGAACTCCGGGTCGGCGGTGAGATCGGACTTCTCCTCCGGCCAGCGCTCCAGGTACGTCGACAGCACTCCCTGGATCCGCTGGTTGACGTGGTGGACGGTCTCCTTCCCGTCCGCCTCCCGGGCGTGGAGCTCCACACTGATCTCCTCGGTCAGCGGCAGGACCGTGGACACGGTCACCCGTCGCGTCCGGCGGGTGAACTCGGCCTCCACTGCGGCGAGGATCTCGGGGTCGATATCCGGACCCGTCGACGTGCTTCGCTCGTCCAGTTGCGCGAGGTGGCCGGCGGCGTCCTCCCGCCGACTGCGCAGGACGCCGACCTGCCGGTCAGCGCTGCTCAGCACGGCCTTCGCGTCCCTGAGCCGGACGGTCGCCGCATCGCGGGCCGCGGTGAGTGCGGCATGCTCCGGGGAGTCCGACCAGTCGACCACCGCTTTCTCCGCCGCGGTCACCAGGTCAGCGGCCCGGGAGGTGTCCACCGCCGACCATCCGGTGGCGGTGATCAGCTCCGCTGCCCGCACCGACGCCGACAGGGTGGACAGGGCGACCTCCCCGTCACGCCGTTCCCGGTCGGCGGCGGTGGCCCGGGCGCTCAGCGTCGCCCGGCGGGCGGCGAGCAGCTCCTGCTTGTCGTGGTTGGTGGAACCGAGCATCCAGCGCGACCGGTCCTCGATGCGGAACCGGTCGTCCTTCTCGAAACGCACCGAGCCGTCACGCTCCCTCCGGCCGTGGACCAGACCGGTGCGGGTCACCCCACGGTCGTCGCCGAGGCGGGCGAAGTCGGTGGGGGAGTCCACGCACCGGTACTCGTGCCGGCTGCGCAACTGGGCGAGTACCCAGTCATGGAACGGGTGATCCACCACGGACAGTTTCAGGCTGAGGGCGTCCGCGTTGGCGGGACGCTGCGGCACACTCACCCTTTCCGGCACCGAGCGGTACACCAGCCGGACGCCGGTGTGCCTGGCATGGACGTACCCGGAGACCCGGTCGATGAGACGGGCCGGGACCAGCAGGGTGGTGGCGAAACCACCGAGCAGCCGCTGGGCGACCGGTTCCCAGTCCCGGTGGTCGTCAATGACGTCGATGAGCTCACCGGCGTACGGCAGTTCGCGCGGCTTCACTCCCAGCTCACGGCACAGGTCCTCGCGCAGGCGCACATGCCGGTGCCCGATGTTCGAGGTACTCTTCGCCAACGCGGCGAGTTCCTCAGTGACCTCGCGGAGTTCCTTGTCCGCCTCTCCCTGACGCCGGACCGCGTCATTGCGTCCGGTTTCCAGCCGCTCCCGCTCGCCGTCGGCGGAGGCGAGCAGGTCACGTGCCTGTCCGTCGACCACGGTGAACTCCCCGGCACCGGTCGGGGCCACTCCGCCGAGGGCGGTCACCGCGGCGGCCAGGGCATCGGCGTCTTTGCGGACACCGGCCAGCCGGTCCCGTGCCCGCTCCGCCTGCAGCTCGAGCACCTGCAGTTGACCACCACCGGCACCGGCGAGGGCGGTGTCCGCGGAGCGGAGGTCTGCGTCCGCCCGCCGTTCATCGTCCTGTGCGCGCGACAGGACGTCGGATGCCGCCGCCAGCGACGCGTCCAACTCCCGGAGCTGGTCGGTGAGGGATTCCCGGTGCAACCGGTCGCGGACCCGCGGCAGGGCACCGAGCATCGCGGCGGCACGTGAGGCGTCGGCCGTGGCCGTGTCTCGGCGGGTCACCAGGTCCGGCAGCGGGTCGAGGACACCGATCCGTGCCTTGACGTCCTGCACCCGCTCATAGGCGGTGCGCAGTTCGGTGAACTGGGCGACGGCGTCATCGGCGAGGCTGAAGGTGTCCGGCTCGGTGAGCATGTACTCGCGGAAGAGCTGGTCGAGGTTGTCGAGCTGCTTTGCGGACTGGGTGCGGTGCAGCAGCAGGAGCGCCTCCGGGGAGGTGATGCCCAGTTTCGGGCGGAACCGGTCGGCGAACACCCGGTGGGATTCACTGAACCGGGCCGGTGCCGGCCAGGTGGCCTTGACCCGGCGGATGTTGATCCCCGTCGACATCAGCGGGTGCAGGACACCGGCGTCCAGATCGAGGGCGTCCTGATGGATTCCGTAGAGTTTCTTCACCGAAGCCTTCGAGGTTTCCCCGGAGCGCAGGTAGTAGAACGCGGTGAGGGTGATGTGCTCGACCGGAAGGTCGGTGCCCCTGCCGGAACCGGTGGTGTATGTCAGGGCCACGGCCGACCACGTTGCACCGGGACGCAGGTAGGTCGAGGTGATCCCACCGGACTCCGGGTCCTCGCCCCGGCGCCACGCCCCGCGGATGTAGGAGACCAGGGACCGCCCCGAACCGTGACGGCCGGCCCCGCGAGTGCCGCCGGCCTGACCGGCGGCGTTGAAGGACAGCTTCTCCGGCGGGACGAGAACGGCGGCGACCGCGTCGATGATCGTCGACTTACCGGAGCCGGACGCCCCGGTGACGAGGAAGCCGGTCCGGTCGACGGGGATGTCGAGGTAGCCGTCGACGGTTCCCCAGTTGATCAGCTGGATACGGGAGAGACGGAACTGCTCGGGATGGACGGTCATGCTTCTCCTGCGTCCTCTGCGGAATCGGTGTCGTCGCCGGTGGCGTCCGTGTCCGCGAAACGGCGGTACTCCGCGGTGATCGCCGCGACGGTGTCCGGGTCGAGGATGTGCTTGAGTGCGGGCGAGACCTCGTAGCGCCCCGGAGTCTCCGTGGTGCTGAGCAGGTTGAATTTGCTGTCGAGCCGCCCCAGTGAGGTGCTGAAACGTTTACGGAACGCCGCCTCATCGGTGTCGGTGACGCTGCGGTACACGAGAATCTCGGTGAACAGGTCATCGGCGTCGACGATGACCCGCTCCCCGGGCAGCGCATGGGCGACCATGGAGCGCAGGTGCAGCAGCACCAGGGTGTCGACATGGGTGAGGGTCTCGGTGCGCAGCACCTGCGGCACCTCCAGATCCTCACCGGTGGACGCCATCCGGGTGAAGGCGATACCGGCGTTCTCATCGAGGACGAGGTTGAGGAAGACCTC
>NZ_CACZOO010000140.1 GCF_902782855.1 uncultured Corynebacterium sp.
CAGGGACGCGGAGAGTTTCGTCTCCAACGCCCGCCCCGCCCGCCACCAGCATGTGGCAGACCGTAAACCCCCGAAGAAAGCCGGAGCCCAGGGGAACCGGATCAAGAGGGCGTCGAAGTCCGACGCCGAGAAGACCCGACTGCAGAAGGTTCTCGCGGCCGCCGGTGTGGCGTCCCGGCGGATGAGTGAGAAGCTCATCGATGCCGGTCGTGTGGAGGTCAACGGGAAGATCGTCACCGAACAGGGGATGCGCGTCGACCCGGAGAATGACGTCATCCGTGTCGACGGAGTCCGCGTCATCGCTGACGAGGAGATCGTCACCTTCGCGCTGAACAAGCCGCGCGGTATCCACTCCACCATGCACGACGAGTTCGGCCGGCCGTGCCTCTCCGACCTCGTCGGTGAGCGGGTCGCCGCCGGTCAGCGTCTCTTTCACGTGGGGCGTCTCGACGCGCAGACCGAGGGTCTGCTGCTGCTCACCAATGACGGCGAGCTGGCCAACCGGCTGATGCACCCGCGCTACGGCATCAAGAAGACCTACCTCGCCACCGTGCTCGGTGAGGTCGACCGGCAGCTGGTGCGGCAGCTCCTCGACGGCATCGAGCTCGACGACGGGATCGTCGTCGCCGACGAGGTGCAGATCATCGACGTGTGGCAGGGGAAATCCCTGATCAAGGTCGTGATCCATGAGGGACGCAAGCATATCGTGCGTCGTATGCTCAAGGAGGCGGGGTTCCCGGTCCAGGCGCTGGTGCGCACCAAGGTGCATACCGTGCAGCTGGGCGAACAGAAGCCCGGTACACTGCGCGCCCTCAACCGCTCCGAACTGACGAGCCTCTACAACGCGGTGGGACTGTGATGACCGACCTGAGTACCCTGGAATCCCTCAAGAGCCTCGACAACGTCGTCGGCGGTGGGTTGATCATCGCGGTCGACGGCCCCTCCGGCACCGGCAAGTCGACCGTGTGCCGCCTGCTGGCCACCGCCGCGGACGCGAAGTACCTCGACACCGGTGCGATGTACCGCGTCGCCACGCTGCACGTGCTGCGTGCCGGTGTTGACCCGACCGATGCTGTGGCGGTGGCCGCAGCCACAGCAGACCTTCCGCTGCAGGTCAACGAGGACCCCGCTTCCACCGAGGTGTTGCTCGGCGGGGAAGACGTCTCCGCCGAGATCCGTGGCGCCGAGGTCACCGCCAACGTCTCCGCGGTCTCCGCGGTGCCCGCGGTGCGTGCCAACCTCGTCGCCCTGCAGCGTGCGCTGGCGCTGCAGACCGGACGCTGTGTGGTGGAGGGCCGTGACATCGGCACCGCCGTGCTGCCGGACGCCGCCTGCAAGGTCTTCATGACCGCCAGTGCTCGGATCCGGGCACAGCGCCGCTACGACCAGGACACCGCCGCCGGACGCACCGTCGACTTCGACGCCGTGCTCGCCGACGTGGAGCGCCGCGACGCCGCGGACTCCTCGCGGACGGTGTCTCCGCTGCGTCCCGCCGAGGACGCCACCATTCTCGATACCGGGGAACTGGACATTGACGGGGTACTCGATGCCCTGGCGGGTCTGGCTGTCGCCTCAGCTGCGACCCCCGCAGATTTAACGACCGCAGGGAGCAACCGATGAGTGACGAGAACACCAACCCGACAACTGACGGAGAAGAACTGGTCTTCCGCACCGCTGACGGTGCGATCGCCGATGAGCCGACGGAGACCGCTGAGCAGGTCGGACCGATTGAGGAGTTCTCCGACGAGACCGAGTTCTTCGAGGAGTTCGACGAGGACGACTTCTCCGACGGGGATGAGACTGAGTTCATCGTCACCGGCGGCTACGACGATGCCGACGCGCGGATGGACGCCGAGGACTTCGACCTGCTCACCGGCGCAGGTGAGGACACTGACTGGGAGGCAGTGGAGGCCGCGTTCGGCGTCCTCGGTGATGACGAGGCCGAGCGCGAGGCGCTGTGTACCGTTGCCATCGTCGGTCGACCGAACGTCGGCAAGTCCACCCTGGTCAACCGCTTCATCGGTCGTCGCGAGGCTGTCGTCGAGGACTTCCCCGGTGTGACCCGTGACCGGATCTCCTACATCGGTGACTGGGGCGGACGCCGCTTCTGGGTGCAGGACACCGGCGGCTGGGACCCGGACGCCAAGGGCATCCACGGCGCGATCGCCCGCCAGGCGGAGACCGCCATGGCCACCGCCGACGTCATCGTCTTCGTGGTCGACACCAAGGTCGGCATCACCGCCACCGACGAGATCATCGCCCGGCGCCTGCAGCGCTCTGAGATCCCGGTGGTGCTGGTGGCCAACAAGTTCGACTCCGACTCCCAGTACGGCGACATGGCCGAGTTCTGGTCGCTGGGGCTGGGCGACCCGTACCCGGTCTCCGCCCAGCACGGTCGTGGCGCCGCCGATGTGCTCGACAAGGTGCTGGCGTCCTTCCCGGCAGAACCGCGGGAGACGTCCATCGTCGCCGGTCCGCGGCGCGTGGCGTTGGTCGGACGCCCGAACGTGGGCAAGTCCTCGTTGTTGAACAAGATCACCGGTGAGGACCGCTCCGTGGTCGACAATGTCGCCGGCACGACCGTCGACCCGGTCGATTCGGTGGTGGAGCTCGACCAGCAGATATGGCGCTTCGTGGACACCGCCGGTATCCGCAAGAAGACGAAGACCGCCCGCGGCCACGAGTTCTACGCCTCGCTGCGCACCCGTGCCGCCATCGACTCGGCCGAGGTCGTCATCTTCCTGGTGGACGCCTCGGAGCCGATCGCCGAACAGGACCAGCGCGTCCTGCGGATGATCCTGGACTCGGGTCGTGCGCTCGTCGTCGCCTACAACAAGTGGGACCTCGTCGACGAGGACCGGCGTGAGGACCTGGAGCGCGAGATCGACCAGCAGCTCGCGCACGTGCCGTGGGCACGCCGGGTGAACATCTCGGCGAAGACCGGGCGTGCGCTGCAGCGGCTGGAGCCGGCGATGATCGAGGCCCTGGAGAGCTGGGACCAGCGCATCCCGACCGGCCAGCTGAACACCTGGTAGCGCGCGGTGATCGCGCAGACCCCGCCGCCGATGCGTGGCGGACGCCTGCCGCGCGTCCTCTTCGCCACCCAGGCGGCCTCGAAGCCGCCGGTGATCGTGCTGTTCACCACCGGGTTCCTGGAGCACGGCTACCGCCGGTTCCTGGAGCGGCGGCTGCGTGAGTCCTTCGGTTTCGAGGGCTCGCCGGTGCGCATCGCGGTGCGTGTCCGCGAGAAGCGGGACCGCCGGAAGAAGAAGTAGCGGGTTCACCGGCCAGGGTGGTCCGGGCAGTTCGACATCGTGCGGCGGGACGCCTCAGGCTACCGGCCTCCGCCTCTGATGAAGACGCCGGCCAGTGCGACGAGATCCGCGACTGCGACTCCTGCAGCCCACTCCGGATGACCGAGAAAAGCCAGGTATCCGGCGAGAACCAGGACCATCCCTACGGCGATAAGCCCAAGTACCTGGCCACGGAAGACGATTCTCGGTGGCTGAGTGAACGGGTAGATGTGCTCGGTTTCTGCCGCACGATTCTCGACCATAATGCTCTCTACGTAGGCTTCGTACACCTCGGGGGCCTCTCGCTTCATCTCAGCCAACCGGTGGTTGTCTGGGATGGGGTTGCGGCAGATGCACGTGGTTCTCCTGCAGATACGCGGTGATCTGGGCTAGAAGATGTCCTTGTTCTCGAGGGAAAGCCTGTTGCCCGCGCGGACGAAGATCTGGTTGACCGACGTCTTCTTCGGTGCCGGCATCATCTCCTGCATGCGGCGGTATGTCGTCTCGCCCTGGAGGTCGAGAAGGCTCCCGACTCCGGTCAGGAACGCCCGGCGGTTGCTGCTGCGGGTCTTTTTCTTCATGGTCCACATCGTACCTGCTCTCCACTGTTTCTCTACCTCTCCTGTGCTGGAGGTTTTGGGTGACAGTAGCTGATGCAACGGCTGCCGATCCGGGGCGAAGATGCATAGCCCCAGGAGCCCGTGGACAACTTTCATGGGGTGGAGATTCCTGGGCGGAACCCCGCCGGGCCCCGGCCAACTATGCTCTTACGCGCGCCCCAGGGTACGCACCACGGTGCCCCAGCCGACGGACTCGGCGGAGGTGACCTTCAGCCCCGCGGCCTGCACCAGGGCCTCCAGCTC
>NZ_CACZOO010000141.1 GCF_902782855.1 uncultured Corynebacterium sp.
ATCGTCAGGTTCTGCAGACCCTCCAGCGCATTCTCCCCACCGGCGAGGAGCATGACCACCGCGATACCCATCATGCACAGGCCCCAGAACACGACGATGGTCTTGCGGGGCTCGGGGTTTCCCCTCTCCGACAGGGTGCCCATCACCAGGGACGCCGAGTCCGCCGAGGTGACGAAGAAGACCGCGAGAACGAACATGATGAGGAACGGGGTGATCCCGGCCAACGGGAGATTGTCGAACATCGAGAACAGGATCTGCTCGGAGGACGCGTCCCCGTCCATCCCCTCGGCGCCGTCGCGGTGCTGGGTGATGGCGGTGCCACCGAAGATCGTGAACGCGAGCACGAGGATCGCCGTCGGGACCAGAGTGGTGACCGTGGCGAACTCGCGGAGGGTACGGCCCCGGGAGATCCGGGCGATGAACATCCCGACGAACGGGGTCCATGCGATCCACCACGCCCAGTAGAACGCGGTCCAGGACGCCTGGAAGTCGACGGTCTCCTGACCCCAGGACAGGGACTTGCCCATCATCTCGACCAACCCGGAGATATAGGACGCCACCCCTGAGGGCACCAGGTTGAGCAGGAACAGGGTCGGCCCGACGAGGAAGACGAACAGTATCAGGCCGAGGGTGAGGGTGATGTTCAGGTTGGAGAGGTACCGGACCCCCCGGGAGACCCCGGAGACGGCGCTGATGATGAACGCCATGGTGAGCACCGCGATGATGATGATGAGGACACTGTTGCCGAGTTTCCCGGCCCCGGAGACGATCTCCACCCCCGAGCCGATCTGGATCGCGGACAGTCCGAGGGTGGCGGCGGTGCCGAACAGGGTGGTGATGATCGCCATGATGTCGACCAGCCGCCCGGCCACGCCCTCGGTCCGCCGCTCGCCGAACAGTGTGCGGAACACCGAGGACAGCAACGAGACGCGGCCGCGACGGTAGGTACTGTAGGCCAGTGCTCCGCCGACCAGTGCGTAGAGGGACCAGGGGGACAGCCCCCAGTGGAAGTGTGACTGGGCCATCGCCTGGTGGAGGGCCTCCGGGGTGTCCGCCTCGACGGTGTGCGGTGGCGGGGACATGTAGTACCACAGCGGTTCCGAGGGGCCGAAGAAGAAGATGCCGACCCCGATACCGGCACCGAACATCATGGCGATCCAGGAGAACCGGGAGAACTCCGGCTCCTCGTCGTCCTTACCGAGCTTGATATTCCCGAACCGCGAGAACGCCAGGTAAACCATGACGACCAGTGCGGTGATCATGACGGTGTTCAGCAACCAGCCGGTGTTCTCCATCGCCCAGGAGAACATCGTCGAGGACACCGAGGACACCGAATCCGGGCTGGTGACACCCCAGACTATGAAGGCGAGGACCAGAGCGGCGGTGGTCCCGAAGACCAACCTGTCCACTCCGAACCGGTTGCGTTGCTCGTCGACACTGATGCCGGGAACCAGTCCCGGGTGCATGTCATCGGGGTAGAGCCCCACCGCTCCGCGGAGAGTCCCGGGATCAGTGGGGTGGACGGTCGGACTGTCAGGTGACTCTGGTTCAGCCATCCCCCCAGCGTAGCGGTAAGCCTCTTTACCACGGTCATCCACGTGCGGACCTGCACCTACACCTCCGGCCCGAGGGAGAGGGCGACGAGATCCGACAGCGAACCGGTGAGCAGGGCCCGCTCACGGGTCCCCAGCGGGTGGCGTCCCGCCAGCAGCGCCTGCACGTACAGCAGTCGCGTGGTCCGGGAGACGACCATGTCATCGCCCGTCCCGGCGAGCTGACGGACCAGCGGACTGGACCAGTTGAGACAGAGCACGGACAGCGGTCCTGCCTCCCCGTCGGCGGGGATGGCGGTGCGGAAGGCGAGGTCGACCGTGTCGAGGATGCCCGCCCACCGGTCAGTCGTCCGGCCCTTCGCGTCCCGCCGGTCCCTAGAGGCCGTGGCGTCCCGGTCGGTGACGAAGACCGCCGGCAGATCCGAGGGCTCGAAGACCCGCACGGCTCCCCGGACACCGTGGCCCCCGAGAGACTCGGTGACACGCTGTTCCAGGGCGGTGACCTGACCGGACACCGCCAACGGCGGAACCTCCAGCAGGTCGAGGGACGCACGCAGGTCCGCCGTGGAGACGGTGACCCCGTCGAAGACCCGGGGGAGCATCCGTACCAGCTCACTGTCATGGACGTAGCCTCCGTTGACCACCATCGGCGTGTCCGCGGTAGGGTTCGGCGGCGTGAGCGCGGCGATCTGCCGGAAATCGTCGAGTCCCCGGGATATCTGCAGTGACCGGCCGGAGTCGGTGAGACGGTCCCTGATCTCCGTGGCGGTCAGGCGGCCGTCCGTTGTCTCGAAGGAGAGGAACGGCAGCACGGTCGCCGCCAGTTCCCCGTCGGAGACGCAGAGCTGGCGCAACGCCAGGTCATGGACTGCGGTGAACTCACGGAGCCGGTGCGGCGCCGACCGTGCCATGGTCAGCAACCAGGTCCGGATCCGCTGCCCGACATGTTCGCGGGAGGCGGCGAGGGCGGCGTCCTCCACCAGGGACTCACGGGAGGCCGTGGGAGAAACCTGGGTGGAGTCGATCTCACATTCGACGAAGAACGCCCAGGGGGGAAGCAGCGGGGTAGGCCCGTGGGCCACCAGCATCCGGTTGACGTAGACACTGTGCTCACGGGTCCTGTGGGGTGCCTGCGGGGTGGGCAGGACGTAGGCCACTCCCTGCAGCCCCGGGCTGTCCGGCCCCGCCAGGTCGATGACGTCGAACGGGGAGCGGCCCAACCTCGCCCGGCCGGCGGCCAGGCGGGTGGGCTTGTCCACTCCGGCGACGAACACCGGGTCCGTGGTGATTCCCGTGCGCCGCGCTCCCTCTACCGTGATCGCCACCGGTAGATAGCGGCCGTACTCCGCGGCGATGCGCTTCACCGTGTCCTCGGTGAGCAGGGCGCGTTCATCAGGACGCGGGGTGAGGTGCGTGGACGTGCCGACCGGCAATGCGGCCGTCTGGTCGTCGGTGAGTTCGGTGAGCTCGAAGGTGCCGTCGGTGAACCCGGTCCACCGGACCGCCCGCGCCCCGGGGTTCGCCGACCGGGAGACCATCGTGATGCCGTCGGCGACCATGAAGCAGCTCAGCAGACCGACGCCGAACTGGCCGAGCCGACGCTCACGTTGCAGACCGAACTCGTCACGCTTGGAGGTGCGGCCGACGGTGGTGAGCAGGTCACGGGCCTCGTCGGCGGTCAGTCCGGAGCCGGTGTCCGTGAGGGTGAAGGTGGCCCGGTCGGCGGTGAGGGGCCGGATCCTGATCTCGGCGGGGGCGGTCGGGTCGGCCTCGCGCCGGGCGGCGACGGCGTCCACCCCGTTCTGCAGCAGTTCCCGCAGGTAGACGCGGGGTCCGGAGTAGATGTGGCGGCTGAGCAGGTCGATTACCCCGCCGAGGTCGACCTGGAAGGTGTTCTGGTCCCCGCTACGCACCGGTGCCACCCTCCGGGGTGCCGGCCGGGCCTTGCTCCAGGGTCTGCTCCAGGGTCTGCTCCAGTTCATCGGCCCGGCTCTGCCACCGGTCAGCGTCCTCCGTGCGGCCCAGGTCCCCGGTGAGTTGGGCGAGGGTGCGGAAGTGGTTCACACGGTTCTGCGGGGACACTCCCGGCAGGCGCACGGCCTTCTCCAGCATGGTCACCGCCGCGGGCAGGTCATCGCTCCACACCGCGTACTGCGCGCCGTGGAACAGCTGG
>NZ_CACZOO010000142.1 GCF_902782855.1 uncultured Corynebacterium sp.
AGGGACTCGATGTCGGCTCGGAGCTCCGCGAACTCCGAGTCCGCCAGCTCCTTCGCCTCCGCCCCTTCCGCGGCGTCCTCCATCGCCGCCTCGTCGGCCATCTCGTACATGACGGGCAGGTCGTCGAGCCGGGAGCGCAGTCCGCGGACCTTCTTCAGCCGCGACTGGACATGGCTCAGCTGTGAGGTGACCTGCTGGGCGTGGTCGGGATCGTCCCACAGGGACGGGTCGGCGGCCTGCGCCTCGAGTTCCCGGACGCGGTCGTCCAACTCATCGAGGTCGAGCACCTTCTCGATGGTGGTGAGGGTGCTGTCGAGGTGGTCGAGCGCTTGGGTGACATCCGGCTGCATGGTCGTCCACTCTACTCACCCCACACCCCGACCCCGTCGCGCGCACCCCGACGGGCCACGGCACAATGGACCCCATGAGTTCGCAGTCCTCCCCGATCCCTGCCGAAGCACTCCACGCCATCACCAAGACCTTCATCATCGCCCACGACCGGGACGATGACGCCGCCCTCGCCCAGGCCCTCGTCTACAACGCCGGACGTCTCGCCTGGCGGATGCGCGAGGCGGGGCTCACCACCGAGTACAAGACGTCCGTCTCCGACGTGGTCACCGCCGCCGACAACGCCGCCGAGGACTTCATCGCCACAACGCTGCGCACCCTGCGCCCCGAGGACGGCCTGCTCGGCGAGGAGGGCACCTCCGCCCCCTCCCACTCCGGACGCACCTGGGTCATCGACCCGGTCGACGGCACCTACAACTTCACCACCGGCTCGGACTACTGGTGCTCCGCCCTCGCCCTCGTCGAGGGCGGTCCGGAGGACCCGGACCTCGTCCACTTCGGTGCGGTGCACCGTCCGGCGATGGGCTACACCTGGTTCGGCGGCGCGGACTTCCCCACCTCCGTCGACGGTCGACCGGTGGACCACCTCGGCACCGTACCGCTCAACGTCACCCCGGACCGCACCTGCCTCGGCGGCTACCTGCACCCCACCGACATCGCCGATCCGGCGGTCAATGCCCTGTACACCGCAGTCGTCAGGGAGTTCGCGACAGTACGCTGGAACGGTTCCGCGTCCATCGACCTGGGCAATGTCTCCCAGGGGAACAACGGCTGCTGGATGCAGCACAGCGTCCTGCCGTGGGACCTGCTGCCGGGTCGTGCGCTGGTCGAGGGCGCGGGAGGACGCGTCGTGCGCGTCGAGGCAGCCGGCCGCCTCTGGTCTGTCGCAGGTGCACCGGCCTCGGTCGAACGCGTCGTCGAGATCCTCGGGGCACGGGGCTGAGCCTGTCGCATGTGGGGTCGGGCGCTTCGGTGAACGTGTCGCTACCGGTACCGGGCAGGCTTCACTGTCGCTACTGGAACCGGTACGCGGAAATCAGGTACCTGACCACCGCATCTCGGTACTGGTAGCTGCACGGGCGCGAGCCGGGGCGGGGCTTGTCGGGCGGCGCACGAATCTCAGGCGGCACGGTCGATGGTTGACCACTTGCGACGACCCGGTCCACGTAGGGTGACCCGTATGACGACTTCCCCCACCGGCGACCCCACCGTCACCGGCACGTCCCCCGACGACACCACCACCGACTGGTGGCGCACCGCGGTGATCTACCAGGTCTACCCCCGGTCCTTCGCCGACTCCGACGACGACGGTCTCGGTGACCTCCCCGGCATCACCGCGCACCTGCCCTACCTGCGTGACCTCGGGGTGGACGCCGTGTGGATCTCGCCGTTCTATCCTTCGCCCCAGAAGGACGCCGGCTACGACGTCTCCGACTACTGCGGTGTCGACCCGCTCTTCGGCACCCTCGCCGACGCAGACACCCTCATCGCCACAGCCCATGACCTGGGCCTGCGGATCATCGTCGACCTGGTCCCGAACCACACCAGTGACCGGCACGAATGGTTCCGGGCCGCATGCGCGTCCCCGCCCGGGAGCCCGGAGCGCGACCGCTACATGTTCCGCGACATCGACGACAGCGACCCCGTGTCCCGTGACACCCCGCCGAACAACTGGGAGTCCAACTTCGGCGGGTCCGCGTGGTCGAAGCTCTCGGAGACATCCGGCGCGACCGACGGCGACCAGTGGTACCTCCATCTCTTCGATTCCTCCCAACCCGACCTCAACTGGGAGAACCACCAGGTCAGGGACGCCTTCGACGACATCCTCCGGTTCTGGTTGGACCGGGGTGCCGACGGCTTCCGGGTCGATGTGGCCCACGGGATGATCAAGGAGCCCGGTCTGCCGGATGTCGGGGCCCGCACCGGTGCCGTCGCCGAAGGCACCGACAACGCCGACACCGCCATGGCGTCCACCCCGGCGCCCTACTGGGACCGGGACGGCGTCCACGAGATCTACCGTCGCTGGCGGAGGATCCTGGACAGCTACAGCACAGACTCAGACGAGCGGATCATGGTCGCCGAGGCCTGGGTGCAGCCGATCGACCGGATCGCCCGGTACGTCCGTCCTGACGAGCACCACCAGGCCTTCAACTTCGCTTTCATCGACACCCGGTGGGACGCCGCCTCACTGCGCGAGGTCATCAGTGAGTCCTACCGGGTCAATGACGCCGTCGGCGCACCGACCACCTGGGTGCTGTCCAACCACGACGTCATCCGGCACGCCACCCGCCTGGCACTCGCCCCCGGGGAGGCGGTCACCCAACTCGCCGGCCCGGTGGCCGAACCTGACCGCACCACCGGCCTGAACCGGGCCCGCGCCGCCACCACACTGATGCTCGGCCTGCCCGGCTCGGCGTACCTCTACCAGGGCGAGGAACTGGGACTGCCCGAGGTCCTCGACATACCGGTGGACAAGCGCCAGGACCCGACCTTCTTCCGTACCCGTGGCACCGCCACGCCCGAGTTGGGTCGCGACGGCTGCCGCGTCCCGATCCCCTGGACCGCCGACGAGGTGCGCACCACAGCGACGGGCAGGGCAGGAAGAGCAGGCAGGGCAGAACCGTGGCTGCCGCAACCGGCGATCTTCGCCGAGCTGGCGGTCGACCGGCAGACCGGGGACGCGGCGTCCACCCTGGAGCTCTACCGGCGGCTGCTGACACTGCGCCGGGAGCTCGGACTCGCCGGGGGCACCGCGCACGTCATCGATGCCGGCCCCGGTACCGCCGCCAGTTCCGCCGGGGTCACGGACTCCCACCTCGTCGTTGTGGAGGTCGGTGCCACGCAGACCGCCGCCGGCACCGTCACGATAGTCACCAATCTCGGCCCCGACCCATGGCAGGTCCCGGTGGACGACGAGGTCATCGTGTCCAGCACCCCCGGGGTCAGGGACCTCGTCCCCGTGGACTGCACCGTCTGGCTGACTGGCCTAGGATCACCTGTAGAGTGACGAAACCACCCGGTCGGGACACCGGGCCCCACCGAACGTGACGGCGGTGTCCCCCCTGAGGACCACCTGGAGCCCCATGTCCGACAGAATCACCGTCCGTGGCGTCGACCGTGACGACCTCACCCTGCCGGAACCCACACCGGACCATTTCCGCTGGTGGCTCCTGCACCACCTGCAGTACACCGTCGGCAAGGACCCGGAGCACGCCTCGACGACGGACTGGCGTCTCGCCCTGACCCACACGATCCGCGACCGGGCGCTGACCCCCTGGTTCGAGGCGACCCGCACGACCTGGGCCGAGGACCGTAAGCGCGTCCATTACCTGTCGATGGAGTTCCTCATCGGACGGCTCCTGGAGGACGCCACCACCAACCTCGGTCTCCGCGATGTCGCAGAGGAGGTCCTCGACCAGCTGGGCCTGAGCTTCGCCGCCCTCACCGACGATGAGCCGGACGCCGCCCTCGGCAACGGTGGTCTCGGTCGTCTCGCCGCCTGCTACATGGAGTCCATGGCGACGCTGGGCTGCCCCGGTTTCGGTTACGGACTGCGCTACGAGCACGGCCTGTTCAAGCAGAGTTTCGACCACGGCCGCCAGGTCGAGACCCCCGAGGACTGGCTCGCCACCGAGAACCCGTGGGACTTCACCCGCCCGGAGTCCGCCTACGACGTGGGTTTCGGCGGGTATGTCGAGGAGCCTGCGGACTCCGGCGGGCGGCGTGTCTGGCGGCCCCACGCCCGGGTCCGCGCCGCCGCCCACGACACCCCCGTCATCGGCTACGGCGGAAGATGGGTGAACACGCTGCGGCTGTGGGCGGCGATGCCCACTGCTGACCTGTTCGACCTGGACCGTTTCAATGCGGGGGAGATCATCGCGGCGTCCAACCACGAGGCCGTGGCCCGGGCCCTGTCGCGGGTGCTGTACCCCAATGACTCGACCGAGGAGGGCAAGGAACTGCGGCTGTCGCAGGAGTACTTCCTCACCTCCGCCTCCGTCCAGGACATCCTGCGCCGTTACCTGGCGAACCACTCCGACCTGTCGAAACTGCCGGAGTTCGTCGCCATCCAGATGAACGACACCCACCCGGCGATCGCCGGCCCGGAGCTCATCCGGCTGCTCGTCGACGACCACGGTTTCGGGTTCGACGCTGCCGCCGACCTCACCACGCAGGTCCTCGGCTACACCAACCACACCCTGCTGCCCGAGGCATTGGAGCGCTGGTCTGTGGGGCTGATGGCGAAGTCCCTGCCGCGGCACATGGAGATCATCGAGCGCCTCGACCGTCGTGAGATCGAGGTGTGCGGGCCGCGCCCCTACGGTGTCGGGCTCATCGGTGACGGCCACGTGAAGATGGGCGAGCTCGCATTCGTCACCAGCCACAGGGTCAACGGTGTCTCCGCGCTGCACTCCGACCTGGTCAAGCGGGACCTCTTCCCGGTACTGGACCAGCGCCATCCGGGACGCATCCTCAACATCACCAACGGGGTGACCCCCCGGCGCTGGCTGAAGTTGGCGAACCCGCCGCTGGCGCAGCTGGTCACCGACACCGTCGGTGAGGGCTGGGAGACCGACCTGGACCGGCTCACCGGGATCGAGGACCACCTCGACGACCCCGGAATCCTCGACGCCTTCGGTGCCACGAAGCACGCCGCGAAGGAACGGCTCGCCGGGTGGCTCCGGGCACACTTCGACATCGACGTCCCCGTCGGCGCCCTCTACGACATCCAGGTCAAGCGGCAGCACGAGTACAAGCGCCAGCTGCTCAACATTCTGTGGACCATCGCACGCTGGCAGCGCATCAGGCGTGACCCGACCAACGGCGGGGCAGGCTGGGTGCCGCGGGTGAAGATCTTCGGCGGCAAGGCGGCGGGCAGCTATGAGGCGGCCAAGGACATCATCCGCCTGATCAACGATGTCGCCGAGGTGGTCAACAATGATCCGGAGACCCGGGACCACCTCCGCGTGATCTACCCGCCGAACTACGACGTCTCCATGGCGGAGAAGCTCATCCCCGCCGCCGACCTCTCCGAGCAGATCTCGACCGCCGGGATGGAGGCGTCCGGCACGGGCAACATGAAGTTCGCGCTCAACGGTGCGCTGACGATCGGCACCCTCGACGGAGCGAACGTGGAGATCCGTGAGCAGGTCGGCGCGGACAACTTCTTCCTCTTCGGACTCACCGCCGACGAGGTCGCCGAACAACGGACCGTACCGGACCACGCCCGGGCGGCGATCGACCGGAGTCAGGCGCTGCGCGATGTGCTGCAGGCCGTCGCCGAGGGTACCTTCAGCCCCGGCGAGAAGTACCGCTACGGCGCACTGGTCGACAACATGTGGAACAACGACTGGTTCCTCGTCGCCTCGGACTTCGACTCCTATGACGCCGCCCAGGACCGGGTCGACGAGGTCTACCGCAACCCGGCGCGCTGGCAGCGCAGCGCGCTGGTCAATGTCGCCCGGATGGGCTTCTTCAGCTCCGACCGGTCGATCCGCGAGTACATGACGAAGATCTGGGACATCAGGAGCGCGCTGTGACACCACGGACGCCGGAGGCTCCACGGAACTCACGGACGCCGGAGGCTCCACGGAGCTCACGGGACGACCAACCTCCCCCGGTGCTCCCGGCCGCCGAGGCACGGGAACTCATCGCAGGCACCCACCCCGACCCCTTCGCCGCACTCGGCCCCACCGCCGACGGACGCCATGTCGTCGTGCACGTCCCCGGCGCGTCCGCAGTCGCCGTCGTCAATGACACCGATACCGTGGAACTGGACCCGTTCCCCGCCACCGACGGCGTCCCCGCCGGATCCGGCCTGTTCACCGGGGCGATCCTCCCCTACTACCGGTTGCGGGTCACCTGGCCGGGGATCGGCTACGGGGCTGGCTCCACCGAGGTCCGCGAGGACCCCTACCGCTTCGGCCCGGTCATCGGGCAGGTCGACGAGTACCTGCTGGGCCAGGGCACCCACCGACGACTCTGGGAGGTGCTCGGGGCTCACCTCATCAGGCACGAAGGCGTGGCGGGCGTCCACTTCGCGGTATGGGCACCGGAGGCGTCCCGGGTCAGTGTCGTCGGTGACCACGACAGCTGGGACCCCACCGCCCACCCGATGCGGCGACGCGGCTCAACCGGGGTGTGGGAACTGTTCCTCCCCGGGCTCGACGAGGGCGCGGTGTACAAGTACGACCTGCTGGACGCGGCGGGGGACCCGCTACCGCAGAAGGCCGACCCGGTGGGGTTCGGCGCCGAACGCGCTCCGGCGACCGGATCGGTGGTGCGCCGGCTCGGCGTCCACCACTGGCGGGACGCCGCCTGGACCGCGGCACGCACCGACCCGCACTCCCCCGGCGTCAGCGACCGGGACCGGCCGGTGAGCATCTTCGAGGTCCACCTCGGGTCCTGGCGGCGGCACGCCGACGGTACTCCGCCGACCTACCGGGAACTCGCCGTCGACCTCATCGACTATGTCGCTGATCTGGGTTTCACCCATATCGAGGTGTTGCCGGTCTCCGAGTACCCGTTCGACGGCTCCTGGGGGTATCAGCCGATCGGCCTGTACGCGCCGACGAACCGCTACGGCACCCCGGCGGACTTCGCCGCCTTCGTCGACGCCGCCCACGCGAAGGGTCTGGCGGTACTCGCCGACTGGGTGCCGGGCCACTTCCCCACCGATGCCCACGGGCTGGGCCGGTTCGACGGCTCCGCCCTCTACGAGCACCTCGACCCACGCCGCGGCTTCCACCCGGACTGGACCACCTGGATCTTCAACTACGGGCGTCCGGAGGTGGCGAACTACCTCACCGCCAACGCACTGTACTGGTTCGACGAGTACCACCTCGACGGGCTCCGGGTGGACGCCGTCTCCTCGGTCGTCTGGCGCGACTACTCGCGGCGCTCCGGGCAGTGGGTGCCCAACGACGATGGTGGGCGTGAGGACTACGAGGGCATCGACATGCTGCGCGACACGACCGCGGAGGTCGCCGGGGAGTTCCCCGGCACCACGATGATCGCAGAGGAGTCCACGACCTTCCCCGGGGTCACCGCCGCACCGGATCTGTCGGGGCGCCCCGTGGGCCTGGGTTTCGACTACAAGTGGAATCTCGGTTGGATGAATGACTCGCTGGGTTACTTCGGCCGGGCTCCGGTCCACCGCCGGCACCACCACCACGAGCTCACCTTCGGCCTGACCTACGCCTTCACGGAGGCTTTCGTGCTGCCGGTCAGCCATGACGAGGTGGTGCACGGAAAGGGGTCGGTGTACGGCCGGATGCCCGGTGGCCCCGACCACGGGGCGCGGTTGGCGAACCTGCGCGCCTTCTACGGGTACATGTGGGCACACCCGGGCAAGAAACTGCTGTTCATGGGCACCGAGTTCGGCCAGGTCGCCGAATGGGACTTCGCCGGTGAGCTGGAGTGGCACTGCCTGGATGACGCGGGCCACCGTGGGGTGCAGGCGCTGGTCCGGGACCTCAACCGGCTCTACCGCTCCTCCCCTGCCCTGTACCGCCGCGACTGTGACCCGTCGGGGTTCCGCTGGCTCATCGTCGACGCCGACGGGTCCGGGCCGCCGGACACCCCGGAGGCTGCCGACGAGGTGTTCGCCTGGGTACGCCGCGGTGGTCCGGGTGACCCGCAGGTCGTCGTCGTGCTCAACCTGACTCCGGTGGAGCGCTCCGGGTACCGGGTGCCGTTGCCCGGCCCGGGGCGCTGGGACTAGGTCCTCAACACCGACTCCGCCTTCTACGGTGGCGGCGACCGCGGCAACCGCGGCGCGGTGACCGCCGAACCGGTGCCGTGCGGCGACGAGTCCTTCTCCGCCCGGCTCACCCTGCCACCGCTGTCCGCCCTCTACTTCGTCGGAGACCCCGACCCCGGCAGCGCACCAGATCCCGCACCAGACACCGCAGAGGAAACACCATGACCACACCAGACCGTCCCCTTCCCGTCTCCGGTGGCATGCCGGTCGGCGCACAGCCCCGGCTCACCGCCCAGACCATGGCTTTCGTTCTGGCGGGTGGACGCGGCTCCCGGCTGCAGGAGCTCACCGACCGACGGGCCAAGCCGGCGGTGTACTTCGGCGGCAAGTCGAGGATCATCGACTTCGCCCTGTCGAACGCGCTGAACTCCGGGATCCGCAGAATCGCGGTGGCCACCCAGTACAAGGCCCACTCCCTCATCCGCCACATGCAGCGTGGCTGGAACTTCTTCCGCGCCGAACGCAACGAGTTCCTCGACATCCTCCCGGCATCCCAGCGTGTCGCCGGCGAGAAATGGTATGCGGGCACCGCCGACGCCGTCACCCAGAACATCGACATCGTCGACGACTACCGGGTGAAGTACGTCATCGTCCTGGCCGGCGACCACATCTACAAGATGGACTACGAGGTGATGCTGCGCCAGCATGTCAGGACCGGTGCACGGGTCACCGTCGGCTGCCTCACCGTGCCCCGCGAAGAGGCGTCCGGATTCGGTGTCATGCACACCGACGTCACCGGCAGGATCGTCGACTTCCTCGAGAAGCCCGCCGACCCGCCCGGCATGCCCGGCGACCCTGACCGGTCACTGGCGTCGATGGGTATCTACGTCTTCGAGTGGTCCTTCCTCCGGGAGATCCTCCGGGAGGACGCCGCTGACCCCTCCTCCGCCCACGACTTCGGGCACAACATCATCCCGAGGATCGTGAGGGACGGTACCGCCTACGCCCACCGGTTCAGCGAATCCTGTGTGATGACCGGACATGAGACACGTCCCTACTGGCGTGACGTCGGTACCGTCGACGCCTTCTGGCAGGCCAATGTGGACCTCACCGATTTCGTCCCCGACCTCGACCTCTACGACAACTCGTGGCCGATCTGGACCTACTCCGAACTCGTGCCCCCGGCGAAGTTCGTCCACGACGAGGACGGACGCCGCGGCTCCGCGGTCCAGTCGATGGTCTCCGGCGGCTGCATCATCTCCGGCGCGGAGATCCGCAACTCCCTGCTGTTCACCAACGCCCGCGCCCACTCGTACTCCGTGCTCGACCATGCGGTGGTGCTGCCCGGCGCCCAGGTGCAGCGCAGCGCCCGGTTGACGAACTGTGTCATCGACAGCGGGGTGGTCATCCCCGAGGGGTTGGTCGTCGGCGAGGACCCGGTGGAGGACGCGCGGTGGTTCCGCCGCACCGACGCGGGCGTCACCCTGGTCACCGCGCCGATGCTGGAACGTCGCCGGCAGGGGGTGGAGGGGTGACGGACATGGCCCGCCGTATCCGCACCGCACGCACCCGGCGCGTCCTGTCGGTCGCCTCGGAATGTGCCCCGCTGATCAAGACCGGTGGACTCGCCGACGTCGTCGGTGCACTGCCCGCCGCCCTCGAACCGCTGGGATGGCGCACCAGGATCCTGCTGCCCGCCTACCCGGCGGTCGTCGCCCGCGTGGCGGACGCCGGGACCACGCTGCGCCGGGTCTGGGCCACCGACGACCTGTTCGGTGGTCCGGCGACGGTGCGCCGCGGCGTCCACCGGGGTGGTGGTGACGGCGCCGACCTGGACCTCATGCTGCTCGACGCCCCGCACCTGTTCGACCGGCCGGGCGGGCCGTACACCGTCGACGGCCACGACCACCACGACAACCATGTGCGCTTCGCCGCCCTGTCCTGGGTGGGGGCACGCCTGGCGGTGGAGGGCACCGCCGACCGGTGGCGTCCCGACCTGGTGCACGTCCACGACTGGCAGGCGGGGCTGGTGCCCTCCTACCTGCGGTACGCCGGAAGCGGCGTCCCGACGGTGATGACCGTGCACAACATCGCCTTCCAGGGAATTTTCGGCCCCGACCAGCTCGACCGGCTGAACCTGCCGACATGGGACTTCCACCCCGAATCACTGGAGTACCACGGTCTGGTCTCCGCCCTGAAGGCGGGAATGGTGCACGCCTCACGTGTCACGACCGTCTCCCCCAGCTACGCCACCGAACTCGCCACGCCTGAGTTCGGTTTCGGCCTGGAGGGCGTCGCGGCGGTGCGCCTGGACCGCGGCGAGCTCACCGGCATCCTCAACGGCATCGACACCACGACCTGGGATCCGGCGCACGATCCGGCGGTTCCGGCATATTCCGCGTCCGACCTGTCAGGGAAGGACGCCGCGCGCACCGCACTGCTCACCGAGTTCGGCCTGACAGACGACCCGGACCGCCGGGGCCCGCTGGCGGTCGTCGTGTCCCGGCTGACCCATCAGAAGGGCATCGACCTGTTGTGCGACGCCGCCCCCGGCTTCATCGCCGGCGGCGGGACACTGGCTGTCCTCGGATCCGGCGATCCGGCCCTCGAGTACGCGCTCGGTGAGCTCGCCGGACGCTTTCCCGACCGGGTCGGGGTGTCGATCGGCTATGACGAGACGCTGAGCCACCGGATGTACGCCGGCGGGGACCTCGTGCTCGTCCCGTCACGCTTCGAGCCCTGCGGGCTGACCCAGCTCTACGGGCAGCGTTACGGTGCGGTCCCCGTCGTCGCCGCGACCGGCGGGCTGCGCGACACCGTCACTGACGCCACCCCGTCAGCTCTCGCCGCCGGCACCGCCACCGGGTTCAGTTTCGGTGACGTGCGCCTCGGCGGGACGATCGATGCCGGGGGTCTCGGTTTCGCCCTCGGTCGGGCGGCCGACCTGTACCGGGACGCGGACGCCTGGGACCGGCTACAGCGCACCGCGATGACCACTCCGGTGGACTGGGGGACCTCGGCGTCCCGCTACGCCGGGCTGTTCAACGAACTGTGCGACGGGCTCACCGGGGAGTTGCCCGGGTGACCCCGCCGACCGTGTCCCGGGGCGCGTCGGGTCCGCTCGGTGTGACCGTCGTGGCGGACGAACACACCGGCAGGACCGCCGTGAATGTCGCGGTGTGGGCCCCGGAGGCCACCACCGTGGAGTTCTGCCTGTTCACTGCCCGGGACGCCGACGGGAACAGTAGTTCAGACACCGAGCTGCGTGTCCCGCTGCCCTGGCGCTCCGGCGGAGTCCGCTACGCCCACATCACCGGCCCCGGCCCCGGCGACCGTTACGGCCTCCGGGTCGACGGTGTGTGGGACCCGGACACCGGCCGCTACTCCAACCACGCCAAGCTGCTCATCGACCCGTACGCGCGGATCATCGAGTCCCCGCTGACCTGGCATCCGCTGATGTCCGGCTTCGACGGTACGGGGGACGCCGACCCCCGGGACAGTGCGCCGGTCGTGCCGAAATGTGTGATTCCCGAGACCGGGGAGCCGCTCACCGCGGCGTCCTCCCGCCCGGAACGCCCCCGGCACGCCGCCGCCGATCTCATCATCTACGAGGCCCACCTCAAGGGCCTCTCGGCCGCGCACCCGGAAGTGCCCGAAGATCTGCGCGGCACCTATGCGGGCATGGCGCACCCGGCGGTCATCAGCCACCTCACTGACCTGGGCGTCACCGCGGTGGAGCTGCTGCCGCTGCAGACCTTCATCGACGACCGGTTCCTCGTCAACCGCGGGCTGACGAACTACTGGGGCTACCAGCCGGTGAACTGGTTCGCGCCCGAACCCCGCTATGCCACGGACCGGAGCGGAGTCACCGCGGACCGGGAGATCCGGGGGCTCGTCGACGCCCTGCACACCGCAGGGATCGAGGTCATCCTCGACGTCGTCTACAACCATTCCGGCGAGGGCGAGGAACTGGGCCCCACCCTGTCCCTGCGTGGCCTGGACAACAACGGCTACCACCTCATGGACGGCCCCGAGTTCGTCAACGACACCGGGACCGGCAACACCCTCGCCGTCGACCATCCACCGATGCTCCGCCTGGTCACCGACAGCCTGCGCTACTGGGTGACGGACATCGGCGTCGACGGTTTCCGCTTCGACCTCGGCGCCACCCTGGGCCGTGTCGGTGCCGGATCTTTCGCCGGATTCACTCCGGACGCCGCCTTCTTCCGCACCGTCGCCCAGGACCCGGTGCTCTCACAGGTCCGGTTGATCGCCGAGCCCTGGGACATCGGACCGGACGGCTACCGGCTCGGCCAGTTCCCCTCACCCTGGGCGGAATGGAACGACCGGTTCCGTGACGGGATCCGCCGACTGTGGCGTGGTGACAGTTCCCGTGCGACTGACCTGGGGTCCCTGCTGCTCGGCTCGGCCGGCCTGTTCGACGGCCCGGCGCGCTGGCCGGCGGCGCCCGCGACCACGTCGGTGAACTTCCTCACCGCCCACGACGGTTTCACTCTCGCCGACGTGGTCTCCTACAACGACCGGCACAACGAGGCCAACGGGGAGCACGGCAACGACGGCCACGGCGAGAACTTCTCCGACAACCTCGGTGTCGAGGGCCCCACCGACGACCCGGCCGTGGTCGCCGCCCGCGCCCGGCGCGTCCGCGGGATGCTCGCCACGCTCCTGCTGTCCCAGGGCACACCGATGCTGCTCGCCGGTGATGAGATGGGCAACAGCCAGGGTGGGAACAACAACGCCTACGTGCAGGACAACCCCACCGGTTGGGTGGACTGGTCAGGGGCTGACGGTGCTGACGGTGCTGCCGGTGACCTGCTGACCTTCACCCGCGAGCTCATTGCGCTGCGACACAGGCTGCCGGTGCTGCGGCAGTCGGCGTACCGGCACGGGCAGCTCCGCGCCGACGGGCATCCGGACGTCGAATGGTTCCGGGCCGACGGCACCCCGATGACCGACACCGACTGGCACGCCACCGACGGCCGACCGGTCGGTGTGGTCCTTCGGGGCACGGCCGGGGACACCGACGGCGAGGCGATCGGCGGTGCGGTCGTGATAGTGGTGAACACCGGCTGCGACGCCGAGGTGACCTTGCCGGCGGGTGTCGGTGCTGGTGGTGGGGTCGTTGGTGGTGCTGATGGCGGCGTTGATGGTCGGGACAGTGTCAGCGGTGGTGGCCGAGGCCGCGCTGTGTGGACCCTGGAACTCGACACCGCACGGGTCGGGCACTCCAGGTTGGTTTCCAAGGACCAGACCAACCTGGAGCACCCGACCTGGAACGGCAACGGCCCCTACCCGGTCGCCGGACAGTCAGTGGTGGTGTTCTCCGCCGGCTGAGAAGCTGACGTCGACCGGGCGTTCGCCCGGGTCAAGCAGTGGCGGTTTCTGGCGACCCACTACGACAAGTTGGCGGAGGTGTTCCAGGGCGACGCAGTGTTGTCCGCCAGTGTCGCCTGCTTTCGGGCCCGGGGAACTGTGACTACTGCTGTGCAGCACCCGGTGCAGGTCGGCCCAGCAGGTCCGCCACGGCCTTCGACACCATCGCAGCACTGCTCATGACCGTCAGCTCCAACTGCCCGTCCTCCATCGGGCTCAACGGCCGGTGGATCAACGCCCGCACCACCCAGTCCGGCTCTTCCCGACTCCCCAGATTCACCAACGCCGCAGCGGTGCCGGTGACATTGTCATTGTGCGCGGCGACCGCAGTCGCCATGGCCTCCAACTCCGGCCGGTC
>NZ_CACZOO010000143.1 GCF_902782855.1 uncultured Corynebacterium sp.
ACCACTATCTGCTCGACATCGTCGGCGGTCTCGTCACCCTCGCCGCCGGATTCCTGCTGGCCTGGCTGCTGCGCAGGGCCTGGCGGGCGTACCTGGCCCGGCACCTCGACGAGAGGATCGTCGAGCAGCTCTCCCGGAAGGGTGTCGCCTAGCGTCGGAGGGGATCCGCCAGAACCGCACGGATCTCCGCACGGACGCCGTCCCCGATCTCCGCGAGTGTCGCGGGGACGAAGGCGGCGTCCTTCGTCTTGTCCACCAGCACCGCACGCACCCCCTCCGCGAAGTCCGGCAGCTGCCGGGCCCGGCGACCGAGAGCGAACTCGGCGTCCAGCGCCTCACGCAGGGTGTGCGTCGACGAGTACTCCAGCAGCGCCGCCATCGCCTCCAGTGAGCCCGGACTCGCCGGGGCGAGGAGGTCGCGGGTGAGGGCCGCCGTGGGGTCCGCACTGTTCCCGTCAGCCCGGAGCCTGGCGTCGATCTCCGGCCAACGGGCACCTGCCATGAGCTCGACGATGCGTCCCGCCATACCCGCCAGGGCGGAGTCGGGGTACTCCCGGGCCGGGACCGTGGCGGCGAGGGCCGCGTCCGGCCCTTCGGCGAACAGCAGGTCGGTGAAGGCGTCCGCGTCGGTCACCAGCTGGGTCGCGAGACCGGTCCACAGCAGGTCGCCCGCGGTCATCCGGTATGCGGTCGCGGCGAGCCAGAGACCGAGTTCCAGCGACGGCCGCCCCTGCCCCGACTGCGTCGGCAGGTGGGTGAGAACGTGGGAGATGCCGACGTCGGTGACGAACCCGATGGCCGCCTCCGGCATCGACGCCCAGGCCTTCGGGGTGATGACACGGTGCGAGGCGTGCATCGACACCCCCATGCCACCGCCCATGGTGATGCCGTCGATCAGGGCGATCACCGGTTTAGGGAAGGTGGCGATCATGTCGTTGACGTCGTACTCCTCGAGGAAGAACGTGTCCCCTGCCGCCCGGTCCCCCGCCATGTCCGTCTCCCGTACCGAACGGACGTCCCCGCCGGAGCAGAAGGCCTTCGGCGACGCCGACCGGATCAGGACCTGACGTACGCCGTCGTCCGCGGCGAAGCGGTCGAGGGCGGCGGCGATGCCGCGGATCATGTCGAGGTTCAGGGCATTGAGGGCGCGGGGGCGGTCCAGGGTGATGACGCCGGTGGTGCCGGCACCGGTACCGAGGACAGCGACGGTGAGTCCAGATTCAGTCATGTGCCCATAGTGGCACAGATCACGCGATGCGCGGACCCGGCCCCCTCGGCACACGTCGCAGCGGGCAACGGAAACCCCTGCTCCACATCATGTTTCCTTTGGTACAGTGATGTATATCACCCGAGTCGGTCAGTGCCGTACACAGGTCACGACTGCCCCGGCCCGACCCCCGAAGGGACCCATGATGAGCACCGCCAGTGCCACCGGCGCCTCGACCGTCACCCCCGACCCTACGGTGCGGTCCGTCGGACACATGCTCCGCCGACGTGTCACCGCCACCCCTGAGCGCCGCGCCTACAGTTTCCCCACCGCGGACGGCAGCTGGGACGTCGTCACCTGGGGACAGCTCGGTACCCAGGCCGCCGAGGTCGGCGCGGGCCTGGTCAGCCTCGACGTGCAGCCCGAGGACCGGGTCGCCATCGCGAGCACCACCCGCTTCGAGTGGGTTCTCACCAACTACGGGATCATGGACGCCTCAGCGGCCACCGTCACCGTCTACCCCACCACCATCGCCGAGGACGTACAGTTCATCCTCGACGACTCCGACGCGAAAGTCGTCTTCGTGGAGGACGCCGACCAGCTCGCCAAGATCACCGGCCTGCGGGACCGGCTGCCCAAGGTCGAGCACGTGGTTCTCATGACCGGCCGGATACCCGAAGGAACCGACACCTCCTGGGTACTGACCATGCTCGACCTGCGCCACCGGGGCGTCCTCGCGCTGCGCTCGAACCCCACGCTGGTCGACGACCGGGTGGACGCCACCACGCTGGAACACCTGGCCACCCTGATCTACACCTCCGGCACCACCGGACGCCCCAAAGGGGTGCGGCTGCCACACCGGGTGTGGGTCTTCGAGGCCTACACCGCAGACGCCACCGCGAAGGACACCGGCGAAGAGCTCCTCACCATCGACGACAAGCAGTTCCTGTGGCTGCCGCTGGCCCACGTCATGGGGAAACTCTTCATGGTGCTGCCGCTGTACTTCGGTTTCGAGACCGCCGTCGACGGGCGGATCGACAAGATCGTCGACAACCTCGCCGAGGTGAAGCCGACGTTCATGGCGTCCGCACCGCGCGTCTTCGAGAAGGCCTACAACGGTGTCGAGGCCGCCATGGTCGCCAAGGGCGGCATCACCGAGAAGCTGTACCGGTGGGCCGTGAAGAACGGCGGCGCGGTCTTCGACGCCGACCACGGCGTCGGCCACGCCGGCGCGTTCACCCGCTGGCAGGCGAAGCTCGGCGACAGGATCGTGCTGACGAAGGTCCGGGAGCGCTTCGGCGGGCGGGCCCGCTGGTTCATCTCCGGTTCCGCCGCACTCAACCCGGACATCAGCCGCTGGTTCGGTGCCGTCGGCATGCCGGTGCTGGAGGGCTACGGGCTCACCGAGTCGAGCGCGGGCACCTGCCTGACCCTGCCGGGCACCTACCGCACCGGCTACGTCGGGCGCCCCCTCAACGGCATCGAGGCGAAGGTCGAGAGCGACGGCGAGCTGCTGCTGCGCGGCCCCTCCATCATGGACGGCTACCACAACAACCCGCAGGCCACCGCCGAGGTCTTCACCGAGGACGGCTTCTTCCGCACCGGCGACATCGCCGAGATCGACAGCGAGGGCCGGGTGCGCATCACCGACCGCAAGAAGGAGCTGTTCAAGACCTCGAACGGCAAGTACGTCGCCCCGGCGCTCATCGAGTCCTCGTTCCGCGGCCTGTGCCCGGTGGCCAGCCAGATGGTCGTCATCGGCAACAACCGGAAATACGTCAGTGCCCTGATCACCCTCGACGAGGCGGCGATCACTGCGTGGGCGGAGAAGGCCGGGGTCTCCGGCAGCTACCGGGACATCGTCTCCTCGCCGAAGGTCCACGGGCTGGTCGGCGGGTACGTCGACGAGCTCAACGCCACCCTGAACAGGTGGGAGCAGATCAAGACCTACCGGATCCTGCCCCGCGACCTCACCGTCGAGGACCAGGAGATCACCCCGTCGCTGAAGCTGCGCCGCAAGGTCATCGGCGAGCACTTCGCCACGGAGATCGAGGCGCTGTACGCGGAGTAGGGGCTACTTTCCGTTCTTCTTCACCTTCTTCGACTTCTGCGACTTTTTCGACTTCTCCGACCTCTGCGCAGCGACCCTGGACTTCTCCAGGTCACCGGCGACGTCGGGGACGTAGCGGAACTCGGTCCGCGGGGGGCGCTCGTAGGTCGAGTCTCCTTCAGGACGGGCGGGGATCTTCGGCGGGTTGTTCTCGACCTTCTCCCACGGCACGGACTCGAGGATGTGGTTGATGACGTTGATGCGCGAGCGCTTCTTGTCCTCGCTCTCCACCGTGTACCAGGGGGCCGTGACCGTGTCGGTGTGGGCGAACATCTCATCTTTCGCCCGGGAGTAGTCCTCCCAGCGGGTGATGGACTGCAGGTCCATCGGGGAGAGCTTCCACTGGCGCAGCGGATCCTCACGGCGTGAGGTGAACCGACGGATCTGCTCGTCATCGGAGACCGAGAACCAGTACTTGCGCAACATGATGCCGTCCTCGACGAGCAACCGCTCGAAGACCGGCGCCTGATGAAGGAACCGACGGTACTGGGCGGTGGTGCAGAAGCCCATGACGCGCTCGACGCCGGCCCGGTTGTACCAGGAGCGGTCGAAGATGACGATCTCCCCGGCGGTGGGCAGCTTCTCGACATAGCGCTGGAAGTACCACTGCCCCTGCTCACGGGAGGTGGGGGTCGGCAACGCCTCGACCCGGCAGTACCGCGGGTTGAGGTACTGGGTGATGCGCTTGATCGCGGAGCCCTTACCCGCCGCGTCCCTCCCCTCCATGATGATGACGACACGGGCACCGGTCTCCCGGACCCACTGCTGCATCTCCACCAGCTGAGCCTGCAGTTCCTCCAGACGCTTCTCATAGGCCTGCTTGTCGAGCTTCGGCGGGGTCACGATGCGGTCGTCGGCGCGGACGGGAGCGGTGTTCTGGTTATTCGGGGACATGCCCGGAGTTTACCGCGTGCGACGGGCGGTACCGCTTCCGAGGTTCCCACACCCCACCCCGCCCCACCCCGTGCCGATCATCCGTTCGACCCTCACCCCTATTGTTACTGAAAGGGAATGTGCCGGAGTGCCCCCGGTGAACCACATGATCGAGAGCAACCGCCGCAGCAGGGGACCGGGGAAATCACACACCCGGAACCGCGCCACCACGGGTAGGGTCGGGCCCATGATTCTCATCAATGTCCGATTCCGCCCGCTCCCCGAGTACGTCGACAACTTCCGCGAGATCGTCGCCGACTTCACCGACGCCACCCGCGCCGAAGAGGGCAACCTCTGCTTCGACTGGTTCCGCAACACCGATGACCCGGACGAGTACCTGCTCGTCGAGTCCTTCCGGGACGACGCCGCTGTCGCCCACGTGCAGAGCGAGCACTTCAAGACCGCCTGCCGACTCTTCCCCACCGTGCTCACCGAAACGCCCCAGATCATCAACCACACGATCCCCGGCAAGACCGAATGGGACCGGATGGCGGAGTTCTCGGTCGAATAGCCGGTTGCGGGGGCGGCGGGTCAACTGTTCCCGCCGATCTCCTTCTCCGGCCCCTGGGTCCGCATCGCCTCCTCCAGCTCGCCGCGCAGCCGCGAAATGTCGTCGTCGGTCCACCCGTCCCCGACCACCGCGGTCAGCCCGTCGATGACGGAGGTCCCGTAGTTGTGACCATGACCGTCGGGAACCTTCGCCGCGCGTGGAAGATCCAGCGTGACCTGCCAGAACGTCACGAAAGGCATCCACTTCATCGCCGGACTCCGGTCAAAACCGGCATCCTCCCTCAGCCAGTCCGGCCGTTTGAGGATGAGGTCCGGTGACCACCACACCACCGGATCAGAGGGATGCTGAACATAGAGGACCCGCGGTGAGCGCCATTCATCTGCGGGGTTCCCCCCGTTGAGTTCGTGACGCCAGGCGGTGATGTCCCCGGCGTTCTCCGCGAACCGCACGGTCATGCCGCCGGAGTACTCCGGGCTCACCTCACTGGTCCCGGGATCACGACGGTCGACGAAGTCACGGTGCAGCTCATTGCTGTTCGGAGGCCCCATCAGCAGCATTCCGTCGACGGCCCCCGCAATGTCACGGATACCTGAGAAAGCACTCTCCGCAGCGGTGGTGCCCAGTGACTCACCGTAGATGTACAGCTTCGGCCGGTGGTTCCCGGGCAGGGTGTGCCAC
>NZ_CACZOO010000144.1 GCF_902782855.1 uncultured Corynebacterium sp.
AGCATGTAGGCCAGCCCGTGGGCGTCACCGGCGACGATCTCGGCCCGGGCCTTCCGGAGCCACTGTTCCCAGGGAGTCACCTCGTACCGGTGGTACAGCTCGATGCCGCGACCGAGGTTCGCCAGCAACCGGTCGTAGCGGAGATCCAGATCAGCAGGTGACCCACCGGACATGACGGACTACTCCGGGACCGCGATCCGGCCGTCGACGGCGGCGAGGCCGATGTCGGACCGGTAGTGGCCGTCGGCCATGCTGATCGTCGCGAGCTCCGCGTAAGCCTTCTCCCGGGCCTCGACCAGGGTCGCCCCGCGGCCGATGACGTTGAGGACGCGTCCGCCTGCGGACACCAGACCACCCTCACGGGCCGGATCGGCGGCGACACCGGCGGCGCGCACGCCGCGGGCCTCGTCGCCGGCGGCGGCACCCTCGATCGGCACCCCGGTCACCGGCGCCTCCGGGTAACCCCCGGCGGCGAGCACGACGGTCACGGCGTACCCGTCCTCCCACTCCAGCGGCGGCAGCTCGTCGAGCGTGCCGGTCGCCACCGCATTGAGCACGCCACCCAGCGGCGTCTTCAGCAGGTCGAGGACGGCCTGGGTCTCCGGGTCGCCGAAACGGCAGTTGAACTCGACGACCGCCGGGCCCTCGGAGCCCCACGCCAGACCGGCGTAGAGCAGACCGGAGAAGGGGCAGCCCTCGGCGACCATCTGCCTGGCGACGGGGACGCAGACCTCGTCGACGATGCGCTGCACACCGTTGACCGGCAGCCACGGCAGCGGGGTGTAGGCACCCATGCCGCCGGTGTTCGGGCCCTCGTCGTTGTCGCGGACGCGCTTGTGGTCCTGGGCCGGCAGCAGCGGGACCACGGTCTCCCCGTCGACCAGGCAGAACAGGGACACCTCGGGGCCGTCGAGGAAGCTCTCCAGCAGCACCGGATTCCCGCCGGCGTGCACGTCATGGACGTGCTGGACGGCGGCGGCACGGTCGGGGGTGACGACCACACCCTTGCCGCCTGCCAGACCGTCATCCTTGACGACCCAGACGGGGCCGAAGCGGTCGACGGCGGCGTCGATCTCCTCGTCGGTCGCCCCCGGGCCGACGGCCTCGGCGTGGGCGGTCTTCACTCCGGCGGACGCCATGATCCCCTTGGCGAAGGCCTTGGAGCCCTCGATGCGGGCGGCGGCGCCCGACGGGCCGAAGACGGCGAAACCTTCGGCGCGCAGTGCGTCGGCGACACCGGCGACCAGCGGGATCTCCGGGCCGATGACGACCAGATCAGCGGCGAGCTCCCGGGCGAGTGCGACGACTGCGGCGGCGTCCTCCCCCTTGATACCGGGGTGCAGGGTGGCCACGCCGGCGATGCCCGGGTTACCCGGGGCGACGTGCACCTCCGTCACCGAGGGGTCGAGCGAGAGGGAATAGGCCAGGGCGTGTTCGCGGGCTCCGTTGCCGATGACGAGTGTGCGCATGGGTTCCGATCTTAACGGCTGCGGTATGACTACGATCGGCAGCATGGCATCTGTCTTCAGCAAGATCATCGCCGGGGAGATCCCCGGTCGCTTCGTGTACCGCGACGAGACCGCCGTCGCTTTCCTCACCATCGAGCCGGTCGCCTACGGGCACACCCTCGTGGTGCCGGTCGAGGAGGTCGACCGCTGGACCGACCTGACCCCCGAACTGTGGGCCCACCTCAACGAGGTCGCCCAGCAGGTCGGTGCGGCGATCGTCGACGAGTTCGACTGCCCCCGCGCCGGCTACCTCATCGCCGGTTTCGAGGTCCCCCACACCCACATCCACGTCTTCCCGGCCGCCGACATGTCCGGCTACAACCTCACGAACGCCATGTCCATGGACGAGACCGATCCGGTGCAGATGGACGCCGCCGCGGAGAAGATCCGTGCCGGTCTGCGGGCCCGGGGCGTGGACGGCGTCAACGAGTAGATGGCCGTGAACGACGCCTCCCCGTCCTCCTCCGACGACCTCGCCCCGTATCTCGACGCACTGACCGCCGCTGCGGCCGGGGCGACCGCAGACCCGGGGCAGCGCTCGTGGACGGACCAGCTGGCGTCCTTCTCCGACGGGCTGCGCAACACCCTCGGTTTCACGTCTCGCCTGGTCAAGATGGCTCCGCAGCCTCCGGGGGAGGACACCGTACCGATGGGCGCCCGGCAGAGTTTCGCCGGTTACGTCGATGACCTGTGGTGGGAGAAGCCGCCCGCGTACCGGCCGTACCCGGTGGTGCTGATCCACGGGACGATCTCGTCGAAGTCGGTGTGGCAGAACCTCGTCACCGACCTGCGCGACGACGGGTTCGTGGTCTTCGCCCCCGACTACGGACGCCACGGCACCGGTGAGATCCGGCAGTCTGCCAGGGATGTCGCCGCCTACATCGACCAGGTGCTCGCGGCGACGGGGGCGGACAAGGTGGACGTCGTCGCCCATTCGCAGGGCGGCCTGCTGGCCCGGTACCTCATCAACCAGGAGGGTTTCGACGCGAAGGTGCACCACCTGGTGACGTTGTCCGCCCCGCACCACGGCACGACGGTGAGCGCCCAGTTGACCTCGATCATCGCGGCGAACGACCTGGCGGCGAAGGTCGCCGAGACGACGGTGACGCGGATGATGGGTGTGGCGGGGATGCAGCAGGTCGTCGGCTCTCCGCTGCTCACCGACCTGTCCTATTCGCCGGAGACGCGGCCCGGGGTGCGCTACACGTGTCTGGCGACGAAGGTGGACACGACCGTGGTGCCGCCGGAGTCCGGGTTCCTGGAGCCGGACGCCGCCGATGAGACGGGCATCCGGGTTCCCGTCGAGGTCGCCAACGAGTTCGTGCAGGACCTGGGGGCCGGGCGGGTACTGCACAATGAGATGCCCTCGGACCCGGACGTGCAGCGCATCGTGCACGGTCGGTTGGTGGAGGGATTGGTGGAGACCCTGGAGCGTCCGGAGGGTCTGGAGGGTCTGGAGGGGTAGGGCTCACCGGTTCACCGACGGGCGAGTTTGAGCGTCGCCAGCTGATTGAGCGACACCCCTTCCCGGCCCGCTTCCATGGCGAGGTCTCGGTGCAGGGTGGGCGGGCCACCTTTCCCCTGGTTCACCTGCAGGCAGAATGTGAGCACCGACCGCACGTCGCCGCTGCCTGTAGTCACGACGCTCCCGAAGTTTGCGTCACCGGACCAGCACTTCCATGCCACGGATCTGCCGGAACGGTGACGCGAACGCCGGTGACCATCCCCACCAACGCCCCCTCACCCCGCGTCCGCGAGGCACTCCTTCGCCCGGTCCAGGTTCTCCCGGGTCACCGCCGGATCAGTGGACCACTGCGTGTAGTCCGACGGATGCTCAAAGAGCATCTGCATCCCGCCCAACCAGTGGTCGAACGTTTCGGCGCCTTCAGCATCGTCCGGAATGCAGGCGTCGGCGAAGTAGCTCTCGATGGACCGCTTCGTCTCCTCCGCGTCCAACCGGTCCGGCGCGGTGATCCCCCGCTGCCCACTGACGCCGACGACCGGACCGTCCGGAACCTCCTGCCACCAGGAGTTGTCCACGAGATACACCCGATCCGGCAGGTCGCCGCGGAACGGGGAGGACGCGTAGAGCTGCCCCACCGTCGCCACCACAGCGTCGAGGTAGCCGGTGTTGCGGGGCTCGGTGCAGACATCCACGCCGTCACCAGTGCCCCGGCACTCCGTCTCATCGGCCGCGACAGTACTGCTCCGGTCAGTGTCCGGGACCTGGTAGGACAGCGCCATCCCGAGGACCACCGCGACAATCAACCCGACCGGTGGCAGCCAGATCCCGCGCCACCGCATTCCCGCCGACACACCGAGCACACCACCGATGATGACCATCACCAGGATGAACAGCACCATCGGCAGCGCATCCCGGAGATCAGCGGCCACCACCGGGGCATCCACCCCGTCGACGAGTGCTCCTCCGGCCGCCACGGCAAGGAACAGGACGGCCACCGCCCCGGCACCGACCACGAGCCACACCAGCACCGGACGCAGCGCTGCCCGGGTCACCGCCCCGGCCCCGCGCTCACCGAGGGTCTCCCACACGGTGAGTCCGCTGCGCCACCGGTACTGTCCGGCGATCACACCACCGGTCAGTGCCAACGGCATGCAGAAGACGAGCAGTACCGGGAAGTTCTCCCCCACCAGCAGACGGACACTGCCAACCCAGTGCTCCAACTGGACACCGAGGGTCCACGCCATCGCCACCGCAGGCAGGCCCACGATGACGGCCAGGAGCATGGCACGTGCCCGACCGCGCCGGGCCATGTCCCCGTGCCCCGCCCTACCTGTATGCCGGACCTCGTCCGCACCGATCTGCAACGCTGGCGGACGCCACCGCGTCAGCCAGACCACCGCACCGAGTGCGAACACCACCAGACAGGTCCACCAGCTGAGGTCGGGGCTGCCGTCCCAGAGGGTCAGGGTCCCCGGCATCGCCAGCGCGTAGGGGACCGTCGTTCGAAGGCGGCGAGGTTACCGGGATCCCCGGGTGCCGCGCCGGGGGCGAAGGCCCCACGCTCACCGGCCCAGACGATGCGTCCGGTGTCGATGACGGTGACGGTGTCCGCGGTGTCCGCGGTGTCCAGGATGTCCTCGATGATGTGGGTGGAGACCAGGACCACGGCGTCCCGGGAGACCTCGCGGGTGATGTCGCGCAGGATGCCGCGCTGGACGACGTCCAGACCGGCGGAAGGCTCGTCGAGTATCACCAGGCCGGGCTGTCCGATCAGTGCCGAGCCGATGCCGACGCGGCGTCGCATCCCGCCGGACAGGGCCCTGATCTTCGTGTCCGCCCGGTCACCGAGACGGACGAGACCGATCACGCGGTCCACCTCCGCCTCCGTCTGCGCCTTCGGGAGTCTGCGCAACCAGGCCATGTAGGCGAAGTGCTCGCGGACGGTGAAGCGTGACTTCCCGAGGTTCTCCTGGGGCAGGTGGCCGAGGTGGCGGCGGATGCTGGCGATCTCCCCCGATCCGCCGAAAGTCACCGAGCCGGAGGAAGGCTTCTGCAGTGTGGCGATGGTGCGGATCAGGCTGGACTTGCCCGCACCGTTGGGCCCGAGCAGGGCGTGCAGGCCGGGGCCGAAGGTGGCTGTGGCGGCGTCCACGGCAGGACGCGCCCCACCGCGCCTGCCGTAGCGGACGGTCACCTGGTCGAGGTCGAGGGTTGCCATGGCGTTCCTCCTGGCGGGAGAGTTGATTACTCGGTAACTTACCCTGTAATCTCTAGCACAACTTACCGGGTAAGCAACAGAGACGAGCCACATGTCCATCAAGTTCGCACTGCTCAGCCTGCTGGCCGAGCGACCGGCCGGCGTCGGCCAGCTGCGCAGCAGATTCGAGGAACGCACCGGCCATCTCTGGCCGGTGAACGTCGGTCAGGTCTACCAGACCGTCCAGCGCCTCGACCGCGACAAGCTCATCGAGGTCACCGGTAACGAACCCGGCGCGTCCGGACGCCACACCGACCTCTACGCTCCCACCGACGCCGGGCTCACAGAGCTCCGCGACTGGTGGTCCGCACCGGTCCTGCCGCCCCGCAACGACCGCGACGACCTCGTCATCAAGACCGCGATGGCCGCGAGTTCCCCACCAGGACAACTCCCCGAGGACCTCACCCTGCTGATCCACCACCAGCGCCTTGCGGTCCTCGACGAACTGCGGGAGCTGACACAGCTCAAGGCGTCAACCCCCGCGGTGCGCAGTGCCGCCCGCCTGCTGCTGGAGCGCCGGATCTTCGACCTGGAGTCCCAGGTCCGCTGGCTCGACCGCATCGAGTCCCTGCCGCCCGCACCTGCCACACACACCGCCTGTCCCACGCCCACCACCAACCAGGAGCACTGAGCCATGACCCGCCCCAACAGCACCTCACCCCTGTCCCCGCAGCGGCTCAGCAGCTACGGGACCTCCAACGCCCCGGCGCTGCGCCTGGAGCACGTCACCCGCACCCACCGCGACGGGCAGACCACCGTCACCGCGCTCGACGACGTCTCCCTGACCGTCGAACCCGGTGAGCTCGTCGCCGTCATGGGCCCCTCCGGGTCCGGCAAGTCCACCCTGCTCAACGTCGCCGGGACTCTCGACACACCCACTTCCGGCACGGTGCGCATCGGCGGAGTGGATGTCTCCGAGCTCTCCCCCACCAGGCGCGCCGAGGTCCGCCGCCGACACGTCGGCTACGTCTTCCAGGACTACAACCTCGTGCCCACCCTCACCGTCGCCGAGAACATCTCGCTGCCCCTGGAGCTCGACCGGGTCGGACGCCGTGACGCCCGACGCCGTGCGCTCGACGCCCTCGGGGACCTGGGGCTCACCGCTCTCGCCGACCGGTTCCCCACCGAGGTCTCCGGTGGGCAGGCGCAGCGAGTCGCTATCGCCCGGGGACTCATCGGCGACCGTCACCTCGTACTCGCCGATGAACCCACCGGGGCACTGGACTCGGTCACCGCGGACTACGTGATGGAGCTGCTGCGCACCCGGGTCACCGACGGTGCCGCCGGGCTGCTCGTCACCCACGAACCCCGCTTCGCTGCCTTCGCCGACCGCACCGTCCACCTGCGCGACGGCCGGATCCTGGGTGGTCAATGATGTCGCTTCCGACTCCGGGCCCGGGTCCGCTGCTGCGCGTCGCCGTCCGCGACCTCACCCGCCACAGGATCAGGACGCTCGTCGCCCTGCTGCTCTTCGCCCTGCCGGTGTCACTCATCGTGGGTTTCGCATCACTGATCGAGTCCGACAACCGGATGTCCCTGCCGAATCCGGTCGCCGGGTTCGACTCCGTGGTCTTCAACGACAGCGGGGACGCCTCCCGCAGCATCTTCAGGGACTCCGCCGCCCAGGACTCCCGCCTTCACGACCTGATCGGGGAGGACGCCGACGATCTCACCCTCGGCACCACCGGTGTCAGCGCCGTGACCGCCGGTGAGCGGGAGACGACCACCAGCCTGCTGTCGCTCACGGACAACACGTCCACCGACGGCCCATCCGTCAGGCCGGGGACCGCCGCCGTGGATGACCGCACCGCCTATGTCCTCGGAATCGGTCGGGGCGGTACCCTCACCGTCGGCGGCACCGACCTCACCGTCACCGACATCTACCAGGGCATCTCGGACACCGGCCTGATCGTCAACGCCAGCGATGCTCTTCCCGACCGGGGGACGGCCTTCCGGTGGTACCTCCCCGCAGAGGCGGACGGCATCAGGGAGGAACCGTGGATCAGCCTCAACGACGACGAAGTCGTTGTCGACGGTGTCTCCGTCAACGAGATCTACACCGTCAGTAACAGCCTTCCCGACAGTCCCCACCTCATCCCCTGGGGTGATCTGGGCCTCGGCGCCTTGCGCAGCAGCATCGGTTACTACGGCAACGACCTCGGTATCCTCCTCACCGTCGTCGCTGTCGCCGTCATGGCCGTCACCCTGATCTCCGCGGTGATCACCCCGGTCTTCGCCGTCGCCGCGCGCCGACTCCGGCACCAGCTGGCCCTGCTCGCCACCCACGGAGCCACACCCGCGCACCTGCGTCGCATCATGCTGTACGAGGGCCTCATCGTCGGGACTGTTGGTTCCGCCCTGGGCCTGGTGCTGTCCACCGGCGTCGGTGCTGCGGCGATCCGGCTCTTCTCCACCGGGTCCTACGCCTGGGCGTGGGATGTCGCCGTTCCGGTGGTGGCCGTCGCCCTCGTCTGCGGGGTGGCCTCGGCTCTCGTCCCGGCGGTCAGAGCAGGACACGAGAACCCCGTGACCGCCCTGTCCGACGGCAGTTCCACGGTCCTCACCCCGTGGCGTCCCCGCACCTTCATCGGTCTGCCGCTGGTCGTCCTGGGCGTTGCACTGGCACCGGCGTCCAACGATGACGCGCTGCGCGCCTTCGGCATCGCGCTGGCGGGCATCGGACTGGTGTGCTCTGCGGAGCTGGTTGTCCGGCTCGTCGGCGCGACTGCGCCACATCTGTCCACCGCCGGTCGGCTCGCGGTGCGCGACACCGTCCGTAACCGGCACCGGACCGTTCCTGCCGTGGCCGCCGTGTCAGGCGTCACCATGCTCGTGACCATGCTGGTGACATATCCGGATGGCGGGTACGCCTCAGATTCCCGGTTCAAGGACACCGTCGTCACGGCCTCCGCCACCGCCGGCGGAACCGCGGACACCGGGATCGGCGCCTACTCCGAGGACCTCGACCGGGTCGCGGGGATCGTCGGCACCGACCAGCGGGTCGACGTCTACGGTGGCGTCCTTTCCGCCGAGGCCAGCTTCACCGGTCGTGCACCACAGTTCGCCACCGCGGTCGGACAGACCCTCACCGACCCGATCTGGCAGGGTGTCGGATGGTCCCCGGTGCTGGTCACCGCGGGAGACGCGCTCAGCATCTACCGTGACATGACCACCGCCGACCTGCGGGACGCCACCGACCTGCTCGCTTCAGGCACCGCCGTGGTCGGCGATCCCGCCCTGGTGCACGACGGCCGGGTCCGCATCACCGTGGAGCCGGGGTACGACGGAGATCTTCCCGGAGCTGTCCCCACCGACCCCGACGACGGCTTCGAGGTCGACCCCTTCTGGTATGGAAGCGCCGAATCCGTCCGAGACTCCACCAGTATCTACCTGCCGGCGGTGGTCCTGCCAGGCCTGGCCGGTCACGGTGGCGTCGCGGTCTCCCCCGACACCGCGGAGTCTGTGGGTCTGCAGACCTCCTACGACGGATCCGTGTTCCTCCTCGACCACCCGGTCTCCACGCTGAAGGCCCTGGAGATCACGGCGCGCACCGGAACCCCGTCCTTCCTCGACGTCAGCGTTCCCGCACTCGCCGCAACGGACCTGCTCTGGTCCGCTGTGCCTGTCCTGTTCAGTCTTCTGACGACGGGTGCCACGGTACTGCTGGTCGTGCTCCTCGCCGCGTCGGAATCGCGGCGCGACCTGGCGACGATCACCGCGCTCGGAGCCCCGCCCGGACTGCTCCGCAGGTTCACCGCCACCCAGGCGCTGGTCGTCGCCGGTGCGGGGACGGTGGCCGGTGTGGTGGTCGGTGCGACCCCGGCGCTGATCGGCGGTGATCTGCCCGACATGTCCGGCGGGAAGTGGCTGTTGTTCGGTGTCGTCGCAGTGGCAGGACCGGTGCTGGCCCGGGTCCTCGGCAGCGTGATCGGCACCGTCTCCTCCCTCGACAGGGCACCCGTGCGGCGACGGGAGTGACCGTGGCACAGTAGTTGGAGTGAACATTCCAGCTATCGGCCGTCTTCTCGATCTCCTGCCTGACGACGCCTGGGCCGAGTCCCGCCACCGGCGCCCCCTCCCCCGCACCGATGATCCGGCGACCCGCCCGGTCGTGCTGGTCCACGGTGCTGTCGGCTCCCGCAGCAACTTCACCGGCGTCGTCGCCGAGCTGCGGGGCCCCGCGCTTCACTCCGTCGCAGGGCGTCCCGTCCTCTCCGTCTCCTACGGTCACCACGGCACCGCGCCGCTGGCCGGTAACTTCGCCGAGGTCCGCGAGAAGCTCGGGAACATTGTGGCGGACGCCGGCACCGTCGACCTCGTCGGCCACTCCCAGGGCGGGCTGCTGGCACTGGCGGCATCCGGCACCCCGGAACTGCAGGGCAAGGTCGGGCGGCTCGTCGGCCTGGGCGCGGACTTCCGCGGCGTCACCGGATTCCGGCGCATCATGCCGCTGGCGTCCCGCGTCGTCCCCGCCTGGCGCGGCCACCTCGCCGACTCCCCCGAGCTGGCGTCCCTCATGCTCTACGCGCGACGCTCGACCGTCCCGGTCACCCAGATCCTCACCACCCGCGACCGCTACATCCCCTCCGACCGGGCCCGCGCCTTCAGAACGGAGGACGCCGCCTCCGGAACACCCGCCCACCAGGGCCCCACCACCGTCATCGAGATCGACGGCATCCCCCACGAGAAGCTGCCCCACAGCCGCCGGGTCGGACGCCTCGTCGCCGGAATACTCGGTTAGGGCGCCGGTGACGAGCCAGACTACAACTCCTCGATCTCATTCTCGTCGAGCATCTCGGCGGCCGCCGGCAGGCGCACGTGGAAGGTCGTACCCTCCCCGACCACGCTCTCCACACTGATCGTGCCACCGTGCGCCTCCACCAGACTCTTCACGATCGACAGGCCCAGACCCGACCCGCCCGAAGCCCGCGACCGTGACACGTCGGCACGGTAGAACCGCTCGAACAGGTGCGGCACATCCTCGGCCGGGATACCCGCACCGTCGTCAATGACGTCGACCCCCACCGTCGCCGGTTCGACGCCGGGGGCGGACTGGGTGAGCTTGAGGACCACCGAGGCGTCGTCCCCGCCGTGGCGCACCGCGTTCGTCACGAGGTTGCCGATGACCTGGTGCAGCCGGTCGGCGTCCCCGATCGTCACCGGGATCGACCGCGTCTCGTTGACCAGCGACACTGAACGTCCCGGGAACCCGGCCCGCGCATTCTCCACCGCCGCGATCCCCAGGTCCAGCAGATCGACCGGTTCCCGGCGCATCGGGCGTCCCTCATCCATCCGCACCAGGGTCAGCAGATCCTCGACCAGCAGGCTCATCCTGCCGGCCTCCGAGGAAATCCGGTCGATGACCATGTCCGCGTCCGTCGTCGCCCCGGACTTGTACAGGTCCGCGTACCCGCGGACACTGGTCAGCGGGGTGCGCAGCTCGTGCGAGGCGTCACCGATGAACCGCCGCATCGACGCCTCCGCCTGACGCGCCTGTTTCTCGGAGTGGTTCATGGCGATGAACGCACCCTGGATCTGGGCGAGCATCCGGTTGAGGGCCCGGGAGAGTCTTCCGACCTCCGTATTCGGCGACCACTCCGGGACACGGTCGTCGAGCTGGCCCTTGGCGATCCTGCCGGCGGTGCGTTCCACCAGGTAGAGGGGCTGCAGGGCACGACGGATGAGGTAGAGACTGCCGACCACCAGCAACACGAGGACGATGGCCCCGATGCTCACCAGCACCACGAGGAGCTGGTGCATGATGTGGTACTCACCCTCCATCGGCAGGGCGACGATCACCACGGTCCCGGAATCGTTGACCACCGCCGCCGCACGCCACGGCGTGGGCGACTCCGAGTCATCGGTGGCGGGGACAGTCACCGGAGGCGTCGCCACGGTCAATGAGGAGACCTCCGGGGCGGACTTCCCCTGCTGCGGGTTCACAGAGATACTCCACCCCGAGCGGCCGTACACGGCGACGAAGAACTGACTCGGCGGACGCAACGGCCCGGGCTGGCTGTCGTCCGTCTCCGGCGAATCCAGGTCCGTCTCCGTCGGACGGGACGCCCAGTCGCGGGTCGCCGTCGTCAACTGGTCGTCGACCCGGTTGGTGAGGAACTGCTGCATCATCCCGCTGACCACGGCGCCCGAGACCGCCAGCCCCAGGGCCGCCATCGTCGTCATCACCAGGACGAGTGAGACCCGCAACGGGAAATGGGACAGGAACACACCGGGATACCGTCGCGCCGACCTGTCCTTCGTCCCCGACCGCCCGCCGGACCGCATGCTCACCACAGGTCAGTACCTCAGATTCCGTGCCGTTGCCTTGCCATTACCGTGCCAGTACCCGTGCCAGTACCGTGCTAGTTTCGGGGCGTGCGCAGCACGTAGCCCACACCGCGGACGGTGTGGATCAGGTGCGGCTCCCGGGTGTCGATCTTGCGGCGCAGATAGGAGACGTAGGACTCGACCACGTTGCCGTCGCCGCCGAAGTCGTACTCCCACACCGCGTCGAGGATCTTCGCCTTGGAGACCACCACCTCGGCGTTGATGAGGAGGTAGCGCAGCAGCTTGAACTCGGTCGGCGAGAGGTCGACGACCTTGCCCGCCTTCGTCACCTCGTGCATGTCGTCGGAGAGGGTGAGGTCCGCGTACGAGATCAACGACTCGTCCTCCTTCTCCTCCGGCTGGACGCGGCGCAGGATCACCCGCAGCCGGGTGATGACCTCCTCCAGGGCGAAAGGCTTGGTGACGTAGTCGTCGGCGCCGAGGGTCAGACCGTGGATACGGTCGTCGACGGCGTCCTTCGCAGTGAGGAAGAGAACCGGCGCGTCATCACCGGACTGACGGAGTTTACTGAGGAGGGTGAAGCCGTCCATCCCCGGCATCATCACGTCGAGGATGTAGGCGTCCGGACGGAAGTCCGCGGCGATCTCGAGTGCGGTCGCCCCGTCATTGGCGGTGCGCACGTCGAAGTCCTGGAACTCCAGGCGGGCCTTGATCAGGTCGGCGATGTTGGCTTCATCATCGACGACGAGCACCCGGGTGTCATGGGTGGAGACGGTCTGATGGTTCTGATGGGTGAGCGGCACGGTCATGCTTCCTAGTCTGGACAGACACCCCGGAAAACGGGTGCATACCGCCTGTACTTTACCTGTGGAAGCGCCGGGGGTTCACCGACACCCGGGCCCCGGCAGCTCCGATTCGCTGGTCAACAACCCCCTGAGCAGATAAAGTGGCTCGCCGTGACTACCAACTACACCTACCGCGGACGCCACCGCGCAGTCTCCGGGACCCACACGCGCCGCAACATCGCCCTGCTCGGGGCCTCCACGGCCGCCCTCGCCGGTCTCGGCTCCGCCCCGGCCATGGCATCCCCCACCGATGACCTCCGGGCGCAGGTGACCGAGGGTGCGCTCAACGCCCACGACACGGCCCTGGAGCAGTCCGGCCAGGTCCCGGAGCAGTTCCGCGACGTCTACGAGCAGGGCGTGACCGACCTGACCAACGCGGTCGCCCCCGGTGCGCTCGACCAGCGTGCCGCCGAGCAGGCCGCCGCCGCGGCCGCCGCCGCCGAGCAGGCACGGCTGGACGCCTGGAACGACACGGTCAACACCCCGTGCCCCGCCACAGCGAAGGCCTGTGTCGATCTCGACGGACGCCGCGCCTGGCTGAAGGACGGCGGCAACACCGTCTACGGCCCGGTCTACATCTCCTCCGGCGCCCCGGGCGCGGACACCGAGACCCCCCGGGGCACCTTCCACGTGACCTACAAGGTCAAGGACGAGATCAGCCGCGAGTTCAACGATGCCCCGATGCCGAACTCCGTGTACTTCACCTGGTCCGGCCACGCATTCCACCAGGGCAACCCGAACATCGACTCCGCCGGGTGCATCCACCTCGGCGGCAACGACTCCGAGGCTTTCTTCAACCAGCTCCACGAGGGTGACGAAGTCTTCATCTACTAGCGTCGCCCGAACGCCGACCGGACCCCGCACACGACTCAGGGTGTGCGGGGTCCGCCGTGTCCCGACCCGATCCAACCGGCCCGATCCAACCGGCCCCGATCACCGAAGCCGGGTGAGCACGTTCTCCGCACTGATCAGACACATCGGCACACCGACGCCCGGCGTGGTCGTCGATCCGGCGTAGAAGAGATTGTCGACCGCCCGCGACCGGTTCGTGCCGCGCAGGAACGCCGACTGCCCCAGGGTGTGCGCCAGACCCAGCGCCCAGCCGTGCCAGGAGTGGTACCTGCCGGCGAAGTCCGCCGGCCCCAGCGTGCGGCGCACGACGATACGGGACGCCAGGTCGGCGATCCCGGCACGCTCGGCGATGAGACCGACCACCGCGTCCGTGATCCCGGCCACCGCGGCGTCCTCGGCGCCGTAGGCCGACCCGTGGCCGAGGTCGGTGTCGGCGGCGACGGGCACGAGCACGAACAGGTTCTCGTGGCCGGCCGGGGCGACACCGGGGTCCGTCGCCGAGGGCTTCGAGACATAGACGGATCGTGAGGCGCCGCCGTGCTCGAACACGGCGGCGAAATCGGGTGTCCAGTCCTCGCTGAAGATGAGGGTGTGGTGCGCCAGCTCCGGTAGCGGCCCCCGCACCCCGAGCATCACGACGACCGCGCCGACGCCGGCGTCGACACCCCGCCAGTGCGGCTCCGGGTAGGTCCGTAACCCGGCGGGCAACAGGGCGGTCTCGGTGTGGTGCAGGTCGGCGGCGCTGACGACCAGGTCGGCGTCCAGGACCGTCCCGTCCGCCAGCTCCACCCCGGTGGCGGTGGCCCGGCCCGGCCAGATCCGGCCCAACCCGGGGATCCGGCGCAGCGGGTTGGCGGACGCCCGGTCGGTGCGGACACGCACGACCTCGGCGCCGGTGCGGACCACCGCACCGTTCTCCTCGGCGAGCCGGCGCAGTGCGTCCACCACGGCGTCAAACCCGCCGAGCGGGTACTTCACTCCCTGGACCAGGTCGGTGTAGCTCATGAGCTGGTACAGCGCGGGGGTCCGCGAGGGACGTGAGGAGAGGAACACCGCAGGATACGACAGGATCTGGCGCAGGCGACGGTCGGCGAAGCGGCTGTCGACGAGGTTCTCCAGGGAGCCGGTGAGCAGCCGGGCCAGGCGTGACGCCCGACGCAGCACCGGCCGCCCCAGGAAGGGACGCGGTGAGGAGAAGTGTGTGTAGAGGAAACGCTCGACAGCGATGCGGTAGGTGTCGCCAGCCTCGGCGAGGTAACGGCGGACCTTCTCCCCCGCCCCCGGCTCAATGCCCTCGAAGAGGTCCGCCACGGCGTCGGCCCCCACCGGCACGTCCACCGGGTCCAGTCCCTCGGGCAGGACGCGGTACCCGGGGGTCAGGTCGACGAGGTCGAGCTCCGCCTCCGTCGAGGTGCCCATGAGCCGGAAGAAACGGTCGAAGGCCTCGGGCATGAGGTACCAGCTCGGGCCGGTGTCCCAGCGGAACCCCGGGGCATCGTCGACGGTGAGCGATCCGGCGCGACCACCGACGGTGTCCCCCCTCTCCAGCAGGGTCACCCGGTACCCGTCGCGGGCGAGCAGTCCGGCCGTCGCCAGGCCCGCCACGCCCCCACCGATGACGATCGCCCGGCTCACCGGAGAATCGCCTTCATCGCCGCCCGCACGGTGACCAGGGCTTTCCTCGGTGCGGGCACGCTGACCCGCACCGCGTCCGGCCCGGTGAGGTCGGCGGCGGGAGTCTCCCGCAGCCGGTCGACGAGCCCGCGGTAGAGCGCGGACGCGGCGGCCACCCCGACCCGGGCGCCCCGGGGCAGGGCGGGGATGCGCTCGCACCCGGCGTCCAGCTCGGCGACGCACTCGTCGAGCAGCGCGGTCTTGGCGCTCTCGGTGAGGGTCCCGTCGGCGGTCGTGGGAAGGTAGTGGCGGCGCAGGACGGTGGTGTCCGCGCCGATGTCGCGCAGGAAGTTGACCTTCTGGAACGCCGACCCGAGGGACGCCGCCCCCTCGGCGAGCCAGGCCCGGTCAGCGGTGACGGTGCCGTGCGTGCCGAAGATGTCGAGGCACATCAGACCGATGACCTCGGCGGACCCGTGGATGTAGGCGGCGAGGGACGCCCCGTCGTGGACGCCGGGGTCCAGGTCGGCGCGCATCGAGGCGAAGAAGGCCCGCAGGTGCGCGGTATCGAGCCTGCAGCGGCGGGCGGTACCGGCGAAGGCGTGGAGCACCGGATCGGTGTGGAAGGCGGTGGCGCCGGGGGCGGCCGGCTCGGCGGCGGCGAGCACGGCGTCCTCGTAGGCGTCGAGGTGCGCGCGGATGCCGGTGCCGTCCTCCCCCGCGGCCGCCGCGGCGCCGTCGACGATCTCGTCGGCGATCCGGACGACGGCGTAGAGGTTGCACACGTCACGACGCACCGGCGGGGACAGCAGACGCGTGGCCAGAGTGAACGATGTCGAGTACCGGGCGATGACGTCGGCGGCGACGCGATCGGCCATGGCCCGGTACCGGTCCTCCGTCGTCTTCCTCAGCTTCATCACCAGCCCACCGTACCGCCAGGCGTACCGTTTCCCACATGGAAGGTCCACGAACCAGCAGCGTCACCCACACCGTCCGGTTTCTCACCACCGACAAGAGCGGCGGCATCCTCCCGGTGGCTTACGGCGTCATCATCGCGCTGGCGGCGTCGCTGCTCTCGGCGATCCTCGCCGGGGTGTACCTGACGGTGCACAACCGGATGTACGCGTGGAAGGGGGCGGTGGCCGATGACGACATCAAAGAATGATGGGTACCATCACGGCAACCTCCGGCAAGCACTGGTGGAGGCGGCCGTCGCGATACTCGAGCGCGGCGACACGTTCTCACTGCGAGCTGTCGCCCGGGAGGCCGGAGTGTCCCCGACCGCACCCTACCGCCACTTTTCCGACCGGAGCGAGTTGGAATCCGCCGTCGCCGCCGAAGGGTTTCAGAGTCTCGGCGACAGCCTCCTCGCCGGGGGTGACCTGCCGTCGACGTCCGGCGGTCTCACCGAGTTCGCCGTTCGGTACGTGCGGTTCGCCCTGCGACGGCCGCGTATGTTCAGCCTCATGTTCGGCACGGTCTGCGACGACCGAGACGATGACCGGGTCCTCGCCTCCGGTCGGCTCCACGAGAACCTTGGCTTGGCGCTCGCCCGCGTCTACCCCGGGAGGTCGGAGACTGAGATCACTGCGTTGTCAACAGGCCTGTGGTCGACCGCCCACGGGCTGGCCTGCCTGCACGTGGACGGGAAACTCTCCGCAGCCGATCCCGGCGAAGTGGACGACCGGGTCCGCGAAGCCTTCAGCGCCATTCTCCCACCGGCCTGAGCTCCGCCAGCATCCCGACCCCGCTTCTGCCCGGCCCTGCTCCAGGTAGTGCAACCGCACACTAATGTTGACAGCGCTTACATAGGCGCCTACCGTCGTCCACACCATCGGAGAACCATGTCCACAAAGGAGACACCACACCATGACTGCAGTCCTCATGGCCGTAACCGCGGCCCGCCACTGGACACTGACCGACGGCACCCGACACCCCACCGGCTTCTGGGCCGAGGAATTCCTCGTCCCCTACGGCATCTTCACCGACGCCGGCTTCGACGTCACCGTCGCAACCCCCGGGGCCGCCACCCCTGTCGTCGACGAACTCAGCCTTGGCCTCACCGGCGGCGTCCTGCCCCACACCGTGAAGAAGTTCCGCACCCGGCTCGCCGACCTCACCCCGGTCCTCGACAACCCCGCCGACCTGCACGCGGTCAACCAGGACGACTACAACCTGGTCTTCTACCCCGGTGGCCACGGCCCCATGGAGGACCTCGCCGTCGACTCGGTCTCCGGCACGATCCTCACCGAACGCCTCACCTCCGGACGCCCGCTCGCCCTGCTGTGCCATGCACCCGCGGCCCTGCTCGCCACCGTCGACAACAACGGAGAGACCCCCTTCGCCGGGAAGCACGTGACCGGCCTGTCCAACCGAGAGGAACTGGTCAACTCTTTCGCTAAGAAGGCCCCGTGGTTGCTCGAGGACAAGCTCCGCGAGATCGGCACCGACTACGACAAGGCACTGATCCCCTTCCGCCCGCACGTGGTCCGCGACGGCAACCTCTTCACCGGCCAGAACCCGCAATCGTCGAAGAAGCTCGCCACAACCCTGGTCAACGTACTGTCCCAGCCCCGGTAACGGATCAGAGGAACGACCATGCAGACCATCCTCGGAGCCAACGGCCAGATCGGCACTGGACTCGCCCACGAACTCCACGACAACTACACCACCGACCTCCGGCTCGTCAGTCGCCACCCGAAGCGGCTTCACGAGACCGACCAACTGGTCGCAGCTGACCTCATGAACCCCGGCGACACCGACGCCGCCGTCGCCGGCAGCGACATCGTCTACCTCACCGTCGGCCTGCCACCGGACAGTGACCTCTGGGCCAGACAGTTGCCGACGATGATGGCCAACACCATCGACGCCTGCGAGAAGCACGGTGCCAGGCTCGTCTTCTTCGACAACACCTACATGTACCCGATGACAGCAACACCTCAGACCGAGGACACCCCCTTCGCCCCGGTCGGCAGCAAAGGGCGAACCCGGGCCACGATGACCACCCTGCTGCTCGACGCCATGGAACAGGGCCGGGTGGCGGCGGTCATCTGCCGGGCGCCTGAGTTCTACGGCCCCGGGCAAACGCAGAGCTTCACCAACTCCCTGGTCTTCGACGCCGTCGCCGACGGGAAGAAGGCCCGCATCCCGTTAAGCGCCGACACTCGACGCAGCCTCATCTGGACCCCGGACGCCAGCCGCGCCATGGCACTGATCGGCAACACCGTCACCGCCTACGGCCAGACCTGGCACCTCCCGGTCGACACCATGCGCCCCACCTACCGGGAACTCGTCCACCTCACTTCACAGGAATGGGAACGCCAGATCGGCCTCACCGTCGTACCGAAGCCCGTGTTCGCCGTCGGGAAACTCTTCAACAGCAACATCCGTGAATTGTGGGAACTCCTCCCCCGGTACGCGGTCGACAACACCTTCGTCACGGACAAGTTCACCTCAGCGTTCCCGGGCTTCCGGGTGACGACCATCAGCGAGGGAATAGCCACCCTCCGCCGGGAGCGTGACCGAGTCTGATCGCGGCCGGTCGCCCCCGCACAAACCACCCTCCCGGATGGTTTCGGCGCACACCGTATCCTCAAGGACATGACCGCCCCCACCCCGGCACCTGACACCGCCACCGCCACCGCAACCCGCACCGACCGCCGCACGGTCACCGCCTGGGCCTTCTGGGACTTCGGCTCCGCCGCCTTCAACGCCGTCCTCGTCACCTTCATCTTCGCCGTCTACCTCACCGACTCCGTCGGCGACACACTCGGCGGCTCCGTCAGCGCGTCCACCTGGTACGGGGCGGCCATCGCCGCCGCCGGTGTCATCATCGCGGTGACAGCCCCGGTGGTCGGACGCCGCGCGGACGCGCGGGGGAAACGCCGCAGCGCGGTGCGGACGTGGACGATCGTCACAGTGGTGCTGATGCTGATGCTCGTCTTCGTCGGCGATGACGCCCCGGGCTACTTCTGGCTGGGCGCGGTGATCATGGCGGTCGCCTCGGTGACCTTCCAGTTCGCCGAGGTCGGCTACTTCGCGATGCTCAACCAGGTCTCCACGAAGGAGAACGTCGGCCGGGTCTCCGGCTTCGGCTGGGCGATGGGCTACTTCGGCGGCATCTTCCTGCTGCTGTTCTGCTACGTCGGCTTCATCGCCGGCGACGGCGACACCCGCGGCCTGTTCAACATCACCACCGACGACGGCTGGAACGTCCGCATCGTCGCCCTGATCGCCGCCGTGTGGTTCGGACTCTCCGCGATCCCGCTGTTCCGCCGCGTCCCGGAGGTCGAGCCCAACGGCACCGGGACCACCGGGTGGAAGGACTCCTACAAGGCACTGTTCCGCGACATCGCCGTACTGTGGCGCACCGACCGCAAAGCCGTGTGGTTCCTCATCTCCTCGGCCGTCTTCCGCGACGGTCTGGCCGGCGTCTTCACCTTCGGCGCGATTCTCGCGGTGTCGGTCTACGGACTGTCGGACGCCGATGTCCTCATCTTCGGTGTCGGTGCGAATATCGTCGCCGCCCTCGGGGCACTCTTCGCCGGACGCCTCGACGACCGTCGTGGCCCCGTGCCCGTCATCGCTGTCTCCCTGGTGCTCATGGTGGCGATCGCCCTGGTGCTTTTCGTCGTCTCCGGTCCGCTGATGTTCTGGATCTTCGGCCTGGCACTGTGCCTGTTCGTCGGCCCGGCGCAGTCTGCCTCCCGCTCCTACCTGTCCCGGATCTGCCCGCCGGGCCGCGAGGGTGAGATGTTCGGCCTCTACGCCACCACCGGCCGGGCGGTGAGTTGGCTCGCGCCGACGGTCTTCGCCCTGTTCACCGGGCTGGCGGGTGACGACCGGGCGGGGACCCTCGGCATCGGCCTGGTGCTGCTCGTCGGGGTGGCGCTGCTGCTGCGGACCGCGAAGTAGCCGGAGGGCGTGGCCGGCCTCAGTCGAGGAAGACCTGCATGAGCGTCATACCGAGGCGGCGTCCGAACTTGGTCCCGACCTCCAGCAGTATGCCCACCGTGGCAAACCCGAGCTTCTCATGCAGTTTCAGTGACGCCGTGTTCCCCGACTCGATCGCGGCGACCATGACGTGTGCTCCCCCTGCTCTGGCCCGGGTGAGGAGCCCGGCCATCAGCGCAGTGCCCACCCCACCGGTGCGGGCGTCGGCGGCGACGTAGACGGAGTTCTCCACGGTGTCACGGAAACCGTCGTAGTGGCGGAACTCGCCGTAGGTCGCGTAGCCGAGGACCCGGCCGTCAGCATCGACCGCTGTGAGTGCGGCCGTACCGGGAATCTGGTGGGCCCGGAGCCAGTCACGCCGGTTGCCGACATCGACGGTGTCGTTGTTCCACACCGCGACCGTGTTGACGACGGCGTCGTTGTAGATGTCGGTGATGGCGGGGAGGTCGGCGTCGCAGGTATCACGCACGGTGATGCTGGTATCGGTCACAGGCGAAGTCTATCTGCCGTCCCGCCGCAGCGGTGCGATGACCGGAAGATTCGCATACTCTCACATTACTATGTATTCTTCAATAGCCACAGCAGTGGTTTCACACATAAGTTAAGGGCATTTTTAAATGAAGCACCGCATGACATATCGCGGACGCTCCCTCACCGTCCTCACCACCGCCGTCCTGGCCGCCGCCGGCGCGGTAGCCGCCACCGTCAACGTCTTCTCTCCGGACGCCACAGCGGACCCCACCCACAACGGCAACATCGTCACCTTCGGCGATTCCTTCACCGCCAACCCCGACCAGATCCACAACTTCCTGGTCAGCGCGCCCGGCAATATCGGGGAACGGGCACGCGACTACCCGTCGACCGAAGGATGCCTCCAGGCACCGGACAACACTCCCGCGAAGCTCGGCGAGCGCACCGGACGACCGGTCTCCGACTGGTCCTGCTCCGCCCAGACCAGCCGGACGATACTCCACCGCATCGATCAGGCCGTGAGCCACGGCGCCGTCCACGATGACTCGACCGTGATCATCGCCGTGGGCATGAACGACTACGGCCCCTTCGGCGCCGCAGACAACGGAAACCTCGGTCTGATCGACCCCGCCGCCGTACAGCGCGACTACGTCGCCAACCTGCAGACCGCCGCGACGAAGATCCGTGCCGCCGCACCGCAGGCAGAGATCATCATCTCCGGGGCACTGCCGACCGTAGACCGGACCAGCACCATGTTCTGCCCGCTCAACGTCATCCCTGACGCCCCACTGGGCCTCCCCGTGCCGCTGCTGCGTGACGTGGAGAACTGGAACCGCGGCAACCAACAGCTCGCCGCCGACCGGATCGGCGCCGGGTACGTGGAAATCATCGACGGAGCCCGCGGCCACGACACCTGCGCCGCAGACGCGCAGCGCTTCGTCGCCGGTGTGATCGACACGACCACCCCGGACTACCACATGGCCTTCCACCCGTCGGCCGCCGGATCACAGTTCGTGGCGGACACCATCGCTGACCACCTCTGACCCCGTAGGAGCCTGTCGGCACCCGAGGACGACTGTGGGGGTCACAGCCGCGTCAGCGCCGAAAACGCCTCTGCAGACCATCCTGCAGAGGCGTTTTCGCTGTTCAGAGAGCTGGAGACGAGACTTGAACTCGCAACCTACGGTTTACAAGACCGTTGCGCTACCGATTGCGCCACTCCAGCGGGTGCGGAATACACCGCACGAGACTCTATCAGGCCCGTCCCCGATCCGTGGGTTCGCCCACCACCACGCAGTGTCGTAGTGTGTCGACTGACCGGACCGACGTCGGAGGGAAGTCTCTCATGGGTGGCAGCGAGACGCTCGCGCGGACACGTCTGGCGCAGTGGCGTCGTCAGGCATCAGACCTGCTGTTCGGGGGAAACCGGTCCACCATCGACACGATCCGGATGGCCCCGCCGCCCTCCCCGTTGGCGCCCGTGGACCTCACCGACCCGTTGGCGATCCACCGCGTGACCGATGTCGCCGCCCGCATCGGTGACCTGCTGCTGTCCTCGGGCACCAGCAACTCGGACACCAAGGCCCAGATCCTCGCGGTGACCTCCGCTTACGGCCTCTACGGCTGCCACGTGGACATCACCCTCAACACCATCACCGTCTACACCCGCACCATCGCCCACGCCGACCCGCCGGTCATCACCTTCCGGGTGGTCCATGCCCTGAACACCGACTTCTCCCGGCTCACAGAGGTCGACCGGCTGATCCGTTCGATCGTCAACGGGGCCACCCCGGTCGAGCAGGCCACCGCTATCGTCGAGGAACTGGAGCAGCGGCCGCTCCCCTACCGGATGAGGTGGGTCCCGCCGTCCTGGGGGATCTTCGCCGGCTTCGTCGGCCTGCTCCTCGGCGGTGGCGCGGTGGTGACGTTGATCGCCATGGTAACCACCACCATCATCATGGCGGTGAACCTCTGGCTCAGCGGAAAGCGGCTACCGCTGTTCTTCCAGAACCTCATCGGCGGCGTCATCGCGACGATCCCCGCGGCGGTGACCTACAGTTTCGCCCGTGACCTGCATGTCCACGTCTCACCCTCGATCGTCATCGCGTCCTGCATCATCGCCATGCTCGCCGGGCTGACGCTGGTCCAGGCGTTGCAGGACGGTGTCACCGGAGCGCCGGTCACCGCGTCCGCCCGGTTCTTCGAGACGGTGCTCATGACCGGCGGCATCATCGCCGGCGTGGCGATCGGCATCCAGCTGATGAGCAGGCTCGGGATGACGCTGCCCCCGCTGGACACCTCCACCCCCGACCTCGGCGGGGTCGGCGGGGTAGCACTGCGCATCCTCGGCGGGGTCGGGGCGGCGGCGTTCTTCTGCGTCGCCGAGTTCTGCGACCGTCGCGCCCTCGTCGTCGCGACGTTCACCACCTTCGTCGCCTTCACCGTCCACCAACTGGCTATGCCGGTGATAGGGCTGGACCGGGTGACCGCCGTCGGTGCGGTCGCCGTGCTCATCGGTCTGGCCGGTGGCCTGCTGTCCCGCCGGTACCTCATCCCGCCCCAGATCACCGCAATCGCCGGCATCACCCCGCTGCTGCCCGGCCTGTCACTGTACCGCGGCATGTACTCCCTGCTGTCCGACCAACTTGTCCTGGGCCTGTCGAGCCTCGGCATCGCACTGGCCACCGCCACCGCCCTGGCCGCCGGGGTGACCTTCGGCGAATGGCTCGCCCGACGCCTGCGCAAGCCCCGCATCCTGCACCGCGACCTGGGTCTGCGGCGGCCGCGGGTGCGCCGCGCACCCCGGCACTGGAAACTGCGGGTGGAGCGTGCAGGACGCAGACGGCACGGGTAGAATGGCACTCTTGCAACCGCACGACCATATCTAGAGGGAGCACCAGTGCCGCCGAAGGTCACCGACAACCAGACCACCAGCGCAGAATCCCTGCACACCGTGGAGGAGGACACCGCCGCCGCAGCGCAGCGGATCGTCGCCACCTACGCCCAGGACCATCTTGACGCAGCCACCCTGATGTGCATGCTGGGCGTCGAGCCGGAGGGTCTGATCCACCGTAAGGTTCTCGCCGAGTTCACCGAGCCTGAGCCGGAGAAGAAGACCCGGAAGAAGACGACGAAGAAGACCGCAGCGAAGAAGACCACCAAGAAGGCCGCGCCGAAGAAGACGACGAAGGCGGCCTCGAAGAAGACCGCTGACGAGGCCTGACCGTCATGCCCGTCACGCCCCGTGACATGGTCGTGGTCGCCAACCGCCTACCGGTGGACCGCACCACCGACCGCACCGGCGAGACCGTGTGGACCACCAGCCCCGGTGGCCTCGTCACCGCCCTGCGCCCGGTGCTCGAGAGCTCCCGGGGCTGCTGGGTCGGATGGCCCGGCACCACGGCCGATTCGCCGGAGGAGGAGATCCGTGCCGCGGACATGCCCGAGGGGGCGATCACCCTCCTGCCGGTGAACATGTCCACCGAGGAGTTCACGACCTATTACGAGGGTTTCTCCAATGACACCCTCTGGCCGCTGTACCACGATGTCATCGTCCACCCGGAGTTCCACCGGTCCTGGTGGCGGTCCTATATGACGGTCAACCGGCGCTTCGCCGAGGCCGCCGCCGAGGCCGCCGCACCCGGTGCGACGGTGTGGGTCCAGGACTACCAGCTCCACCTGGTACCCGGGATGCTACGGGAACTGCGTCCCGACCTGAGGATCGGGTTCTTCCTGCACATCCCGTTCCCCGCCCCGGAACTGTTCCGCCAGCTGCCGTGGCGCTGGGATGTGCTGCTCGGAACACTGGGCTCCGACCTCATCGGTTTCCACACGCCGGACTCGGCGTGGAACTTCCTCTACACCCTCCGCGCCCTCGGAGCGGACGTCTCCTTCGCCAGGGTCGGCGCGGGGGACGCCTGCGGTGCCGACGACGGCGCCGAGGGCACGGACGAGGAGGGCGTCTCCTATATCCGAGGGGCTCGCCTGCCCCGGCGGGACGCGGTGGCCGGCACGGTCCATGTCGAGGGTCCCGACGGTACCCGGCGGGATGTGCAGGTGGGTGTCTTCCCGATCTCCATCGACTCCGAGGGGGTGTCGGAGAAGGCGTCCTCCCCGGAGACCATCGCCGCAGCCTCCGCGCTGCGCCGACGGGTCGGTTCCCCGGGCGTCCTGCTGGCCGGGGTGGACCGGCTGGACTACACGAAGGGCATCCTGCAGCGGCTCAGGGCCCTCGAGCAGCTGCTGGACCGTGGCCAGCTGGACGCCGACGACGTCTGCCTGATCCAGGTCGCCACGCCCTCGCGTGAGCGGATCGACTCGTACCAGCGAACCCGCAACGACGTGGAACTGGCTGTCTCCCGGATCAACGGGCGGCACGGCAGTCTGGGCCACACCGTGGTGCACTACACCCACGCCGGACTGCCCTTCGACGAAGTGGTCGCACTGTACGCGGCGGCGGACGTCATGCTCGTCACCGCATTGAAGGACGGGATGAACCTCGTGGCGAAGGAGTACGTCGCGGCCCACTCCGACGGATCGGGGGCGCTGGTGCTCTCCGAGTTCACCGGAGCCGCCACCCAGCTCACCCAGGGCTACCTGTGCAACCCCTATGACGTCGATTCCACCGCGGCGGCGATCATGAAGGCTATCGAGTCCCCGGAGGAGGACCGGCGCGAACGGATGACCGCCATGTGGAACGAGGTCCGCGTCCACGACGTGCACGCCTGGGCGCGCCGTTTCCTCAGGACCCTGGCGGACGTGAAGTGATGCGTGGTCTCCGCCGGGTGCGTAGCGGCGTCGCGGCGACAGCTGTCCTGCTGACTCCGCTGACCGTGCTCGCGCTCACCGCCTGCGGCTCCGCCGACGCACCCGACGATGTCGTCGATGTCCGCTGGCAGGTCACAGCCGTCGGCGACGCCGGCACAGATGTCGCGACGCAGGCCCGCACCTCCTTCGCCGTGGGAGCGGACACCTTCACCGCCACCATCGGCTGCGAGCTGATCACCGGCTCGGTGGACTGGAACGGCTCCGGAGATGACGCGAGGGTGACCTTCTCAGACACGGACACGCGCACCAGCGGGGACTGCGCGCCCGGCGATTCCCACCTCGCCGAACAGATCACCGACCTGCTCGGGACCCCCGACCTGCGGTGGCGGTTCGATGACCGCAACGCGCTGCGCGAGTTCCGGCTGTGGGTCGACGGCACCCCGGAGACCGGCGTCACGTTCGCCGGGTGACGCTACCCTGGGGGATATGACTTCCCCTGTCCCCGGCCCTGTCACCGACGCTGACATCGCGGATCTGGCGTCCGCCCCCTCCCTGCTGCTCGCCCTCGACGTGGACGGCACCCTCGCCGACTTCTCCACCGATCCACTGTCCGTCCGGCTGGTGCCGGGGTCAGACCGCGCGGTCAACATCCTGCGTCGACTGCCGGACACCACCGTGATGCTGCTGTCCGGGCGTGACCTGAAGCAGCTGCGGATCATCACCGGCTTCGATCCGTTGGACACCCCCGGTCCCGACGATGTGCGCCTGGTCGGGTCGCACGGCGCGGAGCCCGCCGAGAAGGACGCCGACTCCGACGGCGCGACTGATGTCCTCACCACGGAACAGAAGGACCTGCTGGAGCAGATCACGGCGCTCGCCGAGGAGCAGGCGGAACGGGACGAGGGACTGTGGGTGGAGTACAAGCCCTTCTCCCGTGGACTGCACCGGCGTACCGCCGTCGACGCCGCCGCCGGCGAGGCTGCCACCGCGGCACTGCGGGAGGCGGTGAAGGATCTGCCGGGTGTTCACCTGACCGACGGCAAGATGATCCTCGAGGTCGCGGTGACCGACATGACCAAGGGCCGCTACCTGGAGTGGTTCACCGGTGCGACGGCCCCTGAGAAGGTCCTGTTCATGGGCGACGACACCACCGACGAGACCGCGCTACGCGTCCTGCGTCCGCAGGATCTCGGGGTGAAGGTCGGTGAGGGCGAGACCGCGGCGTCCCGCCGGGTGGCGGACACGACCGAGGTCGCTGAGGTCCTGCTCAGGATCGCGGCTGCGCGGGGGGAGACGCGACAGTGACGCCCTCGTGCCAGTGGGTGGCGAGCACGATGCGTCCGTCCGGCTCCGACCAGGAGGTGTCCGCACCGGTCCGCCGGTGACTGGGACGCAGCGCCGCCTCACGGCGACGGATCAGCGCGGCGAGCACGTTACCGCTGGTGAAGCCCTTCTCCCGGTTCGGCTGCACGACGGTCGACAGGCCCCGGTCGAGGGCACGGGGGATGCCGTCGAAGCCGGTGACGGAGAGATCACCCGGCACACTGATCCCCATCCGGTCGGTGTAGTCGAGTACGCCGAGAGCCATGGAATCCGTCGTGCAGATCACGGCGGTGAGGTCGGGATGGTTCTCCAGCAGCTCTGCGGCGGCCGAGGCGCTCGTCTCCGGGGTGTTCAGGTGACGTTCGATGACCGGCACCGACGCCCGGTCGATCCCGGCGTCCTCCAGCACGTCGAGGGCGCCGGTCACGCGGTCACGCTGGACGTGGAGATGCGCGTTCACCAGACGTTCAACACTGACCGGGCCGTTGTTGGGGGTGCGGTCCAGCCGGATGCAGAGAATACCGATGCGGGTGTGGCCGGCGTCCACCAGTGCCTGCGCGGCGGGGCGGATCGCAGTCGCGTCATCGATGCCGACGAAGTTCACACCATGGTCGTCTGCCGGTTGGTCGCAGATCACGGTGGGTATGTTGCGGGCTGTCACCGAGGCGAGGAAGGGGTCGTCTGCGGCGACGGAGTAGACGATGAACCCGTCGACGACGGCCTGGTTGACCAGCGTGGCGGGCCGGTCATCCTCACTGGTCTCCGCACCGGCGGGAATGAGCAGCATGGAGGTGTCCATACCGACGCACGCCTCGGAGATGCCGGACATGAACTCCAGGGAGGCCTGGTCCTCGAAGGCGTAGGTCATGTCATCGGTGAGAAGGACACCGATCGCGCCGGCGTGCCGGGTGCGCAGGGACCTGGCCATGGGGTCGGGACCGGAGTACCCCATGACTTCAGCGGTGCGCAGGATCCGCTCGCGCAGTTCCGTGGAGAGCTGCTCGGGGCGGTTGTAGGCGTTGGAGACGGTGGTCCGGGAGACGCCCAGCTCGGCGGCGATGGATGCGAGGGTGCCGCGTCGGCCCTGCCGGCCCTGCTGGCCCTGCCGGGGTCGGCCACTCTGCCCGCTCTGGCCGCTTGATCGGTTCACGATCGTCCAGTCTAGCCGGTGGATCAGGTCGGCCCCGCCCGACCGGGAGGAACCGGTTGCCGGCGCAGCAGGGGAACACGCACGGCAGGGCGAGCACGGGTCCGTGAAGATCCGGAGGGGGCCGTGCGATCCGCCGGAGGTTGTCGTCGCCGGGAGTCTCCGGGTCGGCTCTCCTGCGCAGGAGAACCTCCGGCACCCCCGAAACCCGGCCACCACTGCAATTGACAATCATTCCCAACAGTTTTACGTTCTTCTTCATGAGAAGCCCCCGCCACCCCCTGCGCACCGCACTCGCCGGTGCCGCCACGCTCACCCTGACACTCGGTCTCACCGCATGTTCCGGCGGATCCGACGACGCCGACGCCGACAACGCCGACCTCCGGATCGTCGCGTCCACCGCGGTCTGGGGGTCAATCGCCCAGGAGGTCATCGACGACGGGAAGGACGCCGGATCCGACCTCGACGTCCGGGTCTCCACCATTCTCTCCGGAACCGACGGCGACCCCCACGAGTACGAGGCCACCGCCCAGGACATAGCGGAGATCCGGGACGCCGACGTCGTCCTCGGCAACGGCGCGGGATACGACAACTGGCTCACCGACAATGCGGCGACCGACGCGGAGGTGATCACCGCCGCACCCACCGCCGAAGGGCACGACCACGACGACCACGACGACCACAATCACGACATCAACCCCCACGTCTGGTTCAACCTCCCCCTGGTCGAACAGTTCGCCACCAACCTCGCTTCGTACCTGCACAGCAGGGACGCGTCCTTCCCCACCACCTCCGCGTCCGTCACAGCCGACATCGCGGACGCCACCACCCGCCTGCAGGCCCTGCCGGCGGCACATGTTCTGCTGACCGAACCGGTCGCCGCACTCCTGCTCGACGGCACGGCACTCACCGACGTCACCCCGCAGGGCTTCGCCCACGCGACCCTGGAAGAGTCCGAGCCCTCCGCCGCCGACCTCGCCACCGCCCGTGGCCTCATCACCGACGGCACCGTCGACGTGCTCATCACCAATGCACAGGCCGAGACCGCGGCCGCCGGCCAACTGACCGACGCCGCCAGGGACAAAGGACTCACCGACAGGGATGCCGTGGTCAACGTCAACGAGTCCCCGGACAACGGCCAGTCCTACGTCGACTACCTCGACAATCTCGTGGGCGCGCTGGAGAAAGCCACCTCGGAGGAGACCCCCGCCAAGTGACCGCGCTGACTTTCACCGACGCCGCCGTGGAACCGCTGTGGCGTCATCTCGACCTGACCGTCGAACCGGGCGAGTTCCTGACCGTCCTCGGCCCCAACGGTGTCGGCAAGTCGACGCTGCTCGGCACCGTACTCGGCACCCGGGCGCTGAGTCACGGCGCCGTGACGGCACCCGGACGGGTCGGCTACCTTCCCCAGCAGCGCATGTTCGACCCGGATCTGCCGGTGCGTGTACGTGACCTGGTGAGCCTGGCACTCGGGCACGGCGTCCTGCGGAACCGACGTCCCCCCGGGTCCGTGGTGGACCGGGCCCTCGCCGAGGTCGGCGCCACCGGTCTTGCTGACCGACGCATCGGCACCCTGTCCGGCGGCCAGCAGCAGCTGGTACGGCAGGCACAGGCCCTCGCGGGTGACCCCGAACTGCTGCTCTGCGATGAGCCGCTGCTCAGCCTCGATCTGCGGGCCCAGCGTGCGGTGGTCGGACTGCTGGACCGCCGCCGCCGCGCACACGGCACGGCCGTCATCTTCGTCACCCACTCGGTCAACCCGGTCCTGGAGGTCACCGACCGCGTCCTCTATCTCGGGCCGGACGACCATGTCATCGGCACTGTCGAGGAGGTCATGACGACCGAGGTGCTGTCACGGCTGTACGGTACACATGTCGAGGTCGCCGAGGTCAACGGAAAGCTGGTGGTGGTGTGAGCACCTGGGATCTGCTCCAGGTCGACTTCGTCCAGCACGCGCTGTGGGCGTCCCTGCTCCTCGGCATCGTCTCCGGGGCCGTCGCCCCGCTGATCGTCATGCGCAAGATGAGCTTCGCCGCGCACGCCACCGGGGAACTCGCCCTGATGGGCGCGGCCGCCGCACTGCTGATCGGGGTGAGTGTCACCCTGGGGGCGGTACTCGGCGCGATCCTGGCGTCCGTGGTACTCGCGCTGCTCGGCATGCGTGAGCAGGATGCCACCACCGGCGTGGTCCTCGCCTTCGGCATGGGCCTGTCCGTACTGTTCATCTACCTCTACCCCGGTCGCACGTCCCAGGCCTACGCCCTGTTGACAGGGCAGATCGTGGGGGTGTCCGGGGCGTCCCTCGGGGTGCTCGCGGTGGTCACCGCGGTGGTGGTCGTCGTCGTCGGCGTGATCTGGCGTCCGCTGCTCTTCGCCACCGTCGACCCCGTGCTCGCTGCGGCGCACGGGGTGCCGGTCAAACTGCTCGCCGCGGTGTTCGCGGTAATCAGCGGCATCGTCGCATCTCAGGGGGTGCAGATCGTCGGGGCGCTGCTGCTGCTCGCACTGCTGATCACCCCGGGGGCGGCGGCGGTGAAGGTGACGGCGAACCCGGTGGTCTCCGTGGTCCTCTCCGCGGCCTTCGCCGTGGTCTCCGCGGCAGGCGGACTGGTCCTGTCACTCGGACCGGGCCTGCCGGTGAGCCCGTTCGTCACCTCGATCAGCTTCGGTATCTACCTGGTGTGCCGGATCATCGGTCACCTCCGGGGACGCCGCGTGAACCGCGACATCTCCCGCGACATCTCCCGCGACGCCACGCCCGAATTCTCCCCCACCGAACCCGGCGCGGGAACCCACCACCACCGGGAGGTCGCGCCCGGCGGCCACGGGGCGGTCACCGGACCATGAGGACTCCCCCGGGTCGTGCGGAACAGGGCCCGGGTAGGGGGGTGTGGCGGCGTGGCGGGGACGCTATCCGCGCACCCGCCGCTGCCTGGCGAACTCGCTGAGCACCACGCCTGCGGCGACCGAGGCGTTGAGTGACTCGACCGTCGAGGTCATCGGGATCGACAGGATGTCGTCACAGGTCTCCCCCACCAGCCGTGACAGGCCCTTGCCCTCCGACCCCACGACGACGACCACCGGGGTGGTGCCGTCGTAGGTGTCGAGGGTGTGACTGCCGCCGGCGTCGAGACCGACAACCTGGTAGCCGTTCTGCTGGAACTTCTTCAGTGAACGGACCAGGTTCGTCGCCCGGGCGACGGGCAGCCGCGCGGCGGTGCCGGCCGAGGTCCGCCAGGTCACCGCGGTGACCGAGGCGGAGCGTCGCTCCGGGATGACCACGCCGTGCCCGCCGAACGCGGCGACGGAGCGGATGACCGCACCGAGGTTGCGGGGGTCGGTGATGTTGTCGAGGACGACGATGAGACCGGGGCGTCCGGAATCCCTCGCCCTGTCGATGAGGTCATCGTCGGTGGCGTACGTGTACGGCGGGACCTGCAGGCCGATGCCCTGGTGCATGCCGTTGCCGGTCATGCGGTCGAGCTCGTCACGGGCGACCTCGAGCACCGGGATGCCGCGCTCGGCGGCGGTGTGCACGGCCTCCGACAGCCGGTCGTCGTTGCCGGTGCCCAGTGCCACGTAGAGGGCGGTCGACGGGACGCGCGCGTGGAGGCACTCGATAACAGGGTTACGCCCCACCACCAGCTCGGGCGTGGTGTCCGGGTCCCTCTTCGCCTGGCGGCCGGAATCCCGGCGTTCAGCGGCCTTCTTCGCCTTGTACTTCGCGTGGTAGACGCGGTCCTCCGCCTTCGGGGTCGCCTTCTTGCCCTTGAGCCCCCGCCGGACCTGCCCGCCGGACCCCTTTGTCGATCCCTTGCGCTCGGTCTTGCGCACCGCGCCACGGCGCCTGTCGTTTCCTGCCATGGGGGCCATACTATCCGTCTGTACCGGTCAACCTCTATTCATGACCCTGTCCCCCGCGCGGTGGTGGGCGTATCCTGATCGGTCATGGAAACCACGCCACCGTTCTCGGCATCCTCACCATCCTCGCTCTCCACCGGGTCGCTCACCCGCACCGAACGCCTCGACCGGCTACCGGTGAAGAAGAAGCACACGAGACTGCTCACCGGCTCGGGCATCGGCTGGGCACTCGATGCCATGGACGTCGGACTCATCGGTTTCATCATGGCGGCCCTGACCGTCCACTGGGATCTCTCCAGGACGGAAACCTCCTGGATCGCCTCGATCGGATTCATCGGCATGGCCCTGGGTGCGACCTTCGGGGGCCTGCTCGCCGACCGGTTCGGACGCCGCCACGTCTTCGCCGTCACGCTGCTGGTCTACGGCCTGGCGACGGGAGCGGCGGCCCTGTCCACCGGGCTGGTCATGCTGCTCGTACTGAGGTTCATCATCGGACTGGGCCTGGGCGCGGAACTGCCGGTGGCGTCCACCCTGGTCTCGGAGTTCTCACCGCGTGCGGTACGTGGCCGGATGGTTGTCCTGCTCGAGGCGTTCTGGGCGGTCGGGTGGATCGCTGCGGCAATCATCGGCACGCTGGTGGTCCCGATGAACGACGACGGCTGGCGCTGGGCCTTCGCCATCGGAGTCATCCCCGCAGCCTATGCGTTGGTGGTGCGGCTCTCACTGCCGGAATCGGTGCGCTTCCTCGAGTCGAAGGGACGCCACGCCGAGGCGGAGGCCACGGTCCGCGAATTCGAGGCGAGTGAACCGACGGCCGGGTTCCTTCAGGCACCGACCCCGTCCGCGACCGACCGTATCCTCGACGAATCCCAGCGGGACGCCGCGATCACCGGTTCCGCCGAACCGGTGGACTCCATCTGGGCGCCGTCGATGCGCCGGCGCACCGCCGCGTTCTGGACCGTGTGGTTCTGCATCAACCTCAGCTACTACGGGGCGTTCACGTGGATCCCGTCGATCCTGGCGTCCAACGGGTACTCCCTGGTGAAGTCCTTCACCTTCACCCTGATCATCACCATCGCACAGTTGCCCGGCTACGCCTGCGCGGCCTGGCTCATCGAGAAGTGGGGACGCCGCATCACGCTCACCACCTTCCTCATCGGCTCGGCGTGCGCCGCCGGGCTCTACGGACTGGCGGACGCCGAGTGGTCGATCATCGTCGCCGGCTGCCTGCTGTCCTTCTTCAACCTCGGTGCCTGGGGTGCGCTCTACGCCGTCGGGCCGGAGCTGTACCCCACTCCGATGCGGGCGACAGGGACGGGCGCGGCGACCGGCTTCGGACGCATCGCCTCGATCATCGCCCCGCTCATCGTGCCGCCACTGCTGGTCTTCGGTGGCACCGGTATCCTCTTCGCCCTGTTCGGTGTGGCCTTCGCCATCGCCGCGGTGGCCGCGTTCACCCTGCCGGAGCTCAAGGGCACCGCGCTGGCGGAGCGGTAGGTTTTTTTGGGGGGGTGTCCCTCCGTCAGCACCGGTACCGAGCGTGCTGCAGAGGCGCTGCTGTGTCGCCGGTGTCGCCGCCAGTGTCGCCGCCGGAACCGAGCGTGCTGCAGTGTCGCTACCAGTACCGTGATGCGGAAGTCAGGTACCTGATTACCGCATCTCGGTACTGGTGGCAGATGTGCTGCCATCTCGGTACTGGTGGCTGCAGGTCATGGAGCGATCAGTCCTCTCGCATAGCTCCGCCAGGCCGAAGCGCATCTGCTACGACCACCTGATTCTTCCCGTAATCCGTCGGCGGAGGACGGGTTCCCCGTTTCCCCGGAGACTCCGGATGCACTATCCGGTGACCGGTGAGAGTCGGGGCACTTACGCATCGTCGATGGGCTGGCCACACTCGGCCGCGATCCCGCCCTCACCGATGAAGGCGTGGAGACCCTGGAATTCGTCCAGAATCAGTCCGACGCAGAACCGATGACGCTCCCGACCGTCCTCGGCATCGGTCAGCGAACCTCCTCATGCAACATGTTCACGGTACTCACAGATCCCGCTGTCCCCGCCACAGAATCCCGGATCTGTGAGCGCCGCAGTCCGTGGACAGTGTGTTCGGGACGCATGGGTCACCCCTGACACACCACCAGTTCATCGGCGTCCTGCACTGCGCCGAGGGCACCACCCGCAGGTCCAGCCGTCCGCACCCGGGTGTTCCACACCTCAGCGGAACGGGCGGTCTGTCACCGGAAGACTGCGCGGCAACCCGTCCCCGCACCGTCAGCGCCCACCGGAACGACTTCCGGCACCGGAAGATCCGGTGGCAGGACTCCGGTCACCAACTACCCCAGCGACCAGGTCGCACCGTCCGCCGAATCGGCGACGGCGATGCCGGCCGACTTCAACCGGTCGCGCACGGCGTCCGCGGTGGCGTAGTCCTTCTCTGCACGCGCCGTCGCCCGGCGCTCCAGCTCGGCACGCACCAGCACGTCAAGGGCATCAAGAGCCTCGGAGGACGCCCCGGCGCCGATGCCCTGGCCACGACCCCGGGAATCCTCCCCGGCCCAGGTGTCCGAGAGCGGGTCCACGCCGAGGACGCCCATCATCGCGCGCACCTCACCTGCGATCCGCCCGACAACGTCACGGTCACCGGCGTCGAGCGCGGCATTGCCCGAACGCACGGCGTCCTGGATGACGGCGAGCGCGGCGGGCACGGCGAGGTCGTCGTCCAGGGCCTCCTCGAACTCCGGACGCCACTGACCGACAACGACCGAATCAGCACCCAGCAGCTCCACCGCCCGGTCGAGGAACTTCTCGATCTTCCGGAAACCGGCGGCGGCGTCCTGCAGGGCCTTCTCCGAGTACTCCAGCATCGAGCGGTAGTGCGCCGAGCCGAGGTACCAGCGCAGCTCGATCGGCCGCACCTGGGTCAGCACGTTGGGCACGGAGAGCACGTTGCCCAGGGACTTCGACATTTTCTCCCCCGACATCGTCACCCAGCCGTTGTGCATCCAGTGGTTGGCGAAGGCGTCCCCCGCGGCGTGCGCCTGGGCTGCCTCGTTCTCGTGGTGCGGGAACTGCAGGTCCATCCCACCGGCGTGGATGTCGAAGGATCCGCCGAGATACTTCCGGGACATCGCCGAGCACTCGATGTGCCACCCGGGACGGCCGAAGCCCCACGGGGTGTCCCAGCCGGGCTCGCCTGGCTTCGCTGCCTTCCACAGGGCGAAGTCACGCGGGTCCTCCTTGCCGGCGGCGGCGTCCTCCCCCTGGTCGAGCTCGTCGAGCTTCTGGTGGGACAGGAAACCGTAGTCCGGCACCTGCGCGGTCCGGCAGTACACCGATCCGTCGGCGGTGGCGTAGGCCAGACCGTTGTCGATGATGCGCCGGATATAGGCGATCATCTCCGGGATGTGCCCGGTCGCCCGGGGTTCGATCGACGGCGGGGTGACGCCCAGCAGGTCGTACGCGCGGGTGAAGGCACGCTCGTGGGTCGCCGCCCACTCCCACCAGGGGCGGTTGTTCTCCGCGGACTTGGCGAGGATCTTGTCGTCGATGTCGGTAACATTGCGGACGAACGCGACATCGAGACCCTTCGCCGTGAGCCAGTTACGCAGGATGTCGAAGGCCACACCGGAACGCACGTGCCCGATGTGCGGAACGGACTGCACGGTCGCACCGCACAGGTAAACGCTCGCATGCCCCTCCCGCAGGGGGACGAAGTCACGGAGTTCACGGGTCGCGGTGTCGAAGATGCGCAGAGTCACACCGTCATTGTAGGAGAGAAGCAGATGAAACTTGCCACAGCCCGGATCGACGGCGCGGGAACCGTCGCCACCGTCCTCGTCGACGACAGCACCACCGCAGACGCCGCCACCATCACCGGCCGCGTGGTGGAGCGCTGCGATCTCGGCACCCTGCTGGCGAAGACCCCCGGTGACCTCACCGCCAAGGTGGAGACCGGCCTGCGCCGCGACGGAACCGCCGTCACCCTGGGCCGCGCCGACCTCCTCCCGCTGATCCCCCGGCCGGGCAAGGCACTGTGCGTCGGCCTGAACTACCGGGAGCACATCGTGGAGATGGGGCACCCCGTCCCCGAGCACCCGACCCTGTTCGCCAAGTTCGCCACCGCCCTGACCGGGCCGTTCACCGACGTCACTGTGCCGGAGCACCTGTCCGCGAAGGCCGACTACGAGGGCGAGCTGGCGGTCGTCATCGGCCGCCGCCTTGCCGGCGCCGCCGGTGGTGCCTCCGAGGAGGACGCCCGTGCCGCCATCGTCGGCTACGCGGTCGCCAACGACTTCTCGCAGCGCGACTGGCAGTACCGCACGCAGCAGTGGCTGCAGGGCAAGAACCTCGACGCGTCCTCCGGCCTCGGTCCCTGGCTGACCACGGGCGTCGACCCCGTCGCCGAGGGTGCGGTGCTGCGCACCCGGGTCAACGGGGAACTGCGCCAGGAGCACTCCACCGCCGACCTGGTGTTCAAGCCGGTGGACCTGGTGCGTTACATCTCCGAGTTCACGACCCTGGAGCCGGGTGACGTCATCATCACCGGCACCCCGGAAGGTGTGGGCGCCGGGACGGACCGCTTTCTCGCCGACGGCGACGTGGTCACCGTGGAGATCGACGGCCTCGGTTCCGTGGAGACGACCGTCCGGATCGGATGATTTTGCTAGGGTGTACTAAAAGCTGACGCCAGCGTCGATCACCAGTGATCCCCACCCGAGGAGAATGCCGATGACCATCACCCTGTCTCTCCGATCCCCCGTCGCCCGCCGTTCCGCCGCCGTCGCCGCAGCCGCCGTCCTCGGCCTCGGGATTGCCGCCTGCTCGGGCGACGACGATACTCCGGAGGACGCCAACGCGCGGGCCTCCGAGGCCGCCGAGCAGGCGATCTCCGAGCTCGACCAGGGGACGGGGGAAGGCAGCCCCGACACCCCGGACACCCCCGCCGGCGACCCCGGTGACCCGCAGATCACCGCGGACAGGACCCAGGATCTCGCCGACGGTGACGAGATCACCGTCACCGTCCGCGGTCTCGACACCTCGGCCGGGTACTACCTGGGGATCTGCAAGGTCGGCACCGGAGCGGACGCGGCGGGCGAGGGCGGTGCACCGGACTGCACCGGCGACCGTTCCTCCTCGAAGTGGATCGCCGCGGCTTCCGAGCAGCGCGCCACCGATCATTTCGATACCGACGGCAATGCCGAGGTCACCCTCACCGTCGCTGAGCGGGGGGACGCCGTGGACTGCTCCGTCGACGAGTGCGCCATCAAGGTCTTCGGCGACCACAAGAACGGGTTCCGCGCCGTGGGCGAGGCCCCGGTCGCCTTCGCGTCCTGACCCCACCCCGACCCCGGGGCCCGACCCGGAACTTGTTCACGGGACCTGTTTGCGGGGCTCTGCGGAGCGTCAGTCCTCGTCGAGCTCCTCATCGAGGTCGACGGTGTGCTTCGGATCCTCACCGGCGGCTGCGGCGGCACGGGCGGCGGCTGCGGCCTCACGGTGGCGGACCACTGCGTGTTCCAGCCAGCCGATGACCTCGTCGGCCTTCTTGTCGTCGACACCCTCGGCGAGCGCGAGCTCCCCGACGAGCACCTGACGGGCCTTGGCCAGCATGCGCTTCTCGCCGGCGGACAACCCGCGGTCCTGGTCGCGGCGCCACAGGTCGCGGACGACCTCGGCGACCCGGTTGACGTCGCCGGAGGCGAGACGCTCCTGGTTCGCCTTGTAGCGACGGGACCAGTTACCCGCCTCCTCGACATCGGTCTCGCGCAGGACCGAGAAGACCTTCTGCAGCCCCTCCTCGCCGACGACATCGCGCACGCCGACGAGCTCCGCGTTGGCCGCCGGAACCTTCACCAGAAGATCACCCTGGAGGATACGTAGAACCAGGTAGTCGACGGTCTCGCCCTTGAACTCCCGCTGCTCGATTCCCTTGACCTCTGCGGCACCGTGGTGGGGGTAGACGACAACGTCCCCGATGTTGAACTCCATGACGGTCAAGTCTACCACCGCGCTCCCCCCGCCCTCCCCCGCCAGGGCCGCTCCGGCGGGCCGCTGAGTAGGTAACCGCGGTGTGCAGGGGCTACGCTGGACCTCGACTGCAGTACGACGTATGCCTCAATGGAGGAGAAGACAGTGAAGCACCTGAAGTCCCCCGCCGCCCGCGGCGCACTCGCCCTGGCCGCCGGTTCCGTGGCACTGACCCTCACCGCCTGCGGTGCCGGCCAGATCTCGCAGACCGCCAACCAGGTCCCCGCCGTGAACGGCACCAACGGTCAGATCGGTGACGCGGTGGTCCGCGACGTGAGCCTGATCATCCAGGAGGACAACTCGGTGGCGCTGAAGTTCAACGCCTCCAACCAGGCCATCAAGGACAACCCGATCACACTGTCCTCCGTCAAGGTCGAGGACGCCACCTTCGACCTCGGCGGCGCGAAGACCATCGACGGCCGCTGCAACCTTGTCGCGGATTCCGCCCAGGGTCTCGAGGACATGCGGGCGGACGCCGCCGACGCGGCCCTCGGCGCCGACTCCTGCACCAAGTACCTGGCCACCTCGCTCGAGGGTGCTGACTTCTACCCGGGCGCGTCCCGCAACGTCACCTTCACCTTCGACGAGGGCCAGATCGAGATCAACGCCCCGATCGCGTCCTACTACGCCCCGGCAGGCGCCCTGCACCGCGACCAGGACGGCGTGACCAAGGACGGCGGCAAGCTCGGCGACCTTCCCGCCCACTAGGCGGCATCAGGCCGACGACCTGACTCATCGAACGCGCGTTCCCCTTGTACGGGTGGCGCGCGTTCTCCGTGTCCGGGTCGCGGATAGGCTGTCATCCATGGCGAAGAAGTCCCCAGGCTACGAATGCTCCTCCTGCGGCCACCGCGTGTCCAAGTGGGTGGGCAGGTGCCCGTCCTGCGGTGGATGGGGAACCGTGGAGGAGGTCTCACCCGCACTTCTCACTGCGTCCACCCCGGCGACCGGAGCAGGTTCGCGGAGAGGGGTGGTGTCCCTGTCCGGTCTGGCACCCGCCTCACCTGCCCGGAAGGTCACCGACATCGACCCCACCGGGGCGGTGCACCGGCCCAGCGGCATCGGCGAACTCGACCGCGTTCTCGGCGGTGGTGTGGTGCCCGGCAGTGCGGTTCTGCTGGCCGGGGAACCCGGCGTCGGCAAGTCGACACTGCTGCTCGAGGTCGCCAACCGGTGGGCGCGGCAGGAGCGCAGCGTCCTGTACATCACCGCCGAGGAATCGGTCGGTCAGGTCCGGCAGCGGGCCGGGCGCACCGACGCCCTGTCACCGAACCTCTGGCTCGCCGCCGAACATGACCTGGAGACCGCCCTGGGGCAGATCGAGGTGACCCGTCCCGAACTGGTCATCGTGGATTCGTTGCAGACCCTGCACGCCACCGGGGTGGAGGGGGTGGCCGGTGGTGTGGCGCAGACCCGGGCCGTCGCCGCGGCACTGACCACCTTCGCCAAGACCACCGGCATCCCGGTGCTCCTGGTCGGTCACGTCACCAAGGACGGCGCCGTCGCGGGCCCGCGGACCGTCGAGCACCTGGTGGACGTGGTGCTGCAGTTCGAGGGCGACAGGCACAGCGCACTGCGGTTCCTCCGCGGTCAGAAGAACCGTTTCGGGGCCACCGATGAGGTCGGCTGTTTCGAGCAGACCGGCGAGGGGATCCGGGAGGTTCCCGACCCCTCCGGCCTGTTCCTCAACCAACGGGACGAACCGGTCTCGGGTACGGCGGTCACCGTGCTCATGGACGGACGACGTGCGATGCCCGGGGAGATCCAGACGCTCGCCCTGGACACCGACCAGCACAATCCCCGCCGGGTGGTGACCGGCGTCGACACCGGTCGGGTGGCGACCATCCTCGCCGTGCTCGCCCGTCGCTGCGGCATCGATCTCATGGGGCACGAGGTGTACGTGGCGACGGTCGGCGGCATGAGGATCAGTGAACCGGCGGCGGATCTGGCCACCGCGATCGCGCTGGCCTCCACCCGGCATGACAGGGTCCTGCCGGACGGTCTCGTCGCAGTCGGCGAACTCGGGTTGGGAGGTGAGGTCCGGCGCGTCCCGGATCTCCGCCTGCGACTGTCCGAGGCCGCCAGACTGGGGTTCACCTCGGCCATCGTGCCGGCGTCCACCCGCGACGCCGACCGGGTGCGGGTGAAGGGCCTGCGCATCATCCCCGTACGGACGTTGGGTGAGGCCCTGGACCACCTGGGGCTGGCCGGACGCGCCGAGCGCAGGCACCCGGAGCGCCGGAGGCGGGACCGGGACTGACCGCTCCCCGGTGCTCAGGCGAGGTTGAAGGTGCCCGGTTCGGACACCTTGTCACCGAGGTGCCCGTAGAGCAGGAAAGCCCCGGTGCCGGCATCCGCCCGGTCGGTGCACTCGTCCGGGGCTGAGGTGGTGCGCGACCAACCGTTCAGTGCGAAGTTGCGGGATTCCCCGGCGGTCAGGTCAATGTCCTGGGTCACTGTCGGCTCGTTGCAGTCCGTGTCACCCCAGATCCGCTCGTAGGAGGCGAGGTTGAAAACCTCGAAGCTCATCGGGTTCGCCGCGAGATCCACGGTGCAGTCGGCCCCGGAGGTGTTGGTGACGCTCATGATGAAGTCCGGAAGCTGACCTGCGGCGTACGTCGGGGCGCCGGCGCGGACCTCCAGCCGCAGCACGTCCGGGGAGCAGACGGTGCCCGGCTCAACGGCCCCGGTGGTCTCCCCGTCCCGGTGGTCGGCGGCACTCCCCTGCCCGGAGGTGCCGGTCGCCTCCTGTGTCGACGCCCCGGCGGAGCGGGCGGACCCGGTCGCGCCCGTGGCACGGGACACGGTGCCGGAGGTCGTCACAGGACCCGTTGAACCGTCCGCCACGGAGTCTGATCCGCCACCACCGGTGATCGCGCGGACGATGAGCACCAGTACCACGACAATCGCCAGCAGTCCGACCCCGGCGGCGATACGACGGCGACGGTAGATCTCCGGGGGCAGGGGGCGGTTGTACGGACTCGTGGGCTGGCTCACGCCGACCAGTCTATCCAGCGGATGCCCGGCTTTCCGGTCACGACACGGTCACGACACGATCACGACACCGCCACGCCACAGCCACGCCACAGCCACTCCCGGTGCCGCCGCCGGTCTGTGCCCGGTCTGTGCCCGGCCTGTGCCCGGCGCGTGCCCGGCACGTGCCCGGCACGTGCCCGGCACCTGCTCAGTCCAACGGCTGCCGGGGGACACCGTCGATGGTCGTCCCGTAGTTCACGACTGGTTCGGTCAACCCGTCGGACAGCCGGTAGCGCATGCCGACGACCCCCACGGTGCCCTCCTTCAGCCGGTGGAGGATCTGCGGGGAGCGGTCCACGATGTGCGCCGCGATCTCCACGACGTGGTGACGCTCGAAGTCCGCGGTGGACTCCCTGCCCTGCGCGCGGGACGCCAGGAGCGAGGGTGTCACCTTCTCCACCAGTACCCGTTGGAAACCGGAGGGCAGCTCACCGGTCTCCAGAGCCTTCTGCGCGGCGCCGACCGCACCACAGCTCTCGTGGCCGAGCACCACGACCAACGGGACGCCGAGACCGACGACCGCGAACTCCAGCGACGCCAGCACCGAGAGGTCGGTGATCTCCCCGGCGGTGCGGATGACGAAGATGTCACCGAGGCCCTGGTCGAAGATGATCTCCACCGGGACACGTGAGTCGGAACAGGCCAGAACGACGGCGAAGGGACGCTGTCCGGTGGTCATCAGTTCACGACGGGCGCCGTCCTGCCGGGGGTGGGCGGATTCCTCGGCCATGAACCGGGCGTTACCGCGGATGAGGGAATCCAGCGCCTCCTGTGGGGTGCGGGACGCCGCGGACACTGCAGTCTGATCTGTGGTCATGGAAAACTATTGTGCCACCCCCGTGCCGCCGGGCCGGATCAGACCTGCCGCCGGCGCCCACCGGTTGGTCCGACGCCCGCCGCTGAGGCACAGTGGACCATCATGACAGCACCCGCTTCCGCCGACCGCGCCCCGTCAGAGCCCCACCGTGCGCCCGGTGCGCCGCACTCACTGGGAGAACTGCTCAACGAGTGGTTCGACCGGACCGCCCGTCCGCTGCCCTGGCGTGAGCCCGGCACAACCGCCTGGGCGGTGGTTCTCAGTGAGGTCATGTCGCAGCAGACCCCCGTCGCCCGCGTGGAACCGCTGTGGCGGGACTGGATGGAGCGGTGGCCGACCCCGACGGATCTGGCTGCTGCCCCCGTCGACGAGGTTCTCCGTGCCTGGGCGAACCTCGGCTACCCGCGCAGGGCGCTGCGGCTGCGCGAGTGTGCCCGGACGATCGTCGCGCGGCACGGTGGCGAGGTCCCCTCGACCGTTTCCGAGCTGCTCGCCCTGCCCGGTATCGGCGGCTACACCGCCAGGGCTGTCGCCGCCTTCGCCTTCGGGACGGCGGTCCCGGTCGTGGACACGAATGTCCGACGGGTCCAGCGCCGGATCGTGCGCGGGGAGTACCTGCAGGGCCCGGCGAAGGCCCGCGATCTCGCCGACGTCGCCGACCTCATGCCGTGGGTCGACGAGGACCCTGACCTGACGAAACGCGGTTACACCAGCCCGCTGCACGACCGTGGACGCCGCCGTGAGGCGTTGGGGATGTGCGCCTCCCTCATGGAGCTCGGGGCGACGGTGTGCACAGCCCGGTCCCCGCGCTGCGGGGAGTGCCCGGTCGCCTCACGTTGCCGCTGGCTTGCCCTGGGGCGCCCCGAGCCCTCCGATGCCGCGAAGGCGGAGGCGAAGCGGCGGGTGCAGAAGTTCGAGGGCACCGACCGTCAGGTGCGTGGCCGGATCATGGCGGTGCTGCGTGCCCGGGGGTCGGCGGAGAGCTTCCCGGATTCCGGCCCGGACGCCGCACAGCGTGACCGTGCCCTGGCGTCCCTGCTCGCCGACGGACTGGTGGAACGCCACGACGGGGGCTACCGCCTGCCGCGGTAGCCCCCGTCGGGGCGGAGGCGTCAGGATGACGTCCCCGGGTGACGCTACTGGGAGTCGCCGGCGTCCGCCGTGGCGTCGACGGTCGCGATGTCGTCTTCGGCGTCGTCCGCGATCTCGGGGATGACGACCGGAGCCGGCTTCGGCTTCGATCCGAAGACGAACCTTGCGGTGTCGGTCCGGGAACCGCCGTCCCAGTTCTCGACGTCGACGGTGACGATATCGCCGGCGTGGACATTGCCGAAGAGGATCTCCTCGGACAGGTGGTCCTCGATCTCCCGCTGGATGGTCCGACGCAGCGGCCTGGCACCGAGCACCGGGTCGAACCCCCGCTTGGCGAGCAGGTCCTTCGCCTGCTCGGAGACCTCCAGCGCCATGTCCTTGTCGGCGAGAGCCTTGCGCAGCCGGCCGAGGAGCAGATCGACCATCTCCACGATCTGGGCCTGGGTGAGCTGGTGGAAGATCACGATGTCGTCGATGCGGTTGAGGAACTCCGGCCGGAAGTGCTTCTTCAGCTCGTCGTTGACCTTCGCCTTCATCCGCTCGTACTGGCCCTTCTCGTCCGTCTCACCGGTCGAGGAGAAGCCCATGCCGACAGCCTTGGAGATGTCCCTGGTGCCGAGGTTCGAGGTGAAGATGAGGACCGTGTTCTTGAAGTCCACGACCCGGCCCTGACCGTCGGTGAGACGGCCCTCCTCGAGCACCTGCAGCAGGGTGTTGTAGATCTCGGAGTGGGCCTTCTCGATCTCGTCGAACAGGACCACGGAGAACGGCTTGCGGCGCACCTTCTCGGTGAGCTGGCCGCCCTCGTCGTAACCGACGTATCCGGGGGGTGCACCGAACAGGCGGGACGCGGTGAACTTGTCGTGGAACTCGCCCATGTCGATGGAGATGAGCGAATCCTCGTCACCGAACAGGAACTCCGCGAGCGCCTTGGACAGCTCCGTCTTACCGACACCGGACGGGCCGGCGAAGATGAAGGAACCGGAGGGACGCTTCGGGTCCTTCAGACCGGCACGGGTGCGGCGGATGGCCCGGGAGACCGCCTTGACGGCGTCCTCCTGGCCGATGATCCGCTTGTGCAGCTCGTCCTCCATGTGGAGCAGACGGGAGGTCTCCTCCTCGGTGAGCTGGACGACGGGGATACCGGTCCAGGCCCCGAGGACCTCCGCGATCTCCTGTTCGCCGATCTCGGCGACGTCGTCGAGTTCACCGGCGTGCCACTGCTTCTCCTTCTCCGCCCGCTCCTCGGAGAGCTTGCGCTCGTCGTCGCGCAGCGAGGCGGCCTTCTCGAAGTCCTGGTCGTCGATGGCAGCTTCCTTGGCGCGGCGGACCTCGGCGATCCTGTCGTCGACGTCCTGGATGGCCTTCGGCGCGGTCATCCGCTTGATGCGCATACGCGCGCCTGCCTCGTCGATGAGGTCGACGGCCTTGTCCGGCAGGAAGCGGTCGTTGATGTACCGGTCCGACAGCCGGGCCGCTGCGACGAGCGCCGAGTCGGTGATGGACACCCGGTGGTGCGCCTCATAGCGGTCACGCAGACCCTTGAGGATCTCGACCGTCATCTCGACGCTCGGCTCCGGTACCTGGACGGGCTGGAAACGACGCTCGAGGGCGGCGTCCTTCTCGATGTGCTTACGGTACTCGTCGAGGGTCGTCGCACCGATGGTCTGCAGTTCACCGCGGGCCAGCTTCGGCTTGAGGATGCTGGCCGCGTCGATCGCGCCCTCGGCGGCACCCGCACCGACGAGGGTGTGGATTTCGTCGATGAACAGGATGATGTCGCCCCGCTGGTTGATCTCCTTGAGGACCTTCTTCAGCCTCTCCTCGAAGTCGCCGCGGTACCGGGAACCGGCGACGAGGGAACCCAGGTCCAGCGAGTAGAGCTGCTTGTCCTTGAGTGTCTCCGGGACGCGGCCGTTGACGATGTCGAGGGCCAGACCCTCGACAACGGCGGTCTTGCCCACACCGGGCTCGCCGATGAGCACCGGGTTGTTCTTGGTACGCCGCGAGAGCACCTGCATGATGCGCTCGATCTCCTTCTCACGGCCGACCACCGGGTCAAGCTTGCCGTCCTTGGCCGCCTGCGTCAGGTTGCGTCCGAACTGGTCGAGGACCAGGGAGTTCGACTTCTGGCCCGGCTTACCGGACGGGGCCGACGGAACGCCGTCGCCGCCACCCACACCGGCACCGGCGGGTTCGTCGGAGGCGTGCTCACTCTCCGGCTCGCCTCCCTCGTAGCCGCTCAGCAGCTGGATGACCTGCTGACGCACGCGCGACAGATCAGCCCCGAGCTTGACCAGCACCTGGGCGGCGACACCCTCACCCTCGCGGATCAGGCCGAGCAGAATGTGCTCGGTGCCGATGTACTTGTGGCCGAGCTGCAGGGCCTCGCGCAGGGCCAGCTCCAGCACCTTCTTGGCGCGGGGGGTGAACGGGATGTAGCCGCTCGGCGGGTGTCCGCCGGTCCCGATGATGTCCTCGACCTCGGTACGGACGGCCTCCAGGGAGATCCCCATGGACTCCAGGGCCTTGGCGGCGACGCCCTCCCCCTCGTGGATCAGGCCGAGCAGGATGTGCTCGGTGCCGATGTAGTTGTGGTTGAGCGCGCGGGCTTCCTCCTGCGCCAGAACGACGACGCGCCGCGCCCGGTCAGTGAACCTCTCGAACATGAGCTCTCCCTTACTCGCGGGGTCGGATACGGGCACCACCTTAGTGACTTCCCGACCCACCGTTGACTCACCATCGTCAACGTCACCCCTCCGGCGGGTGTTCCCGGTGCCGACGACCCCCTCGAGCCCCATGAACGTGCAGGTCACCATGGTTTTTTCTGATGATTCACGACGTTGTACGCCGTCAGCGAACAGACGCATCCGGTGCTCGCTTCCTCAAAAACAAGTAAACGGCCGAATCCGGACATTTCTATCTGTAACCTGGATTACACAAGGGCGTGTGGACCACCGCCCGTCACCACCTGCCATCCCGCAACATCAGAGAGAAGGACCACCATGAGCGGATCTGATCCCGCCGTCACCCTCAGGGAGCTACCGAAGCTCGCCGAGGGCACCCTGCCCCTGTTCAAGTCCGGCGTCCTGGGACTCATGGGCCCGCTGGCGATGGGTAAGGCCCTGAAGTCGATATACCAGTGGTCCTTCACCCCCGCCGGTCTGCTCTCTCTCGGGGCGGCACAGGACCCGTACCACACCGCCGTCATCGACGACGCCGGCTCGATCACCTACAGCGAGCTCCACGACCAGACGAACAAGCTGGCCCAGGCACTGTACCGCACCGGTGTCCGGGAGCGCGACAGGATCGGGATGCTCAGCCGCAACCACCGTGGCTTCCTCATGACCCTGTGCGCCCACGGCCGCCTCGGCACCGACATCGTCCTGTTCAACACCGGTGCCTCCGCGTCCCAGACCCGCGCGGTGATGAAGGAGCAGAAGATCGACCTGCTGTTCATCGACGAGGAGTTCATCCCGCTGCTGCCCAAGGGCTTCGACGAGTGCCCGGTGATCATCAACTGGGAGGAGAACCAGGATTCCGCCGCCGCCCCACTGACCGACGAGGAGAAGGAGCGTAAGGCCTCCCTCGGCTACGACGTCATCGAGTACGCCTCCAACGTCGCCGAGGCGAAGGAGTCCGAGGACCATGCGGTGCGCAACGCCCAGTGGCCGACCCTCACCGAGGTGCTGCGCACCTCCCCCGGCACCGAGAAGATCCCGGGCCACCCGCGCCGCGGACGCACCATCATCCTCACCTCCGGCACGACCGGCACCCCGAAGGGCGCCCGACGCCCGGAACCGAAGACCTACCTGCCGGCGTCCTCGATCATGTCGCGCATCCCGCTGAAGCACCACCGCGGCTACTACGTGCCGGCCCCGATGTTCCACCTCTGGGGCTTCTGCCAGATCCAGCTGGGTCTCGCACTGCGCGCGACGTTCATCCTGCAGCGCAAGTTCAACCCGCGGGACGCCGTGAAGCTCATCGAGGCGAACCGGCCGGACACGATCGCCATCGTCCCGACGCAGCTGCGCCGTCTGCTGGAGGTTGTCCCGGAGAAGTTCAACCCCGGCGTGCGCAACATCGTCGCCTGTGGTGAGGCACTGCCGCCGCGCGTCATCCGTGACACCCACGAGAAGTTCGGCAAGGTGCTCTACAACCTCTACGGGTCCACCGAGGTCTCCTGGGCGTCCATCGCGAAGCCGGACGAGCTCGAGGCCCACCCGACGACCGCCGGCAAAGCCCCGATGGCGACGACTCTGAAGGTCGTCGACGACGAGGGCAACGACCTGCCCGAGGGTGAGATCGGCCGCGTCTTCGTCGGCAACGACCTCCTCTTCGACGGCTACACCCGTCCGGGCGTGGACAAGGAGAACCTGCACGGTCTGGTCTCCACCGGGGACCTCGGCTACTTCAAGGACGGCCTGTTCTACCTCGCCGGGCGCAGCGACGACATGATCGTCTCCGGCGGCGAGAACGTCTATCCACAGGAGGCGGAGGACGTGATCTCGGACCTTCCGGAGGTCTACGAGGTCGCCGTGCACGGTGTGCCCGACCCCGATTTCGGCCAGGCACTGGCCTGCTACGTCGTCCTCAACGAGGGCGAGACCGAGGACGGCTTCGCCGAGAAGGCCAAGCTCGCGGTGAAGGCCAAGCTGGCCCGCCACAACGTGCCCCGCTACTTCGTGTTCATGGACGTGCTGCCGCGCAACGCGGTCGGCAAGATCGTCCCGCGTGAGCTGCCGAAGATCGACAACGGCATGGAGGACTGAGCGGACGCCGCCTGAGGCACCCCTCTCCTGCCCTGCCCCGGCCCGCCGCCCGTGCGGTGGACCGGGGCTTCGTGCTGTCCGGGCCGCGGCTCGCCGTTCTCATACCCGGGGATGACGACCGGTGCCAGGCACAGCGGCACCATGGAGGAGACAGTGTCATCAGTTCCCAGGAAGGAGCAGCGTTTCCACCATGATCCACCTCGCAGAAACCACCGGCACCTCCGATTCCGGAGGATGGTGGTTCGTTGTCCTGATCCTCGTCGCGGCGGTCGTCATCGCGCTTGCGGTGCTGTTCATTGCAGCGCTCGTCAGCATTCTGAGAACCCGCACCCTGACTGTCGGTGGCAAGGTCCTGTGGGTCATCGCAGCCTTCGTGTTCCCGGTGCTGGGACCGCTGGTCTGGTTCCTCTGGGGGCGCGGCGCGCAACTCTCCAGGGGTCCGTACAGGGATCCGTACAGGGATCCGTACGCACCGACGGACACCAACTGGCGGGCACCGGGCAGCGGACGGTTCTGATCCCCTGCTCCGTCTACCGGCCCGCCGCCCTGTGCAGCCACCAGTACCGTCACGCGGAAATCAGGTACCTGACTACCGCATCTCGGTACTGGTAGCGACCGTGAAGCCCCCTCGGTACTGGTGGCGACACCCCGCGTGCCCATTCCCCGGGGTCCTGAGCCGCCTCACTTCCACCCCCAGGGCTGCGGATCTGCGTCAGGCACGGAAGCGGCGCCCGGTCATTGTGACCGGGCGCCGCTGTCGCGTCTGCCCTGGACGGGTACGGGTACCACCGGTACCCACTCTGACCTGCTACTTCAGCTGGGCGGAGGAGAGGTTCAGCTCGCGGCGTGCGACGACGAGCTGCTGGATCTGCTGGGTACCCTCGAAGATGTCGAGGATCTTGGAGTCACGGGCCCACTTCTCGAGCAGGGAGCGCTCGGAGTAACCGAAGGAACCGGCGAGCTCCACGGCGCGCAGGGTCAGCTCGGTCGCCATGCGACCGGCCTTCGCCTTGCACTCGGAGGCCTCCTTGTTGTTCGGCTGCTTGTTGTCGGCCATCCATGCGGCCTTCAGGGTCAGCAGGTAGGCCGCCTCCCAGTCGGCCTCGAGGCGGATGTACTCGGAGGCTGCCGCGGTCTGGTTCCAGGCCGGGGCGTCGTAGTCGATCTCCACGCCGGCCTCGGTGAGGATCTCACGGAGCTTCTCGAGGGAAGCCCGGGCGACACCGACGGCCATGCCGGCGACCAGCGGGCGGGTGTTGTCGAAGGTCGCCATGGCACCCGCGAAGGACTTCTTGGTGTCGATCTCCGGGGAACCGAGCAGGTTCTCCTTCGGCACGCGGACGTTGTCCAGGATGAAGTGGGCGGTGTCCGAGGACCGGATGCCCAGCTTGTGCTCCAGGCGAACCAGCTCGAAACCGGGGGTGTCGCGCGGGACGAGGAAGGACTTGATGGCGGCGCGGCCGGCGGACTTGTCGAGGGTCGCCCACACGACGACGTGGTCACAGCGTTCACCGGCGGTGACGAAGATCTTCTCCCCGTTGAGGACGTAGTCGTCACCGTCGAGCTTGGCGGTGGTGGCCACGGCGGCGGAGTCGGAACCGAACTGGGGCTCGGTGATGGCCATGGCGGCCCACACCTTGCCGAAACGCTTGAGCTGCTCATCGGTGGCGACGGCGGCGACAGCTGCGTTGCCCAGGCCCTGGTACGGCAGGGACAGGGTCAGTCCGACGTCGCCCCAGCAGGTCTCGATGACGTTGATCAGTGACGCCATGTTGCCGCCGTTGCGGACACCGGCGTCCTTCTTCCTGTCACCACGGCCACCGGACGCGCCGGCCATGTCGCCGCCACCGTCGGTCATCCCCTCGACGAGGGAGGCCATGGTGTCGAGCTCGACGGGACGCTCGTGCTCGGCGAGGTCATACTTGCGGGAGATCGGACGGAAGATCTGCGCTGCGGCCTGGTGCGCCTGGTTGGCGGTGGCCCGCAGCTTCTTCGGGAGTTCGAGGTTGATCATTTCTTATGCTCCTTCGAGTGGTTGCGGACTAGAGGACGACGACGCCCTCGGCGACACCGACGGCACGCAGGTCGCGGTACCACCGCTCGACCGGGTGCTCCTTGGTGAAGCCGTGGCCGCCGAGCAGCTGGACGCCGTCGGAACCGATCTGCATGCCCTTGTCAGCGGCGAAGCGGCGGGCGAGGCCGGCCTCACGGTTGAAGGAGCGGCCCTGGTCGAGGCGGGAGACGCCACGGTAGGTGATCAGCTGGAGGGCATCGAGTTCGATGCGGATGTTGGCGACCATGAAGGCGACGGCCTGACGGTTGGCGATCGGCTCGCCGAAGGCGGTGCGCTCCAGGACGTAGGGCTTGACGTACTCGAGGACGGCCTCGGAGGTGCCGGTGGCCAACGCCGCCCAGCCGAGGCGGGCGCGGCGGATGATCTCGGCGTAGTTCTCGCCGCGGGTGTCGGCGTCCAGCTCGGCGCCGCCGAGCAGGTTGGCGGCCGGGACCTTGACGTCCTTGAGCAGGACACGGCCCAGGGACGCTGCACGCAGACCCATGGACGGGTCGGCCTCGACAACGACGCCTTCGGTGGAGGACTCGACGATGGCGAAGGTGTTCACACCGTCGAGGTCGACGGCGATGACGAAGAGCTCGGCGGAACCCGCGTTGGGGACCATGGTCTTCACACCGTTGATGACGATGTGGTCACCCTCGCGCTTGGCGGTGGTCTGCAGGACGAAGGGGTCGAACAGGGCGCGCTGTTCGTTGACGATGACCGCGGAGACCGGGACGTTCTCACCGGAGAACTCCGGGAGGTAGGTCTTCTGCTGGGCGTCGTCACCGTAGTTGGTGATGGTGTTCGCGACGCCGGCGGGGGCGAGGATCGCGACGGCCTGGCCCATGTCGCCGAAGGCGAGGGCCTCGGCGACCATGGCCCCGGTGGTGGCGGATGACTCGGCGGCGAGTCCCTCGTACTCCTCCGGGAGGTTGATCAGGGAGATACCGAGCTCGGCAGCGGCCGCGAGAACCTCGGGGGAGGTGACGGCGGCCTCGTTGGCGTCGTGGGCGACGGGGCGGAGCTGGTCCTCGGCGAACTCGCGGACGGCACCGACGAGCATCTCCTGGTCTTCGGTCGGGGTGAGGTCGAAGAGCACCTTCGCGGGGCGCG
>NZ_CACZOO010000145.1 GCF_902782855.1 uncultured Corynebacterium sp.
CTGATGCCGTGGATCCGGCTGTTGGGGATGTCCCGTTCCGGGTTGACCAGCGTGCTCCAGGTCCCGGTGACGGTCCCGTCTGCGTCTGCATGGACAACGGCCACTTCGAGGACGCGGTCACGGTTGGTGAAACCGGTGGTCTCCACATCGACGACGGCGAAGGGCAGTGCCTGATTCTGTGTAGTCACAGTGAAGAACTGTAGCGTGGAGACTGGACAGGTCGGCGCCGGACACCGCCGCTGAATGGTGTGACTGCAGTCGGCACCCCGCAGCGACCGGGACCCGGAACGTCTGCCCTGATGAGGCCTGTCGGGGTCGGCTGCTACGAGACCGGACCGGGGAGCCGCCGTCGTCCGGGATTCAGATGCCCGAGTGTCCATCGGAGATCATCGGTTCCGCCATCGGGTCATCGGCGCACTCCTCACCCCTGCTCACCTCAGCTGCCCATGTTCCCGGAGGAAGCCGATGATCTGCCCCACTCCCTCCGACCAGTCGGTGATCCGCGGCCCGTCGACTTCCCGGTTGTACTTCTGGTCGGCGACGAACACCGGCCACCCCTCCTCCCGGAGTGCGGCAATGTTGGCCGGCGAATCCTCAACGTAGACGTGTGCCCCGACGCTGTCCTTCAGGCCGGTGAAGCACAGGGACATGTACGGGATGCGGTGCTTTTCCAACCAGGCCACGGTGTCGGAGACCACCCGGGCATGCTGTCCGCCGATGAACAGTCTGTGGGTGACGATCCGGACGTGAACGCCTGCCGTCGACAGCTCACGGATTGCCTCGGCCGCCCCAGGAATGAGCGGGAGGCTCCGGTAGAGCCCGGCCTCCACGGCTGCCCGGTGCACCCGCCGGTAGTGCGCGTAGTCGGAGAAGGGCCAGGCGTCCACGATGCTGTAGATGTCAGGTTCCGGAAGCCCGTCGGCGATGACGCCGAAATCCGAGGCCGCGTACGGGCGCAGCCCCCCGGCATAATCGGCGATGACGCCGTCAACGTCGAGGCCGAGAACCGCTCGGCCGTTGATCGGACGCAGGACGCCATTCTGTTCATTCACGGGGCGTCACTGTACCGGAGGCCCCGGACAGCTCCGTACCTGCGTTGCGGGCCCGCCCCGCCAGTTGCTCCCGGTGCGCCGGATCAGTGAGGTAGTGGCAGTCAAAAGCCCCGGTCTCGGTCACGGCGAGAACACTCCGCCGATCCTGGACCGGCCGGTCGAACAGACGGTCCCGCCGGGGACAGTGCCGCCGCAGCCCAGGCCAGCCCGATCGCGCACCGGGAAGGCCCACCGACCTGCCGGGACAGTCGGTGGCTGCCGGTGGTGAAGAACAGGGCACCGAAAACAGCGGTGAGCAGTGTCTCCAGGGCGAGGAACACGCTGAGGTTGCCACCGAAGTGATCGTCACCGCTACCGTGCCGCTGAACGGGTTGCCCGGGAACCCACCGACACCGTCACCCCACAGGAACCGGCAGAGGACGACAACCACTGCCGCGACGATGCTCGAGATACCTGCCTGCCACCGTTGTTCCGGAGTCAGCGAAACCCGCAGCGTCCGGACCGGATCGGCACGGTCGAGCGGGGGTTCGACATGGACCCTGTTCTGGGAGGCCCGGTAGAATCCGTCCCGGTCCAGGTCACTGTGCCTGTTGATGCGGTGGATACCGGGGTGGAAAGGAATGGTCTCCACGGGGAAGTCCGTGTCGGTCGGATCGACCAGATGGGTCACCACGGGGGCGGTGATGGACTGGACCACCGCGTTCTCGGGTGGACTGAATTCCAGGTGGGTACTGCGTGCGGTGGCCTGGGAGTACCGAATGAGGACTTTCCGGGTGGGGTTGAAGATGTTCAGGCGACTGTCGTCAGGTTCCACGTCACAGGCCAGTTTCACGACGGTGCGTCGGCTGGTGGTTCCTGTCCACACTTCTTTCTCGTCGGCCACGATGCACAGCAGGTAGCTGTAGGAGACAGTGGAGAGCAGGACACACAGCAGTTCCAGGTCGAGCAGGGCCCCGGGGTCAGAGGACGCCGGATGCTCGGCGGCATAGAGGATGGTGCGGGCCAACAGGTCCACCGCCGGGGACGTGTCCAGGACATAACTCGGGTCTGTGCCCGTTTTCTTCATCTTCGGTAGGCGGACCGGAACAGTCGCCGACTCCCCACCGGAAGGCTCGTGGTCAGCGCACAGACAGTGGACAATCTCGCCGAGAGCCTCGAACAGCTGGTGCCGGTGGTCTTCCTGGCGCCGGTCGACGGTCCGATCATTGAAGTGTCCGCGGTCCACCCCGTGGGTGTTGATGAGGGAGAGAACAGCATCGGTGACGACCTGACTGTAGTCGTACTGCGCTGGAGTGGCTTCGGTTGTCGGGTTCCCGGCCTCCGCCTCGCGCCTACGGTCCGCCGCCACCATCGCCGCCATCAGTTCCACCATGCCCACCCGGTCTGCCAACTGCTTCACCGCGCGGTAGGTGATCATCAGGTTCTCTGATGAAGAGATGGTAGGCATCGCCCTGCCTTCGGTGTCCCTGATATCCAGGTTCACGAGCATGCCCCGGCGCAGGAACAGCAACGGAACATTGACCTGGTGGGTGAGGTTACCGTCACTGTCGCGGCGTCGGAGTTCCGGGCTGACGGGTAGTTCCACGTCGAAGCTGAAGTGGCGGCGGGTCTGGGCGTTGTCGAGGACGCGGATGTTCTCCACCCGGCGGTGGACCCAGCTCCAGTCGAAGAACCAGCGCAGCATGGTCGTCTCATCTGCGGCGGGTTCAGCATCTGCCACCCGGTCCCGACTGATGGCCAGCCCCTGGCTCGGCGACTGCCCACCGGCCGTCATCGCCGCCAGACCTGCCAGCAGGGTGGAGCTCCCTTTGAACACCCCGCCCGCTGCAGTCCGCCAGTTGCGGAACACGTCCGCAGGTCTTGAAGTCATGTTCAAACCGTACCCGAAGTCCGTGTAGTTCCCTCTGATCTGCTGAGCGCCGTCTCAATTCAATAGCATCATCGGCCGACATCGAGAATGCGGGGCACTCGTGACCGTCGTGCTCTGCGGAGAATACTGCTCCACCTGTCGCCGACGTCATCTCGCCGACCCGGGAGCTCCCGACGTCTGCAGACCACCGTGTCCGGCCCCTGCCAGTTGGCGTGCGGGACGCCGACAGTGGTGATGAGGCGCCGCTCCCGTCGTCTTCCTGTGAGACCGTTCGATGTATCGACGGCAGAGCCTTCCCTGTCCGGTGAATCCCCTACAGTGATGGCCATGACCACCACAGCAGTCTCCACTTCCCCCACCTCCTCTGCAACACCCGTCCCCGTGGCCCGCCCCGATGTCTGGTCGATGCCGGACACCGGCGCCGAATGGTGCGACTGCGGGCAGCACCACCCGGTCGACCGGGACCTGGTCCACCGTATGGTCCTGCGCAGTCTCGGGGCCACCCCGGAGCGCATCGAGCACACGGAGATCTGCCGGGTGCTGATGGACATGTGGTGTTATGTCGAGGTCTGCGAGTTCTTCCATGACTCGGTCTGCCGTGCCTCCGAGCAGATCAACGGTGAGATCTCCTTCGACTATCCCCTCGCGGTCGGCGAGGAGATCATCGCCTACTTCTCGAAAACCTGGAACGGCTGCCCGGTCGAGGCCTGCGCGGGAGGCTTCGACGAGGTCGGACCGGACCGGTAGTCCGCCACGGCCGGCGACCACCTCGTCGCTGGCCTGGAGGCCCTCGCCCGTTCCGATCGGAAGGAGCACCCCAGGAATTATTCGGTTCTCTTGCCTGCCGGCCGGGGTGTCGTGACTGTGGATTCGAACCCGCATGACCTGAAGTTCAGGCTCAAGCCTGCGAAGACTGACCTGACCGGCACCGAGATCCATGAACCGGGCCGAATGCGGAGCGGACCCGGTTGTCCGGGCAGCGGTGGTGGTTCAAGGGGTTCGTCCAACGCGGCACTGGCACGGTAAGACCGGTGTCCCGGTGGTGATCACGAACGGTCACCCGAAGACGATGACCTCGCGACTGACCGGTACAGGTACCACGTCCTGCGGCACCTGACCGAAGACGGAACACCGGCGACCACAGTGACGTCCCGAGATTCCACCCCCACCTCTACGCGTACCAGACCCGAACAGGTACTGTGTGAACAACGTAAGAGCGACCCCGACCGGCTTCCACCAGGACATGCCTCTACGTCGCACGAGTAATCGTGCTGCCTGGAGACCCTTTTGCCCCTGCTTCGGACGACTGCCGCAGAGCTCCTGACCCACTTCGCAAACCCGAAGGACCTCGGTGACCGCAAGGCCACCCAGGCCGGATACGAAGGACTGGGTCATTCCCCGGCCGAGCGCCGCTCCTGGGAGAACAGCCTCCCCGAGCTGGCCAAGGTGCTCAAGCATGCCGGGCTCGAAGATGTCGACGTCCTTTTCGAGCAGAAGCTCCCGCTGAACTCCAAGCGGGTGGACGCCATCATCGCCGGCACCAGCCCAGCGACCCCGGCTGCACCCGTTGCGCCAGGTCGACACCTACCGGGACCTGCTGACCAACTTCCTCACCATCTTCGACGGCCACCCCGAGACCGTCCAGGGTGCGGTCTTCCTGCACAACGTGAGCCAACGCGCCGCTGTCGCCGAACTCGATGACTACCACTCCGATCTGTGCTCGGAGATGTTCATCGGTGCGGACATCGAGACCTTCGCCGCCTTCCTGAAGACCCGGGTCTCCCCCGTGCGGGACGCCGGCGTCGTCGACAGGTTCATGGAGTCCGCGGTGGCACCGTCGCAGCAGTTACCGACCTCGGCGGCCGCGGAGATCCGCGACCGGGAGCAGTTCGTGCTGCTTGACCGTCAGCAACAGGCCGTTGACCTGGTCCTCCACGCCGTCGACCGGGCGGACAACAAGAGGGTCATCGTCGTCTCCGGCGGTCCGGGGACCGGCAAGTCGACCGTGGCCCTGTCGCTGCTCGGCGAGCTGTCGCGGCGGGGCAAGAAGGTCCTCCACGCGACGGGGTCCCAGGCGTTCAAGCAGACGATGGCGAAGGTCGCCGGTCACCGGCACCGCGCCACGCAGGCGAAGCTCAAGCCGGACTACGAGGCCTCCGAGTACACGACGCTCAAGCGCCTGGCCAGGAAGCAGGAGCGGGAGGGTGTGCCCGCCGACGCGAGAAGCAGTGCGGTCCAGCGTCTGCGCAACGGCTACCGTGTCCTGCTCACCCGCGGGATGAAGGGCGTGGTGGTCTACTCCACGGATCCCGCCACCCAGCAGTTACTGAAGAGCCTCGTCAACCCGGAGTAGACCCCCTTCTCCAAGCAGAGCACTCAGCGCTTCGGGTGCCCCGGTGCCCACTGAAGCTCCTCGGGCAGACAGGAAAGGGTCATCGGCTCCACGTTTGGGTCATCGTCATACTCGTCTTCCCACAGAACGCGCGCCCGGATCCTCCCGCTGAGGTTCTCGCCGATGACGACGGCCAACCTGCCCTGCGGTCCCAGGGGGACGATGACCCGGTCACCCCGCTTCGGGTGGATGACAGCTCCGCTACTGGTCATTACTTCCACTCCTGTCTTCTTCGGCATTGAATGCCACGCCAATCAAGTGTGCCGCAGTCACCTCGTGGAGGGCAACCACCAGCTGCTCAAGCTGGTTACGACAGTCCTCCCGTCGTCCCCGGTCCAGAGCATTTCCATCGACGAACTTCTCGAATTCTTCCTCATTGCTGTGCGCTGTGGCATTCCGGACCGAGGTGACGAGGTCGAGCGTCTCCCTCCATCCGCGATATCGGTCTGCGTTTCGGAGTTGGACACTCTCCCACGGACTGATGTCGAGCTTCTTGAAGTCCCGTGCGATCGTGACCGCAGTCGCATTCTGTCGGTCCAGTACTCGCCCGGATTCCAGGATCAGGGCAACAGCAGCTCGAAGCCTGGAGGGCAGTACAGCCATCTGATCCAGCAGGTCATCGATGCACTCCCGGTGAAGATCCCGATAGTACCCCTGAAACTCTGCCGCCAGTGCGACGTGCAACACGCCGACCTGCGCAGGTGTCGCACCTCCGTCACCGGTCACCTTCCTCGACAGCTCACTGA
>NZ_CACZOO010000146.1 GCF_902782855.1 uncultured Corynebacterium sp.
CACGCACGCGCCGGGTTCACCGACCTGGGGCCGCTACCGCTGGTCCCGCAGTGGCCCACCCTGCATCCTGCCGTCCTCGACGCGCTGTGCGCTGTCGGCGCGGTCACCGCAGAAGCCACCGAGATCCGGTGGCCCGCCCTGGACCGGTGGGCCCGAAACCCCCACGGGAACCTCGACGCCCTGGCCGCCCACCCCACCCTCGGCCTGCGGGCCATGACCTCTCTGGCCGCCCGGGAGGTCACCGATCTCACGAAACACCTTGACGTCCTGTTGACGTACTCCGGGACCCGCACCATGCTCACCCGCTGGTTGGAGTATCTGGCCGAGCGTCGCCGCCAGCGTGCCGGGGCGCTCCCGGACCTCGGCCACGACCTGGAGAAGAAGCTTCCTCACCTGGCTGACCCGCGCCTCGCTGAACTGGCACCTGAGGCACTGCGCACCCTGTTCACCGTCAACCCCGTCGCGTCCTTCACCGCCGCTGTCCGCGCCGGGCTGCTGGTGGAGTACGCCTGGCCGACTCTGGAGAACTCCGTGGATAGGCTTCGGGAGGAGACCGGCGAAGAGGCCCAGGTTTTCAGTACGTTCCCGCAGGTCGCGGTGCTCGCCGGTGACCGGATCGAGATCCTTGACGGGCCCCGGGTGACAAAGACACTGACCGCACCGACGGCAGGGAAAGACGTCCGTCAGGTTCTCACGGTCGGTGACAGCGTCCTCGTCCTGTTCCGGGACGGATACGACGGCTACCTGTGGTGGGAGGGGGACACGGCGGCGACCCCCACAGACAGCACAGTGACTGTCGGCGGAGCCGGCACGCTGCCTTGCACCGGAGGTCGGCTGGTCTGCGACATGGTGCTCGCCGATCACGGAAGAATCCCTGAGGACCGCTGGGCCACTGTCATCGCGGTACCGGGGACAGGGACCTTCACCGTCAACGATTCCGGGAAGAACCTGCAACGGTGGGACCCGGCCTCCGGGACCGGCGAGGACGCGGTCACGGTGACCAGCGCTGTGGAGATCCTCGAGGCCACCGGGTTGTCCGGCCTGCTGGCGCAGGTCCTGCCCACAGGTGCCGATCCCCGGGATCTGTGGCGCAGAATCAACTGGGAGAACGTTTATGCTCTCCCCGTCCCGGAAACGGCATCGGTGGACAATCCGCTCGGTGCCGTTGACGGCACCCTGGTCCGTGTCTACGGGGACGCGGCGGGGACACAGGTGTGGAACGCACACCGTCAGGTCACTCCGCTCGGCCGGTTTGAGGACGCCGGCAGGATCATTACCGGCACCGCCGGGGAGGTGTGGCGGCTGGGCTACGGTGCCCGGCGCACCACTGACGGCGCCGCCCTGAGCTGCTCTTCCGATGCTGCCGGACGCCGTCATGTCCTGGAACGGCTCCCGGAACTGGCCTGGTGCTTCGCCGGCTACCGGGACCGGGGCGCCAGCGCCCGGATGCGCGGCTACACCACGGAGCTGGCCACTGAGGTCATCGACACCCTGGTTCAGGACCCGGAGCGTAAAGTCCCTGTCCCTGATCACTACAATCTGACCCGGGAGACGACCACCACCGTCAACTCCACCCTGGAGGCCCCGGCGATCGGCGTCCTGGCCGGACAACTCGGCATCGACCGTGGCGCTGGGGCGGACCTGACCCTGCCGGTCGCTCTGAGCCACCTCGCGGCAGACTGTGCTGCACTGGCCGCGACCGCCGACGCACTGCGGGCACAGGTGTTCCCCGACGAGGCAGACGGGCAGGACGCTGCACCGACGGTCACCACCGCACTCACCGACGAGGTGGTGGGCTGGCTGTCCCCGTGGCCGCTGCGAGCCGATACCGTCATGTGGACCTCGGCGACGAACGACCTGTTGACCTGGGCCGGTGCCGACCACCCCACCGGAGTGACCTTCGAGCCTTACGGGGCACACAGGTCGGTGGCTCACCTGGCAGGCCGGGAACGGATGCTGCTGAGCCACTGGGCGTCCCCGCTGATTCCCCGCGAGACGGTCCCCACCCTTGTCGCCCTCGCCCGGGAGATGGTGGACGCCGGACTGTGGTGCGGACCCTGGACGTCCGCCACCGTGGAACTGACTCCGGAGCTCGCCGACGAGTTCCCGGAACAGGAACTGACCTGGCATGACGCCGGGGCACCAGTTCTCAGCCTGCACGGTGCCCGGTTCCAGCCGGGATACAACGACAACCGGATAACCGTCCTGGTCCGCAGGGCCGACCTGTCCGACCTCACCGTCCCGGTGATCGGCGGTCCCCCCGAGGATGCCCTGGGCATGGACAAGGCGGAGTTCCTCACCGGGCTCGACGCCCTGGACGTGGCGTCCACCGACGCACCGGACCCCGTGATCGACGGGGACGCCGTCACCCGGATGCGGAAGAACACCGGCCTGTCCACCCCGGCGGTCCGGATGCTCCTCGGCGGATTCCGCGACCCCCGGTACCTCGACGCGACCGACCGGACAAACTACGGATTGACCGCGAAGCAGGCGGACCTCGCCGGTGAGCAGGTCTTCAGCCTCGGCCAGGGGACTGTTGAAGCAGTCGTCGCCGGAGCCCGGGAAGTTCCGGAACCGACCGTCCGTCTCACCGACGGGGAGTGGGAACAGGCTGCCGCACGGTCGGTCGGCAACTACTGCACCGCCGCCCAGGCACTGACCGGACTGCTCTACCGTGGGGAGACCACCGACCCGGCCGGGGCCACCGCCGCTCTGCTCGCCCTGGTCGCCGGGATGTCCCTGTCCGATGAGAGGCGTCCCGCGGTCGCCGACCTGCTGCGCACCGTGAACACCGCGGCCGCAGAGTACATGGCAGAACCCCGGCACCGGACCCGTCTCGGGGAGATGGACCTGGGTACCAGCGTGGAGGACAAGGGCTTCCGCGGCAACGTCACCCCCGAGGACCAGGCGGTCCGGGTCGGCGTCGAAGGCCTGCTCGATGACCTCATCACCGATCTGGACACTGTCCACCCTGACCTGCCCGGCTGCCCCTTGGACCCACGCAACTGCGTTCCGGACCTGGTGAGTGAGGTCGCCGCCACCCTGCACCTCAGTGAAAGTGCCGCCGCCTACTATCTCCAGCTGCTTGCCCTCGCCGACCCCACGGACGCCCACATCCGGGCCTGGAACAGCTGGAAGAAGAAGGACATCGACTTCGCGGCCGGTGAACTCGTCACCGCCGGACTGGTCGTCGAGGCGAAGCGGACCGGGGCAGGACGCACCCGGTTCCTGCCCGGCGGCTGGCTCCAGGGACGTACCGGGATCACCGCGTCCCGCCCGATGGACGTGTGGACCGCGCCGATGTACCTGATGTGGGCCGATGTGAAGGCCCGCCCGG
>NZ_CACZOO010000147.1 GCF_902782855.1 uncultured Corynebacterium sp.
CCGCCTTCATGGCATTTCCTGTCGCAAACTCTTCACGACGCGCACGTGTTGTGCATCGTCGTTTCCTCCCCGTTATTTCGGTTGCTGACCTGCAACACCTGGCAGCATGGCCCGTATGACAAGTGGCTCGACAAACTCGATGAGGTGCTCACCGAGCCCCGGCATGTGGAACTGCAGTTGGCGTGGAAGGCGTGCATGCGGTTTCGGCGCGGCTTGGCTGACCGGGACGCCGGGGTGATCCGGTCGTCGGTGGCGGGTATGGCGGACTGTCCGATCGAGGAGCTCGCCAAGCTGGGCAAGACGTTGACAGCGTGGATCGAGCCGATCGTGGCGTTCTGTGCGACCGGGCGGTCATCAGGTGCGGTGGAGGCGGTGAACAATCTCATTGAGCTGCACCGGCGGATCGCGCGGGGGTTTCGCAACTTCGACAACTACCGGTTGCGGATGGTGGTGATCGGGGGTGGATCTGACGAGCGGTCCGGTTCAGGCGACAGGCCGTGCCCCACACTCAAACGCGAAGAACCTCCGTGACTGATGACCGCAAGCCTACCTCCGACGAGCTCGCTGCTCTCGTCGTTCAGCAGGCCGCGGTCATCGACGCGCTGACCGCGGAGGTCGCCGACCTGGAACGCCAGCTCGGCATGAACTCCCGCAACTCCTCGAAACCACCGCCGACCAGGACACCTCCACCACTATCCGGCAGGTGTTGGACCTGCCGGAGATCCACGCCGAAATCACCGAACACCACCTGACCCGTCGACGGTGCTCCTGCGGGTGCGTCACCAGCCCGGATGCCCCGACCAGGGTGAACACCCCGGTGCAGTACGGGGCGAGGGGAAAGCCGCGATGGTGAACCTGACCTGCGGACAGTTCGTGTCGTTGGCCCGCGCCGCCGAACTGCTCACCGGCATGCTCGGCATCCCGGTGTCCACCAGGACAGTCGCCGCAGCGCAAACCGCCGTGGCCGAGGGACTGGACCAGGCGGGTCCGGGTCTGATGGTCAGCTGGAACTGACGGTCATGAGCATGGCTGCGATGGTCAGCAAGGTCGTCGCTGACCTGTTGGGGCGCCCTGCCCCGGGCACGGAGTAGGGAAACAGCACGCGGGGGACGTGATGACTATCCCTGCCGCAGGTTGCGCAGGGCGTGGTAGCCCTCCCACGCGGCGTTCTCGCCGGTGTCGAGGGCACCGCCGGCATCGGTGTCCGGGTCACCGCCCGGGACGCTGAGCAGCTCTACATGGGCGAGGTCCAGGGCACGGTCACAAGCGGAGCCGTCACCCTGGTCCAGGTACAGTTCCGCCGCACTGACCCAGTTCAGGGCAGCCCCGGAGTGGTCCCGGGCGTCCCGGAAGTACCGGGCGGCACGCTCGGCGTAGGCCACCGCGAGATCAGGCCGGTCCGCCATCTCCCACACCGCCGACATGTCCTCGTTCCAGTCCGCGAGGTGCCAGGTCAGCATGTCGCCGTCGGTGTCCGCCGACCGGTCGCCGACGGTCCCCGGATCCTCCAGCACCCGCAGAGCCCGTTCCATGAGCTCCACCGCCCGCGAGGTCTCGCCTGAGGAGCACCGTTCCCGGGCCGCGGTGCGCAGCACCTGGGCGGCCGGGATACGTTCACCCCGGTCCAGGTGCAGGGCGGCCGCGCGCTCCAGCAGGGAGACCACCGTCTCCCCGGTGTCCGAGCCCAGGGTGCCGGCCTCCCCGGCCTCTTCCGCCGCCATCGTGGCGATGGACAGGCAGGCCAGGGTGCGTTCGGTGTCCGGGGTCAGTGCGGACCAGTCCGCCGTGGACGCAGCCAGGGCGAAGGCCTCGTACGGCAGGTCCGCTCCCAGCGCCGCCCGGGCCCGCACTGCCCGCAGGTTCAGCAGTGCGGGGCTCACCGGTGCGCCGTCGAGGGCGACGTGGTACCGGCGGGCCAGGTCATAGGCCGCGTCATAGTCGCCGTCGGCGTTGAGCAGCTGGCACACCTGTTCTGCCCGGTGCATGCCCTCCAGCGGGGCACCCAGGTCGAGGGCGAGTTCGGCGCAGGCCCGCCAGTGGGCGAGGACACCGTCGGTGTCCATCTCCTCCGGCGTCTCCCCGGCGGTGAGGGCCAGATACCCCAGCACGTCATGGGCCTCGTAGGTCTGGGTGGGGGAGACCGCCGGATCCAGGCCCGCCAGATGGTCGGCGACCAGGGCCACGGCGTCCGCGGACCGGCCGTCGGCGTGCAGTTGCTGGGCCTCGGTGAGCACCCGGTCGCCCGGCTGCGCCGTCGGTGAAGTGAACCGGGCGCACAGGGCCCGGAACTGTCCACGCTTTGCGGCGTTCTCCGTGGTGGTCGCACAGGTCAGGCCCGCCATCGCGGCCAGGGACAGGCACACCCGGACGTGCCTGGGGGAGTCCTCGGTCAACCCGGCCCCGGCATCGGTGAGCCGGGCGGCGAGTTCGGTGAGCAGGGCCGGGGAGGGAGCGAGTCCTGAGGTCAGCACCACATCATCGCACTCCGCGACCATCGCGACCAGGCACAGCGAGGACAGTGCGAGCACCGCTGAGGGGGTGTCCCCGGCGTCCTCGGCGAGGGACCGCCAGGCACGGACCTCGGCGACGGTGTCGTCGTGCAGTTCCATCCGGTCGGCGGCGGCCGCACGCAGCACGTGGAACTCGGTGCGTTCGGCGGGCGCGAGATCCGCGGGCAGGCCGGAAGGGTCGGTGAGCCAGAACCGGGTGCCGAACTCACTGGTCAGCTGCCAGCTCGTCGCATGGTCACCGGCCCGTGCCGCACTGACGGACTCCCGTAGAAGATCCGCGAGACCGCGCCCCGCGTCCTCGCCCTGTCCCTCATCCGCCATCCTGCTCAAGACCCTCCGTCCCGTCGACCATGTGCACTACGTCTAGAATCTTCAGACGATACCCGACCATCACCTGAGGAGACGATCCCAGCTCATGCTTTCGCGTCTGGATCTGAGGGGACAGACCCCCTCGACCGCCGAACTCCGCCGCATCCTGCCCCGCGGAGGAGTCGACATCGACCATGTACTTCCGGCCGTGACCCCCGTGGTCGAGGCCGTCCGGGACCGCGGTGCCGCCGCGGCCCTCGAGTACGGCGAGAGCTTCGACCATGTGCGTCCCGACTCCGTCCGCGTGCCGGCCTCCGTCATCACCGAGGCCGCCGAGAGCCTCGACCCGACGATCACCGCCGCCCTGACCGAGGCCATCTCCCGGGTGCGAGCCTTCCACGCGTCCCAGGTCCCCGCCGACGCCACCCTGGAGATCGCCCCCGGCGGCCTCGTCGGTGAGCGCTGGATCCCGGTCAACCGGGTCGGCCTGTACGTGCCAGGCGGCAAGGCAGTCTACCCGTCCTCGGTGATCATGAACGTTGTGCCCGCCCAGGAGGCCGGCGTCGGTTCCCTTGTCGTCTGCTCCCCGCCGCAGGCCGACTGCGGCGGTTGGCCGCACCCGACCGTGCTGGCCGCCTGCTCGCTGCTCGGCGTCGAGGAGATCTGGGCCGTCGGCGGCGGCCAGGCCATCGCCCTGATGGCCTACGGCGACGACGGGTATGACCTGGAGCCGGTCGATCTCGTCACCGGACCGGGCAACATCTTCGTCACCGCCGCGAAGCGGCTGTGCCGCTCCGTCGTCGGCATCGACGCCGAGGCCGGACCCACCGAGATCGCCGTGCTCGCCGACGGGTCCGCCAACCCGGTCGCCGTGGCCTACGACCTCATCAGCCAGGCCGAGCACGACCCGATGGCCGCCTCCGTGCTCATCACCGACTCGGTCGAGCTGGCAGACGCCGTCGACCGCGAGGTCGCCGAGCGCTACCGGGTCACCCTCAACCACGACCGGGTCAACGAAGCGCTCACCGGCGTGCAGTCCGGCATCATCCTCACCGACAACCTCGATGAGTCGGTGCGCGTGGCGGACGCCTACGCCGCCGAGCACCTGGAGGTGCAGACCGAGGACGCCGAGGGTGTCGCCGCCCGGATCACCAACGCCGGGGCGATCTTCATCGGCCCGTACTCCCCGGTGCCGCTGGGTGACTACGCCGCCGGCTCGAACCACGTCCTGCCGACCTCCGGCACCGCCCGGCACTCCTCGGGCCTGTCGACCCACACCTTCCTCAAGCACGTCGACGTCATCAACTACGACCGCACCGCCCTCAAGGAGGTCGCGGACACGGTCGTCACCCTGGCAGACGCCGAGCGCCTGCCCGCCCACGGCGAGGCAGTGAAGGCACGTTTCGAGAACCCGGAGATCTGAGAGCCATGACCGACCTGAACGACCTGCCGCTGCGTCCTGAACTGCGTGGCAGGTCCGCCTACGGTGCCCCGCAGCTCACCGTCACCAACCAGCTGAACACCAACGAGAACCCCTACGCGCCCTCCGGGGGACTCGTCGAGGACCTCGTCACCGAGGTGCGCCGCCTGGCCACCACCCTCAACCGCTACCCCGAGCGGGACGCCGTCGAGCTGCGCGACGAACTCGCCGCCTACGTCTCGAAGCAGACCCACGTGTCGGTCACCCGCGACCAGGTGTGGGCCGCCAACGGCTCCAACGAGGTCCTCCAGCAGCTGCTGCAGGCCTTCGGCGGTCCGGGGCGCTCGGTCATGGGCTTCACCCCGAGCTACTCGATGCACCCCATCCTCGCCTCCGGCACGCAGACCGAGTTCGTGGACGTGCCCCGCAGTGGAGCGGACTTCGCCATCGACGTGGACAAGGCTGTGGCACAGATCGCGGAACAGAAACCCGACCTCGTCTTCGTCACCACCCCCAACAACCCGACCGGCGGGATCACCCCGCTCGCCGACCTGCGCCGCATCATCGAGGCGGAGCGGGCGGTCGGCGGCATCGCCGTCATCGACGAGGCCTACGCCGAGTTCTCCGACGAGCCGAGTGCGACCACCCTGCTCGCTGACTACCCGGCGACCCTGGTGGTCTCCCGCACCATGTCGAAGGCCTTCGACTTCGCCGGCGGACGCCTCGGCTACTTCGTCGCCGACCCCGCCTTCATCGAGGCCGTCATGCTGGTGCGTCTGCCCTACCACCTGTCGACCCTGTCCCAGGCCGCGGCGACCGTCGCCCTGCGCCACGCCGACGAGACCCTGGCCACCGTCGCGAAGCTCCGGGAGGAGCGGATCCGCGTCGTCGCCGCCCTGTCCGACCTCGGCTACAAGGTCGTGCCGAGTGAGTCGAACTTCGTCTTCTTCGCGGTCCCGGACAACGCCGACGCCCACGACCTCTGGCAGAAGTTCCTCGACCTCGACGTCCTCATCCGCGACGTGGGCGTCGCCGGGCACCTGCGGATGACCGTGGGACTGCCGCAGGAGAACGACGCCTTCCTCGCCGCCGCCGACAAGATCATCGGAGAATACAAGTGAGCACCAGCACCGACCGCATCGCGCGTATCGAACGGAGCACGAAGGAGTCCTCCATCACCGTCGAGATCAACCTCGACGGCACCGGGAGGACCGACATCCACACCAAGCTGCCCTTCTTCGATCACATGCTCACCGCCTTCGGTGCGCACGGCAGCTTCGACCTCACCGTCCACGCCGACGGCGACATCGAGGTGGACGCCCACCACACGGTGGAGGACACCGCCATCGTCCTCGGCCAGGCGTTCGCGCAGGCACTCGGCGACAAGAAGGGCATCCGCCGCTTCGCGGACTCCTACATCCCGATGGACGAGACGCTGGCCCAGGCCGTCGTCGACGTCTCCGGGCGTCCCTACTACGTCGGCACCGGTGAGCCCGAGACCATGCTGACCACCGTCATCGGTGGGCACTACGCCACCGTGATCAACCAGCACTTCTTCGAGACCCTGGCCTTCAACGCCAGGATCGCCCTGCACGTGCGCTGCCTCTACGGCCGCGATCCGCACCACATCACCGAGGCGGAGTTCAAGGCGGTGGCCCGCGCGCTGCGTGCCGCCACCGAGTCCGACCCGCGGGTGACGGGGGTGCCGTCGACCAAGGGCACTCTGTGACGGCGGGGAGCTCCGGCAATGCCGCGCTGGCGGTCCTGAAGGTCAAGGGCCTGCCCCTGACTCTGCTCAGTGTCTTCTGTGCATTCCTCGGTTGGTCGCTGCTGCTGCCGGTCATCCCGGTGGCCATGCTCGACGACGGCTACGGCGATGCGCTGGCCGGGCTGTCCACCGGCATCTTCATGGCGGCCACCGTCGGCACACAGTTCTTCGTCCCGCGGCTGCTGCGGTCGGTCGGCTACGTGCCGGTGATGATCGGCGCGGCGGTCCTGCTGGGTGTGCCCTCCGCGTTCTACCTCATCGACGGTGGCGCCTGGTTCGTCCTACTCGTCTCCGCAGTGCGCGGCATCGGCTTCGGCGCGGTCACCGTGGCGCAGTCCGCCCTGCTCGCCGAACTCGTGCCTCCCCGGCAGCTCGGTCGGGCGAACGCCTTCTTCGGCGCGGCGATCGGTGTCGGCGAGATCCTCGGGTTCAGCATCGGGCTCACCCTCTACACCCACGCCGGCGACAGCGTCTTCCTCATCGCCGTGGTCTGCGGAGTCGTCGGGGCGCTCGGCGCCCTGGGCGTCCCACCGCTGAGGGCAGCCCCGAAGCAGCCAGCGGAACAGGCGGAACCGGCCGCGACCCACGCCCCGCTGTGGAAGCTCGCCCTCGTGCCCGTCGTAGGCCTGTGCACCGGTGCGATGGGCTTCGGCGCGCTGTCCGCCTTCGCCGCCCCCGCGGTCGGCGGTGTCGACCCCGCCGTCGCGGCGACGGTCGCCGGTCTCGCACTGGCGGTCACCGGCGCGGCCCAGATCGTCGGGCGCATCATCTCCGGCTGGTGGGCGGACCGCATCGGCGAGCCCGGACGACTCGTCGTGTGGGCGTCGCTGTGCGCTGTCGGCGGCATGCTCGCCATGGCGACCGTCATCCACACCGCCCCCTCCGGTGGCGCGCTGGTGGCCGGTGCCCTCGGGTCTGCGGCCCTGTTCGGCCTGGGGTTCGGTGGTGTCCAGTCCGAGACCCTGCTGATGATGTTCGCCCGGATGCCCAGAGAGCGGCTCTCCGAGGCGTCCGCCACGTGGAACATGTCCTTCGACTCGGGTACCGGCGCCGGTTCCGCCGTGCTCGGCGTCGTAGCTTCCTCCAGCGGCTACGGCGGGGTGTTCCTCGCCGGGGCAGGGCTGGTCGGGCTCGGTACCGTCACCCTGGCCGGCGACCGGTGGCTGGGACGGCACCGGGTTGTCGGGTACCGGAACATCCGCACCCGGCTGCGGCACCTCACAACGGGACGGCGCCCGCGTGCCTGACGTGCCCGCACGCTAGAATCTGCGGGCATGGCAACTCCTCGCGTCGCACTGCTCGACTACGGTTCCGGTAACCTCCGATCCGCCCAGCGGGCGCTGGAGCATGTGGGGGCGGAGGTGACCGTCACCGCCGACCCGGACACGGTCCTGGGTGCCGACGGACTGCTGGTCCCCGGCGTCGGGAACTTCGGTGCCTGCATGACCGGTCTGCGCGCCGTCCACGGCGACCGGATGATCGACATCCGACTGTCGGGCGGACGCCCCGTCCTCGGTATCTGCGTCGGCATGCAGATCCTCTTCGAGTACGGCGTAGAAGGATCCGACGGCGACGGTCCGGGGACGGAAGGCTGTGGCCAGTGGCCCGGATCGGTGACCAGGCTCGAGGCGTCCGTGCTGCCGCACATGGGGTGGAATACGCTGGACGCAGCGCCCGGCAGTGCACTCTTCGCCGGGGCAGACCCGGCAGAACGCTACTATTTCGTCCATTCCTACGCAGCCCGCGACTGGGAACTGGTCACCGACGGACACACCGAGGCGCCCAAGGTCACCTGGGCCACCCACGAAGACTGCCGGTTCGTCGCCGCCGTGGAGAACGGTCCGCTGTGGGCGACCCAGTTCCACCCGGAGAAGTCCGGCGAGGCGGGGGCACGGTTGCTGCGCAACTGGCTCGCCACCCTGTAAAACCACCCGAAACCACCTTGTGGGATAATAAATCCCACGATACGGCTGAGGCCGTCCATCTCCGCGATAGGATGTTCACATGACTCTCACCCTGCTCCCCGCCGTCGACGTCCGCGACGGCCAGGCCGTCCGTCTCGTCCAGGGGGCCTCAGGTTCCGAGACCAGCTACGGCGCCCCACTGGACGCAGCGCTGGCCTGGCAGAACGCCGGAGCACAGTGGGTGCATCTCGTCGACCTCGACGCGGCCTTCGGCACCGGATCCAACTTCGACCAGCTCAACGAGGTCATCAGCCGGCTCGACGTCGACGTCGAGCTCTCCGGCGGCATCCGGGACGACGAGTCACTGGTCCGTGCCCTGTCCACCGGCTGCCGGCGTGTGAACATCGGCACTGCGGCCCTGGAGAATCCGGACTGGTGCGAGCGCATCATCGGCGAGTACGGCGACCGTGTCGCCATCGGACTCGACACCCGTCAGATCGACGGGGAATGGCGGCTGCGGGGTCGCGGCTGGGTCTCCGACGGCGGAGACCTGTGGGAGGTTCTTGAGCGCCTCGACTCCCAGGGCTGCTCCCGTTTCGTCGTCACCGACGTCTCCCGCGACGGCATGCTCACCGGCCCGAACATCGACCTGCTGCGTGAGGTCGCCGCCGCGACCTCCGCCCCCGTCGTCGCCTCCGGTGGCATCTCCAGCCTCGACGACATCGAGGCCCTGGCCGACGCCGTCACCGACGGCGTCGACTCCGCCATCGTCGGCAAGGCCCTCTACGCCGGAAAGTTCACCCTCGAACAGGCTCTCGCCGTGGCCCGCGGTGAAGCCGTCCCGACAGACGGACAGGAGTGAGGCCATGACCGACTCACCGATTGGCTCACCCGAGGACCGGATGTCCACCGGTGCGGAGGAGGCCCCGGAAATCCGTGATGTCGACATCGTCGACCACGAGATCGACACCCGTGCCCTCCTCGCCATCGCCGAGGCCGCCGTCGACGAGGCCGAGGCCACCTTCACCGCCGCCGTCGGTGCAGACCCCGCGGTGATGAAGAGTCCCGGTGATTTCGCCACCGAGGCGGACCTTTCCGTCGAACGTCAGCTGCGTACCCTGCTCACCCGCTACACCGGCCTGCCGGTGCACGGTGAGGAATACGGCGTGGTCCGGCCCGGCGAGCAGGTCGAGATCAACCCCAACGACGAGTACGCGGACGAGTTCGACGGCCCGCAGAGCAAACCGTCAAGGGGGCCGTCAAACCCCGGCCTGCACGAACTCCCGGAGACCTGCTGGGTCGTCGACCCCATCGACGGCACCGCGAACTACGCCGTCGGCAACCCGTTCTGCTGCATCCTCGTCTCGCTCGTCCACAAGGGAGAGGCCGTCGTCGCCGTCTGCGAGATGCCCCTGCTCGGCCGACGGATCACCGCGCGCAAGGGCCACGGACTGTTCGTCGACGGTCACCCCGCCCGGAGTATGCCGCCCTCGGACCCGGCGCTGACCCAGATCGGCTTCGGCTCGATCCTGTCGCAGCGCCGGGGAAACCTCCCGGTCTCCTACCGGCAGGACATGCTCAACGCCATCGGCCGGACCTACCCGCGCATGCGGGTCTCCGGCTCCTGCGGCATCGACCTCGCCTTCACCGCCGCCGGAGTCTTCGGCGGCACCGTGACCTTCAGCCCCAACCTCTGGGACAACTGCGCCGGCATCCTCATGATCCGGGAGAACGGGGGAGAGGTCACCGACTTCGCCGGCAACCGCTGGGTCCCCGGCGTCTCCGGCATCGTCGCCGGAGAACCCGAGGTGCACGCCAACCTGATCCGGCACATCCAGTCGGTGCCGATAGGCACCGCCGCCCGCAACGCCCAGGACGTCAAGGACCGTGGAGGAATCCGATGAGTGTCGCTGTCCGTGTCATCCCTTGTCTCGACGTCGACGACGGTCGCGTCGTCAAGGGGGTCAACTTCGAGAACCTGCGTGATGCCGGCGACCCTGTCGAGCTCGCCGCCCGCTACGACGCCGAGGGCGCCGATGAGCTGACCTTCCTCGACGTCTCGGCGTCGAAGGACGGTCGCGGCACGATGCTCGACGTGGTCCGCCGTACCGCCGACCAGGTCTTCATCCCGCTCACCGTCGGTGGCGGTGTGCGTTCTGAAGACGATGTCGACCAGTTGCTCCGCGCCGGTGCCGACAAGGTCTCGGTGAACACCTCGGCGATCCACCGTCCCGAGCTGCTCCGCGAACTCTCCGGACGCTTCGGCGCCCAGTGCATCGTGCTGTCCGTCGATGCCCGACGCGTCCCCGAGGACGGTGACCCCCAGCCCTCCGGCTTCGAGGTCACCACCCACGGTGGTACCCGTTCCGCCGGACTCGACGCGGTCGAGTGGGCCCGCCGCGGCCAGGAGCTCGGCGTCGGTGAGATCCTGCTGAATTCCATGGACGGTGACGGCACCCGGGACGGTTTCGACCTGGAGCTCATCGAACTCGTCCGTGCCGTCGTGACCATCCCCGTCATCGCGTCCGGCGGGGCGGGGAAGGCAGCCGACTTCCCGCCGGCGGTCAGGTCCGGGGCGGACGCGGTGCTCGCCGCGTCCATCTTCCACTTCGGTGACGTCGCCATCGGTGAAGTCAAGGATGCCATGGCCGACGCAGGGATCGAGGTCCGCCGATGAGCGACCCCCGCACCGATCCCGCCGACTACGACCTCGATCCGGCGGTCGCCGCCCGCCTCAAGCGCAACGAGGCCGGCCTTGTCCCCGCCGTGGTCCAGGAGAACACCACCGGTGACGTCCTCATGCTCGCCTGGATGGACGACCACGCTCTGGCCCACACACTGGCGACGGGGAAGGGAACCTACTGGTCCCGGTCCCGGGGCGAGTACTGGGTGAAGGGGGAGACCTCCGGTCACACCCAGTTCGTCCACGAGGTCCGTCTCGACTGTGACGGTGACACCCTGCTGGTCAAGGTCGACCAGACCGGCGGCGCCTGCCACACCGGGGACCACACATGTTTCGACGCCGACCGGCTGACCTAGAATCGACGACGATGACTACCGCTGAGTCCGACCCGTACCAGATCACCTCCCTGGAGACTTTCCGTCGCCTGGGTGCCCGTCACCGCGTCGTCCCCGTCGTGAGGAAGGTCCTCGCCGACGGAGAGAGTGCGCTGAGTGCCTACATGAAGCTCGCCGCCGACCGGCCCGGCACTTTCCTGTTCGAGTCCGCCGCCCCCGGTCAGTCCTGGTCGCGGCACTCCTTCATCGGCACCGGGGCACGTTGCGCCCTCGTCGCACGTGACGGTGAGGCGCACTGGACCGGTGCCGCCCCCGATGACCTCGTCGCCGGGCCCGCCGACCCGCTCGAGGCGGTGCGCCACGCTCTGGCGGTGCTGCACACCGAGCCGCTGCCCGGTCTGCCGACCCTGAGTTCGGGGCTGGTCGGCTACATGGGCCACGACATGGTCCGCTACATCGAGGACCTGCCGGACACCTGCATCAACGACCTGCAGGTCCCCGACATGGTCCAGATGCTGGTGGACACCCTCGCCGTCGTCGACCACCACGAGGGCACCGTCTGGCTCATCGCCAACGCGGTGAACTGGGACGGCTCCGACGACCGTATCGAGGACGCCTACGCCGACGCGGTCGCCCGCATCGACGAGATGGAGCGGCGTCTGGCCACCCCGTCGTCGCTGCCGGCGGTGACCTTCTCCACACCGGCCCCGGAGCCGCGGCGTCAGCGGGCCAGGGAGGAGCACATCCGTCGCATCGGTCTGTGCAAGGAACACATCCTCGCCGGTGACGCTTTCCAGATCGTCCTGTCCCAGCGCTTCGAGATGGACACTCAGGTGCCGGGGACCGACATATACCGCATGCTGAGGGTCGCCAACCCCAGCCCCTACATGTTCCTGGTCAACGTCCCGTCCGACGACTTCTCGGAGACCGCTTTCCAGATCATCGGCTCCTCCCCGGAGTCACTGGTCCAGGTCGAGGACGGCAGGGTCACCACTTTCCCGATCGCCGGCTCCCGTCCCCGCGGCGCGACCTTCGAGGAGGATGAGCTGCTGGAGAAGGAGCTGCTCGCCGACGAGAAGGAGAACTCCGAGCACCTCATGCTCGTCGACCTGGGGCGCAACGACCTCGGTCGGGTCTGCGAACCCGGTACCGTGACCGTCCATGACTTCCGCCACGTCGAGCGGTACAGTGCGATCATGCACCTGGTCTCCGGCGTCTCCGGACGCCTCGCGGAGGGCGAGACCGCCCTCGACGCCTTCGCAGCGACCTTCCCGGCCGGAACGCTGTCCGGGGCGCCGAAGCCTTCCGCCCTGGCCATCATCGACGAACTGGAGGACACCCGTCGCGGTGTCTACGGCGGCACAGTCGGCTACTTCGACTTCTCCGGCAACACCGACCAGGCCATCGCCATCCGTACCGGCCTCTACAAGGACGGCACCGTGTTCGTCCAGGCGGGCGGGGGCATCGTCGCCGACTCTGACCCCGAGGCGGAGGACGACGAGACCCGGAACAAAGCGCTCGCGGTGCTGCGCGCCGTGGCCGCCGCCGAGACCGTCCGACCGGTGGGGGTGCAACAGTGACTTCCCGCTGGGAGGCCGTGCGGAAGCGGCTCAACGGACGAAGCCTGGCACTGGCGCTCACCGTGCTCAGCGCGGCGGGCCTGTGGGGCACCGGTCAGATGACCTGGCTCACCGCCTCCGTCGTCGACGACAAGACCGGCGAATCCACCAAGGACATCATCGGCCGGGTGTGGGACGCCGCGGGCACCCCGCTGGCCCTGGCCATGCTCGCCGCGATGATCCTCTCGTTCGCGTTGGCGCCCGTGGCACGCCGTGTCCTCGGCGGGATCAGTGCGGTCCTGGCCGCGGTCGCCGGCGTCGCTGCAGTGGTGCTGCTCGGCGGCGACCCTGACCTCGACCGCGCCCGGCAGTTGCTGACCACCGGGGCGGCGACACAGAAGCAGTCCGACCCGGTGCAGATCTCCGACTGGGCGCACGTCACGGCGGCTTCGGTCCACACCCTCCCGGTCGTCCTCGCTCTGATCGCCGCCGCCTGTGGTGTCGTCGGTGGCGTCCTGCTGGCGATGAAGCCGGGGGAGGCCAGGCAGGGCCACAGCCGCTACGAGACCCCTGAGGCGCGCCGCGAGGGTGTCGTCGAGGACCTCAACGAGGATCCGGGGTCAGGGAGGGTCCTGTGGGACGCGCTCGACGCGGGTGTGGACCCCACCGACCGGCCTGATTGAGTGGTGCCCGTCACGGGCGGTTACGATAGCGCCATGACTGTGCTGGACGAGATCATCGCCGGTGTCCTTGAGGACACCGCCCGCCGCGAGGCGGAGGTTCCCCTCTCCGAGATCAAGGCCCGTGCCCTGGACGCCCCCGCGCCACGGGACGCCCTCTCCGCCCTCTCCGCCCCGTCCGTCAGTGTCATCGCCGAGGTGAAGCGGGCGAGTCCGTCGAAGGGGCATCTCGCCGACATTCCCGAGCCGGAGGTGCTGGCCAAGGCCTACGAGACCAACGGTGCGGCCGTGATCAGCTGTCTCACCGAGGAGCGGCGCTTCCACGGGTCTCTGGCGGACTTCGACAAGGTCCGTGCCGCGGTGGACATCCCGATGCTCCGCAAGGATTTCACCACCACCCCGTACCAGATCCACGAGGCCCGCGCCCACGGTGCCGACGTGATCCTGCTCATTGTCGCGGCCCTGGACCAGGACCGGTTGGCCGCCCTGCTGGACCGCACCGAGTCCCTGGGCATGACCGCCCTGGTCGAGGTCCACACCGTCGAGGAGGCGGAGCGGGCCGTCGCCGTCGGTGCGAAGGTCATCGGCGTCAACGCCCGCAACCTCAAGACCCTGGAGGTGGACACCTCCGTGTTCGCGAGGATCGCCCCGGTCATCCCCGGGGGCATCGTGAAGGTGGCGGAGTCCGGTGTGCGGTCCAAGACCGATCTGCAGACCTACGCCGCGGCCGGCGCGGATGCGATCCTCGTCGGTGAGGGGCTGGTCACCGCTCCGAATCCGGGCCAGGCCTGTCGTTCGTTGGTCGCCGCCGGTCAGCATCCGGCGTTCCCGCGGTCCTGAGTGGACCGACCCGGGGGCGTTCCCGGGCGGTGGGCGTGATGCAGGGTACAGTCGGACGACGTGAGCACCGACAGTCCTGTGAGTACAGATTCCGCGAAAAACCCCCTCGGCCTGCCGACGGCCGGTGAGGTGATCGCCAACCCCACCGCCCATGACGCCGACGAATTCGGCCACTGGGGCGACTACGGCGGTCGTTTCATCCCCGAGGCCCTCATGGCCGTCGTCACCGAGATCGAGGACGCCTGGGGTAAGGCCCGCGTCGACCCTGCCTTCCTGGAGACCCTCGACGACTTGCACCGGAACTACACCGGGCGGCCGTCGCCGCTGTACCACGGCCCGAATTTCTCGGCGACGGTCGGTGCGAAGGTGGACTTCAAACGCGAGGACCTCAACCACACCGGCTCGCACAAGATCAACAACGTGCTCGGACAGGTCCTGCTCGCCCAGCGGATGGGCAAGACGAACGTCATCGCCGAGACCGGCGCCGGTCAACATGGTGTAGCCACTGCCACGGCGTGCGCCCTCCTGGGGTTGAACTGCCGGATCTACATGGGTGAGGTCGACGCGAGGCGTCAGGCCCTCAATATCGCCCGGATGCGTCTGCTCGGTGCGGAGGTCATCGAGGTCACCGCCGGTTCCGCGACGCTGAAGGACGCCATCAACGAGGCCATGCGCTTCTGGGTCTCCCACGCCGAGGACACCTACTACGCTTTCGGCACCGCCGCCGGTCCGCACCCCTTCCCCGAGATGGTCCGCGACCTGCAGCGTGTCATCGGGGTGGAGGCCCGAGCCCAGATCCTCGCCGCTGAGGGACGCCTGCCGGATGCAGTGATGGCCTGTGTCGGCGGCGGGTCCAACGCCATCGGTCTGTTCCACCGTTTCATCGATGATGAGGGGGTGGCCCTGCTCGGTGCCGAGGCCGGGGGCGACGGTGTGGAGACCGGCCGTCACGCCGCCCCGATCACCGTGGGCAGGGAGGGGGTGTTCCAGGGTTCGTTCGCCGCCCTGATGCAGGACGAGGACGGGCAGATCATCGAGTCCCACTCCATCTCCGCGGGCCTGGACTACCCGGGCGTCGGCCCGGAGCATTCGCATCTCGCCCACATCGGGCGGGCCGAGTACCTGCCGATCACCGACACGGAGGCGATGGACGCCTTCCGTCTGCTGACCAGGACCGAGGGCATCATTCCTGCGATCGAGTCCTCCCATGCCGTCGCCCTGGCGGTGAAGATCGCCGCCGAGTACGCGGACGGCACCCGGACCACCGCCGACGGTGGGGAGCCGGTGTTCATCGTGAACATCTCCGGCCGGGGGGACAAGGACGTCGACACCGCCGCCCAATGGTTCAACATGCATCCCGACACCGGTGAGATCGCCGAGGAGAACAACTGATGACCGCCCTGTCCGACATATTCCTCTCGGCCCGTGCCGAGGGGCGCGCCGCCTTCGTCGGCTACCTGCCCGCCGGCTACCCCACGGTGGACGCCGCCCTGGACAACCTGACGACCCTGGCCCGCTACGCCGACCTCATCGAGGTGGGCATCCCTTTCAGTGACCCGATGATGGACGGCCCCACGATCCAGGCCGCCGGTACCGAGGCCCTGGCCAACGGCTTCCGCGTCCGGGACACCTTCGCCGCAGTGGCCGCCGTCGTCGCCGCCGGAAGCAATGCCGTGATCATGAGTTACTGGAATCCGATCCTGCAGTTCGGTCCCGAGAGATTCGCTGAACAGCTCGCCGCCGCTGGTGGACTGGGCTCCATCATTCCGGATCTGCTGCCGGAGGAGTCCGCCCGGTGGAATGCCGCCTGCGCTGCCAACGGACTGGACAACGTCTACCTCGTGGCCCCCTC
>NZ_CACZOO010000148.1 GCF_902782855.1 uncultured Corynebacterium sp.
CCCCGTGCTCAACTCCCCGTGCTCAACTCCCCAACGAATCGACCGACCAGGCGGTGACCAGCAGCAGGGCGCCGACGATGACGCAGAAGGCGGAGTCGAACCTCCGGGAACGGACGGCGAAGACACCCAGGATCCGGGACTCGACCCACCAGCGGATCATTCCGAGCCAGACCATGCCACCACCGACCGCGAGAGTGCCGCGACGCCAGTGGTCGGTGAGGATCAGCACCACTCCGGCAATGATCGCCACAAGGAAGACGACCACGGAGAGCATCTGCAGGTTCCTGGTGACCCGTGACGGGGACTGGCCCACGTCATGCGGGTTCGCCAGCAGCACCCGACGCTCATGATCACTCAGCGGCACCAGGTCGGCGCGGTCACCCTCCGTCGCCATCGACGATCAGGCCAGGCCGGCGAGAAGCTCAGCCCGCTCGACGACATTGCGGACCAGGAAGGCACGGGTCAGCGGACCGACACCCCCGGGATTCGGAGCGACCGCTCCGGCGACCTCCCAGACGTCCGGGTGGACGTCACCGGCGAGCTTCCCGTCGACACGGGACACCCCCACATCGAGCACCGCGGCGCCCGGCTTGACCATGTCGGCGGTGAGCATGTGCGCCTTGCCGGCGGCGGCGATGATGATGTCGGCGTCGCGGGTCTCCTTGGCCAGGTCCCGCGTACCGGTGTGGCACAGGACCGTCGTGGCGTTCTCGGTCCGGCGGGTGAGCATGAGGCCGATCGGGCGGCCGACGGTGACACCACGGCCGATCACGACAGCCTTCGCACCGTCGATACGGACACCGAAGCGACGCAACAGGGAAATCGCACCGTTGGGGGTGCAGGGCAGCGGCGCGGGCTCGTTGAGCACCAGCTTGCCGAGGTTCACCGGGTGCAGGCCGTCGGCGTCCTTCGCCGGGTCGATGCGCTCGAGCACGGCGTTCTCGTCGAGGTGCTCCGGCAACGGGAGCTGCACGATGTAGCCGGTGCAGGCCGGGTCTGCGTTGAGCTCGTCGATGACGGCGTTGAGCTCCTCCTGGGTCACGGTCGCCGGGAGGTCCCTGCGGATGCTGGTCACACCGATCTGTTCGCAGTCGCGGTGCTTCATCTTCACGTAGGAGTGGGAGGCGGGGTCATCGCCGACCAGCACCGTCGCCAGACCCGGGGTGATCCCCTTCGCCTTCAACGCGGCCACCCGTGTCGCGAGATCCTCGAAGATCTCGTCCCGGTACAGTTTTCCGTCCAGCTTCATCGCAGTCACGGGACCCTAGTCTAGCCGTCCCCGCACCGCACCCGGGAACCCGAGCTGACGCCACGCCTCGTGGGCGGCGACGGCGGCCGCGTTGGAGAGGTTCATGCTGCGCCGGCCGGGCAGCATGGGGATACGCACCTGAGCGGTGACGCGGGGGTCGTCCAACGCCTCCTGCTCCAGCCCGGTCGGTTCGGTGCCGAACAGGAGGACGTCACCGGGTTCGTAGCGGATGTCGGTGTACCAGGTCTCCGCGCGGGTGGTGAAGGCGAAGACACGGTGCCCGCCCCGGTCCGCGAGCGCGGTGAGCGCGGCGTCCCGGTTCTCGTGCAGTGTGACGGACGCCAGGTCGTGGTAGTCGAGCCCGGCCCGTTTCACGTGCCTGTCGTCGAAGTTGAAGCCGAGTGGCCCGGCGAGGTGCAGGGCCGCCCCGGTGCCCGCACACATGCGGATGGCGTTGCCGGTGTTCGGCGGGATGACGGGCTGGTCGAAGAGCACGTGGCAGCAGGGGTTGCCGGGGACCGCGGGATTCGCAACGCCGGTCACAGTTCCCACCAGGCACGCAGTGCGTCGGTGAACCAGGCGATGTCCTCCACCCCGGCCATCTCGCGGGCGGAGTGCATCGACAGCAACGGGATGCCCACGTCCACGGTCGGGATGCCGAGACGGGTGGCGGTGATCGGACCGATGGTGGAGCCGCAGGGGACGTCGTTGTTCCCGGCGAAGACCTGCTCGGGCACCCCGGCGGCCGCACACGCCCGTCGCCACCGCGCGGCGGTGACGGCGTCGGTGGCGTAGCGCTGGTTGGCGTTGACCTTGAGCACCGGCCCCGCGTTCATCACCGGCCGGTTCACGCCGTCGTGCTTACCGGCGAAGTTCGGGTGGACGCTGTGCGCGGCGTCCGCGGAAACACAGCTGGACCGCGCGTACATGGCGCGGATCGCCGCGGCGTCCGCCCCGAGAGAGGACGCGATGCGCACGAGCACGTCCTCCAGGACCGGACCTGCTGCACCTGAGGTGGTGGCCGAGCCGATCTCCTCATGGTCGAACGCGGCGAGGACCCGGATGTCCTGTTTCCCCGGGGACGCCGTCAGCAGCGCCTCCAGCGAGGTGAAGACGCTGGAGAGGTTGTCCATCCGCCCGGCGGCGAGGAAGTCGGACCGCGCGCCGAAGATCCCGCCGTGCTGGGTGTCGACGGTGATGAGGTCGTGGGCGACGATGTCGTCTGCGTCAGTATCCGGGTCCCCGAGGGCGTCCGCGATGACATCGAGAATGGTCGACGCGCCGTCGCCGACCGCGAAGACCGGCTGCATGTGGTTCTGCCGGTCGAGGGTGAGGTCGTTGTTGACGCTGCGGTCGAGATGGATCGCCAGGTGCGGGACGCGCAGCACGGGTCCGGTGGCGACGAGCCGTTCGGTACCGTCGGCGAGCACGACGCGCCCGGCCAGGCGCAGTTCGCGGTCCAGCCAGGAGGGGAGGACCGCCCCGCCGTAGATCTCCACCGCGGCCTGCTTCCAGCCTGCCGGACCGGCGAGGTCACCGAGCGGCTTGAGCTTGAGGCCGGGCGAGTCGGTGTGGGAGCCGATGATGCGGAAACCGGCGGTGGCGGGGCCTGTGCCGTCAATGTCCTCCGGCACGTCCCAGGCGATGAGTGCCCCACCCCGGATGATGTAGTGCCCGCCGGGGCTCACGGCATCCGCGCCCCAGGTGGTGGCCTCGTCCTCGCGGGCGTACCCGGCGCCCTCCAGGCGTCGGGCGACCTCGGCGGCGGCGTGGTAGCTGGAGGGGGACGCGGCGATGAAGTCGGTGAACTGGCGGGCGAGGGTGGTTGCTCGGGCGGAGACGGTCATGGGCACCAGTTAACCACCGGCGGTCCGGGCCCTGTCACCGCTGCCCCGCGGGTCATGCCCGTCAGTAGTGGCATCTCGCCTGGAGGATGACCAGGTCCTCACCCTGACCGGCCGTGGCACGCGCGTACGCATCGAGCAGTCGCCGGGCGTTCGCGGGAGACCGGAACAGGTACGCGGTCTCCTGACGTGCGTCGGTCTGCCGAATGTCTTCAGCCAGCGTCACCTCCCACAGGGCTCGGGCAGGTCAGCATATTCCGTGCCCACGCAGCCAGTCGACCATCGCATCAGCGATCCGTCGCCGGTTCACCGCGCGGACGAAGACGTGGCCCTCGTCCTCCAGTTCCAGCGCCGCGGTCGGCACACCCCGGGCGTTCAGGGCGTCCCGCATCTGCCGGTACTCGCTCGGCGGCACATTCGTGTCGTGCAGCCCGTGGACGAACAGCACCGGAGTGCGCACCGCCCCCTCCCCTGACTCCGGCATTCCCGACAACCTGACCAGCGGAGACACCGACCGTAGCAGTTCACCGTCCTGGATCGGGTACCCGTACTTCGGGTACGCCGCCGAAGCGATCCACGGCTCCGTGTCCCGGTAGAAGGTCTCCAGGTCACTCATCCCGCACGCGCACACCGCCGCGGCGAACAGGTCCGGGAACCAGGTCACCGCCACATTCACCAGGTAACCGCCGTAGGACCGGCCGCTGACCGCCAGCCGTTCCGGATCCGCCAGACCCGCGTCCACCAGGAAGGACGCCGAGTCCGCGAGATCCCGGATCCCGGCGAACCTCCCGTAACGGTTGTCGGCGTGCTGGAAAGACCGGCCACCGCCGAAGGAACCGCGAACATTCGGGGTGAACACCGAGACCCCCGCATCGATCACCGCTCGCAGCACGTCGTGGTGCTCGGGGCGGGACTGCCCCTCCGGCCCACCGTGGAAGTGCAGCAGCACCGGGGCCGGGCCGGTCACCGGGCTGCCGTCCCCGCCCGGGGCCCGGTACAGCCAACCGGACAGCTCCACCCCGTCATGGGCGGTGTAGTGCAGCAACTCCGGCTCACCGAGCCGGTGCCCGCCGTCACCGGGTACCACCGCGGGGCCGGTGACCGGCGTCACCACCCCGGTGCGGGTGTCCACCAGGTGCACCGTCGGCACGGCGTCCGGACTCTCCACCGTGCACGCCAGCATCGCGCCGTCGTCGGTGACCCGCAGTCCGTGCGCCACCATGCCGGGCAGTTCCACCGACCGGCGGACGCTCACCCGCTGGTCGGCGTCGAGCCACAGCACCTCCAGCGCGGAGCGTCCCGAGAGGTTCCACAGCACCGCGGCGATCTCCTCGGATCGGCTGACACGGAACTCGTCGACGTCGGCCTCCCGGTGCGTGATGAGGTCCCGGCTGCGCATCACCCCGTTCTTGGCGTGGACGCGGAGTACCCGGCGCCGGTCGCTGTGGTGGTCCGAGCACACCAGCATCACCGGCTCACCGTCCTCACGCGGCGGGAGGATCAGGCCGGCGTCCGTGGTCGCGCCCGGCTGCGGCGGCAGGAGTGGACGCCATGACCCGTCCGGGCCGATGAGCAGCAGCTCCCGGTTCGCCCGAGGCCCGACCCGCATCAGGGCGTGGCCGGCGCTCGCGGCGACGAGTTTGCCGTCCACCCGCCGGTCGATGACCCGCACCGACCCGTCCTCCGGGGTGACGAGGCGCCCTTCCGCCAGGCCGTCCTCGCGCACGGCGTCCACCGCCAGGCGACCGCCGTCCCACTCGACCAGCGAGGTCTTCACGTCCGTGTCATCGCGTAGCAGCACCGCAGAATCGTCGTCCGGGTCGGTGGAGACCAACCAGATCTCGGTGCGCTCAGTACCCTCCGGCGCAATCTCGACGGCCAGCCAGTGGGCGTGCGGTGAGTAGCGCACCGCCACCGCGGGTCCGGACGCGGGGATGCGGATCCGCCGGGCGGCCCCCAACTCCCCACCGACCAGCGGCGCCTGCATCGCCACCGGCAGTCCGTCAGGGCTCGCACTGTCGCTGTCGTCACGGAGGATGAAAGCGAGGGCGGAACCGTCGGGGGCGATGTCCGGGGCGGTGGTGTGTCTCACCCCTCGCAGGCTACCGGACAGGTTCAGCAGGCAGGATCAGCGGTGAGAATCCACGTGTCCCGCCCGCCACCGCCGCGTGAGGAGTTGACGATCAGCGACCCGGCCGGCGCCACGCGTGTCAGACCGACCGGCACCGTCGCCGCCACACCGTGACCCAGCAGACTGAACATCCGCAGGTCAACATGCCGGTCAGTGCCGTCGAGGGCGGGCAGGGTGGAAAGCTCGACGCGTTCCTGGGCGATGAAGGACGCCGGGTCGGCGAGAATCTCCGCCCGCCGCCGGGCCAACTGCGCCCCGGTGCACTCCGGGCCGACGGTGATCCCAGCCCCTCCGTAGCCGTCGACAGGTTTCACGACGAGTTCGTCGAGCCGGTCGAGGACCTCGAGGCGTTGGGAGGGGTCGGCGCACAGCCACGTCGTCACCTGCGCCAGGGCCGGTTCCTCCCCCAGGTAGAACCGCACCATCTCGGGGACGAAGGAATACACGGCCTTGTCGTCGGCCAGGCCGTTGCCCGGCGCGTTCGCGATCCCGACGGTCCCGGCGGCGAGCGCGTCCCCGATGTTCTCCGGCAGCCGCTGCTCCTCGACACGCAGGTAGACCATGTCGACCCGGCGTCCGGCCACCCGGTCCCACAGCACCGGCGCCCCGTGGTCGTCCGGTCCGACGGTGAGCTGGTCACGGGTGCGTGGGTACAGGCCGCCGACCTCGGCGACGGTGCGCTGCTCCGCCCAGGTCGGGTCCTGTTCGCCCTCGGTCGCGACGACCCCGTGGCGGGACAGGGTATCGCCGGCGGCGTCCTTTGGCGCGGCGCCCCACAGCCCCTCGCAGAACAGTTCCAGTGCCCCGGTCGTCGGTGTCAGCCGGTCCCCCGCCAGCGCGGTGAGCTCCGGGTAGTGGGTCCGCGTCATCTCGCGCGCGGCGAGGGCGAAGGTCAGGCCCGAGGGCATGCGGACGTTGTCCTCCAGCACCGCCCAGTCGGTGACGGCCGTCCCGGTGCCGGAGCAGACCAGGTCGGCGCCGGTGGCACGGGTACGGGTGACGCCGGCGGGCACCCGGTGGCCCAGGGCGGTGTAGCCGGGGGCCCGGTGGATCACCGCGGCGCCGATCCGTCCCGCCCGGACGATCGCGGCGTCCTCGGCGCGGTCCGCGCCGTACACGTCGGCGAGGAAGAGGTCGAGGGCGCGGATGCGCTGCTCGACCCCGGCCGCCAACGCGTCCCACACGGCCCGGTCGAGGATCCGGGGCACCGGCTCAATGTCGAAGACCTCGTGGCCGGTGAGCAGGCCGTCGGCGTCCTTGACCCCGAAGGTGACGCCGCGGGCGTCCAGATCGGAGACCACGGCGGCGCGACGTGCGGCTAGCTCGTCGGCGCCGACGGCGGTGAGGGAACCGAGGACCGTGACGGGGTCTGGGGACGTCATCTCACCAGGGTAGACCCGACCGGAACCGCCCGCAGCGCGTATAACGGACACATGCCTGATTTCTCCCTCTCGACCGGGGTGCTCGCGGAACTTCGTGGCGCCACGGCGTCCGATCCTGCACTGCGCGTCGCCACCAACGCTGTGACCTCGACCGACGTCGACAGCGTCACACTCAACCGGGCCGCGGTCACCGCCGTCGACCCGACCACCGAGATTAAGCTCGACACCCTGGGCGTCACCGACCAGAAGCAGTCCGGCCGCTGCTGGATGTTCGCCGGCCTCAATGTCTTCCGTCACCGCATCGCCGCAGCGCTGAACGTGGAGGACTTCGAGTTCTCTGAGGTGTACCTCCAGTTCTTCGACAAACTGGAGAAGGCGAACCGGGTACTGCGCCGCCTCGACGAACTGTTCCGCTCCGGTGTCACCGACCCCGACGACCGCCTGGTCGACAATCTGCTGGCCCACGCCGCCGATGACGGTGGTCAGTGGAACTACCTCGTGAACCTCATCGGCGCGTACGGTGTCGTGCCGCGTGAGGCGATGGGCGAGACCTTCAACTCCGGCAACACCGCCCAGATGGACGCCCGGCTGCAGACCGCGCTGCGGGCGACCGCCTGGGCCGTCCGGGAGTCTGTTCTCGCCGCCGGCGACGGCGTCAGCGCCGACACGACCGCCACGCTCATCGAGTCGGGGATGAGGGACATCCACCGCATCCTCGCCACCCACCTCGGACTTCCCCCGGAACGTCTCCTGTGGCAGTACCGGGACAAGGACGGCGACTTCCACCGCGAGGGTGAGTTCACCCCGGCGGAGTTCCGGGACCGGGTCTTCGGCCTGCTCGCCGACGGGCCCGTCGGCGACCCGGGTGACCGCTCGGCGAACCACGTGACGGACTACCTGGCGGAGTACGTCTGTCTGGTCGACGACCCGCGCGAGGAGAACCCCTACGGCGCGGCGTACAGCGTCGCTGAGGAGACGAACATGTGGGGCACCGCCGACTTCTCCTACATCAACGTCGGGGCCGGCGAGCTGAAGCGCATCGCAGAGGCCTCGCTCGCCGACGGGGAGCCGGTGTGGTTCGCCTGCGACGTCAACCGCCAGTTCGCGGCCGCCCTGGGCATCTGGGACGCGGACCTGTACGAGCGTGACGCCCTCTACGGCACCACCACCGTCTCCGGACCCGGCACGTCCAAAGCTGACCAGATGCGCTCCCGCGAGTCCATGCTGACCCACGGCATGGTGCTCACCGGCCGTGACGCCGCCACCGGCGTCTGGCGCGTCGAGAACTCCTGGGGCACGAAGAGTCACGGCGAACACGCCAAGCTGGCCGGCGCCGGGTCGATGAAGGGCTACGGCACCATGACCGACGCCTGGTTCGATGACAATGTCTTCCAGATCGTCGTCCACCGGAGACTGCTCGGTGCCGGCTACCCGGGGCTGGACGCCCTGGACCGTGGCGAGACCACGGTACTGCCGATCTGGGATGCGATGGCCTGAGTGGCATGAGTGAGATGAACGGGAACATGAACGGAATCAACACAGACACCCTCGCCGGATTCGCCGCGGATCTGGCGTCCGACACGTCCTGGAAGGTCGCCCGTAACGCCGCGACCACCGCTGACGTGCAGAAACTGACGCTGGACCGGGGGATCCTGGCATCAGCCGACCACTCCGTGTCGGTGAAGCTCGACAGGTGGGCCGTCGCCGACCAGCAGCGCTCCGGGCGGTGCTGGCTGTTCGCCGGGCTGAACTCCCTGCGCGGCGACGCCATGGCCGAGACCGGCGTCAAGGACCTCGAGTACTCCCAGGCCTGGCTGCACTACTGGGACAAGCTGGAGAAGGCGAACTACCTGCTCACCGCGATGGTTGAGCTCGCCGACCGGCCGCTGGACGACCGCACCGTCCAGCACCTGCTGGACCACCCCGCTGAGGACGGTGGGCAGTGGAACATGTTCGTCGCCCTGGTGGAGAAGTACGGCATCGTACCGAAGTACGCCATGCCGGAGACCTGGTCGTCCTCGCACACCGCGAAGATGAACCGTGACATCGCCACCGCGACGCGCACCGGTGCCCTACGGATCCGCGCCGAGATCGCCGGCGGCGGTGACGGTACGGCCGCCCACCGCGCCGCACTCGGTGAGGTCCACCGGATCCTCACCGCCCACCTCGGTGTCCCGCCGGAGGAGTTCGTCTGGCAGTACCGCGACGGTGACGACGAGTTCCACCGCGAGGGCACACTGACCCCGCAGCAGTTCGCGCAGCGGTACCTGCCCGCCGACCTCGGCGAGTACGTCTGCCTGGTCAACGACCCGCGGGAATCCTCCCCCTACGGTGGGAAGTTCACCGTCGACTACCTCGGCAATGTCGTCGGCGCCACCCCGGTGACCTATCTCAACGCCCCGACCGCCGTCCTGAAGGACGCCGCCATCGCCGCACTGCAGGACGGGCGCCCCGTCTGGTTCGGCTGTGACACCGCCGCCCAGTCCGACCGCGACAAGGGGGTGTGGGACGCCCGTCTGCACGACTACACCAGCTTCTACCAGGTGGAGCTCGGTGTGGAGGCGCTCGACAAGCAGGCCCGGGTCCTCACCGGGGAATCGCTGATGACCCACGCCATGGTCATCACCGGTGTGGACCTCGACGAGGACGGGACGCCGGTCAAGTGGCGAGTCGAGAACTCCTGGGGTCCGAAAACCGCGGACAAGGGCTTCTGGACGATGAACGACGGCGGAGACGGTTCCTGGTTCGACGAGTACGTCTTCGTCATCGCCGTGCACCCGGACCGACTGCCGCAGGAGTACCGGGACGCCTGGGCGTCCGGGACCGCCCCGCACGTACTGCCCGCGTGGGACCCGATGGGGGCGCTGGCCGACTGACCGGGGGCGGGGCCGGCAGGGGTGGGCCGGCACTCTACCGCGGCGCGAGACGGTGCGCGCTGACGAACGCCCAGACCTCGGTCGTGGCGTCCAACGAGTAGCTCGTCACCTCGGCCGCGTCGCTGGCGGCGGCGGGCCCCCGGTCCACAACGGCGGACGCGCCTGTCGCGTCGCCGGGCCAGGTGTGTCCACCGTCGCCGACACGCAGGTGGACCACATCGCGGCCGCCCCGGCACATCGGCCACTGCACGCGACGAACGTCCCCGGCCAGTGCGGTGGTCACCGGATCGGGGCCGCAACCGTTACGCGCGGCGACAGCCTCCGCCCGCCCACGGGCCGACTGGTAGCTCACGCCGTGGCGCGTCCCACCCCCGTAGTTGATCGTCTCGTCACGCACCCCGTGCATCTCCAGGAACGAGGTCGACGGGGTGACGCAGTTTCCGCCGGTGCCCGGGTAGTACGCGCCGGAGACCGACGCCACCGCCGCAAAGACATCCGGGACACGGCAGGCGAGCTTCGCCGCGAAACCGCCGCCGTTGGACATGCCGGTGGCGTAGATCCGTGAAGCATCGATGTTGTAGGTGCTGTTCAGGGAGGCCAGGACGTCAGTGGTGAAGCGCACGTCCTCACCGTCGGAGGTCTGCGCGTACGGAGCGCCCTCCCAGGCGTCCCCCACTCCCTGCATGTAGACGACGATCGCCGGCAGCCGGTCGAGTGCCGCGAAACGCTGCATGTCGGACGCCGTCTGCCGGTACCCCGGATAGGCGAACAGCACCGGGGTCGGGGTGTTCGGATAGTAGTCCTTCGGCACCGACAGGATCGCGGTACGGTCCCGGTGTCCACTGTGGACGGTGACCGACGCGGACGTCCCCGGGACCGGGCCGTCGAGCCTCGGCCCTTCACCGACCGGGGCTTCCGCGGCGGTGACCGCGGAGGCCGCGGATCCGGCGACAGCGGCGGACTCCGCGATCGTCTGGTCCCGGTAGGAGTCCAGCACCTCCGGGGCCTCCCCCACCGCCGAATGTGAGGAGATGACAGCCACCCCGGCGGTGACGGCGAATGCCAGGACACCCCCGGAGATCCGGAGGCGACGGCGGCGGAGTCCGCGGCGGGGCAGTCGGGCGGTGGGGTGCACCCCACCGTTGTATCGACTTCCCACGGCAAGGTCAACGCGCCACGCTCGTCACCGGTCAGGCACCGCGGAACACTTTGTTCATTATGCTGACATTGTGATTTTCGGCACTATATTATTGTGCTCCATGAGCATTCTCCGCCGGCGCCTCGCCGCCCCCTCAGCAGCCCCCTCAGCCGCGCCCTCAGCCGCGCACCTCGCAACGTCACTCGCCGTCACCGCCACCGCGCTCACTCTCGCGTTCGGCACAGCCGCCGCCAACGCCGCCCCCGGCGTCCCCCCGGCCCTGGTGGACGCCGACCCGACCATCGCACAGCCCGCATCCGACCCGTTCTACACCCCACCAGCCGAGATCCCCGACGCGCCCGGCACCCTGATCCGCTCCCAGTTCGCCCCGCAACTCCTCGACGCCTTCGACGTGGCCGACGCCCCGGGCCGTGCCGACAAGATCCTGTACACCTCCACCACCCAGGACGGTGAGAGAGTCGCCACCAGCGGTGTGGTCCTCGAACCCGTCGGCCCGTGGACCGGCTCGGGACCCACCCCGACGATCATCTTCGCCCCGGGCACCCGCGGTTCCGGTGACGACTGCGCCCCCTCCCGCGCCGGCGCCCAGTTCGCCGGGGTGAACATGTCGAACGCGGCGGTGAACCTCAACTACGAGTACCCCTTCTACGCCGCCGCGTCCGCCATGGGCTACCGCGTCATCGTCGCCGACCTCATCGGCCTCGGCACCCCGGGCCAGCACACCTACGTCAACCACACCGAGGAGGGCCATGCCGTCCTGGACGCGGCCCGGGCCGGCCTCGCCTTCGCCGGAGCACCTGCCGATTCCCCGGTCGCCTTCTACGGTTACTCCCAGGGTGGCGGGGCGGCCGCCGGTGCCGCCGAGCATGCGGCGTCCTACGCCCCGGAACTCAACGTCAAGGGCACCTTCGCCGGTGCGCCGCCGGCCAGCCTCGACGCCGTCGCCGGCGCCATCGACCGGCACGCGATCACCGGCGTGCTCGGCTACGCCCTCAACGGCGCTTTGGCGCGGCACCCCGAGCTCGCCTCCCTGCAGGACGAGTACTTCAACGACGAGGGCAAGCGGTTCCTGGCCTCCACCGCCAACGAGTGCATCGGAAACTCCGTGGTCAACTGGGCCCTGCGCGACACCCGGACCCTGACCAAGGACGGCCGGTCCTTCTCCGACATCGTGCGCGACGACGAGCGGCTTCGCTCGGTGCTGCTGGACGACAACTACAAGCTGGGATCCCGGGAGCTCAACGCCCCGATGCTCATGGTCAACGGGCGCAACGACGACACCATCCCGTGGGGTCAGGCACGTGACACCGCCGCCGACTACTGCGCCTCCGGCGGCACCGTGCAGTTCACGACCGACGAGACTCCGTCGATCCTGCCGCGTTTCGTCATCAACCACGCGGTGCC
>NZ_CACZOO010000149.1 GCF_902782855.1 uncultured Corynebacterium sp.
CCGTGACCGGCTGCACCCCTACCACGACGTCCAGGTCGTGGACCCGACCCGCAGCCTGCTCAGTGCGTTCTCCGCGACGTCGGTGCTGCCCGGTGTCATCGTCCCGTCGGACATCCCGGACACCCTCGCCTTCCTCGACACGTCCGGGTCCGTCATCGTGCCCGCCCCGTCCGGACGCCTCTCCGCCGACCATCTCGCGGCACAGGTGCTGGTGTCAGGACTGGGGTGGGCGTCCGCCGGGATCGAGGTGACCGGCCAGTTCGGGCTGGCGGATGTGCTGCGCTGGTCCGCCACCTCCGACGCCGCCGAGCGCTGGACGCGCTTCCTCGCCGAGGTGCCCGCCGCCGTGCAGGAAACCGCCCTGGCCTGGTTGGGCCGTACCCTCGGTGCCGGTGCCGCCGCAGCCCTGCGCTACCTGCGACGCCACGGACCTGTCGACATGCTCGCCTGGGGGCTGGCGTGCGAGGTCCTCGCCGTCGATCCCACTGCGGATGCAGAGGAGGCTGCGGTCCGCCAGGCCGCGGCAATCGCCTTCAAGGTGACCACGAAGACCGGAACCCCGACCGCCGGGGAACTCACCGGATGGTCGATGGCTGCAGTGGCCGCCGCCGCTCAGGCCCCGGACTCCGCCGTCCGGACCGCCGAGCAGCTCGTCACCGCCGAGGACCAGTTGGACGCCGCCGCCCTGCTGCACCGCTCCTCGGTGTGCCCCGGTGGCTTCGCCGCCCGGATCGAGCGGCTGGCGGTCGCGCTGGAAGCCGTCGTAGGCACCGCATCCGGTTCCGGAGCTGCCACCGGTGCCACTGGTGCCACCGCGGCCGCCTATGCCGCACTGGACTACGCGAAGGCGCACCGCGAGGCGTCCTCCACAGGTGGTGCCGGGCGCAACCGGGACCTCGCCGGAGCAGAGGCCACGCTGCGACTGTGGCAGTTCCTCGGTTCTGCGGAGAACCCCGTTGCCGTGTCCGGGACCGTCGACGGTTCCGGGCTCGCCGGGTGGCTGCATCTGCAGCGCACCTCGCGCAGTTGGGCGGACCTGTGCGTCAACGCCGCCTGGCAGGGGCAGACCTCGCCCGCTCTGCAGCAGGTCACGCGGCGTATGGCCGAGTACGCCCGTACCTGGCTCGGCGAGGGTGACCGTGCCTTCGCCGCCGAGGCGTCCGTCGCCGGGGCGTCCCGTGCCCTCGCCGGTTCCGCGTTGCTGGTCGAGGATGTCCTCGACCGGATCGTGAAGCCGCTGCTGGTCACCGGGAAGGCGGTGAACCCTGTGCTGCTGCTCGTCCTCGACGGCATGTCCACCGCCGCGGCGAACCACCTGCTCGGGTCGGTCCGCTCGACCTACTACGGCCGCTGGCACGAGATGGCGACCGAGGACGAGGACCTCGCCACCGCCCTGGCGATCTACCCGACGGTCACCACGAAGTCGCGGGCGAGCCTGCTGTCGGGGCGTCCTGCCGTGGGTGGTCAGGATGTGGAGAACCGCGGATTCGCCGAGTGGTACGCCGGGGCGACGAAGGGGCTCTCCGGCGCCGGGACAGCGGCGCTGTTCCACAAGGGTGATCTCACCGGCGGTGCCGAGACCGACCGCACCGAGGAGACCGTAACCCACGCCGTGGAGAATGTCAGCGGTCATCCGCTGGTCGGCGCGGTGCTCAACACCATCGACGACGCCCTGGACAAGTCCGATCCCATCGACCGTCAGTGGTCGGTCGCGGACATCACGCACCTGCATGTCCTGTTGCAGGCCGCGGCCCGGGCGGGACGCACCGTGGTGCTGGTCTCCGACCACGGGCACATCGTCGACCGTGGCGTCGGCGGTAAGTCGTCCCGGGGCGGTAACAGTGCGCGGTGGCGGCATGCGGATGTCGACGTGCTCGAGCGCGGACATGTGGTGGACGGCGAGGTGGTGGTCGACGGCGACCGCGTCCTCACCGATGACCACCGTGCCGTGCTCGCCGTGGATGAGAATCTGCGCTACACCGCGCGCAAGGCCGGCTACCACGGTGGGCTGACGCTGGCCGAGGCGTCCATCCCGGTGATCGTGCTCAGTCAGGAGCCGGCACAGCTGGCCGCCCGGACGGCGGCGACGCTGCCGCTGGTGGAGCTGGACGATGATCTTCGGCATCCGGACTGGTGGGAGCTGCGGGCGGATTTCGCCGGCGTCGCTGCCTCCGCTGCTGCCGGGGTTCCGGGTGCTGCTGCCCCCGTCGCGGTCGAGCCGGAGCCGCAGGGCACGCTGTTCGACACGGGCGTGGATGTGGCGTCCCCCGCCACGACCACCACCGTGTTCGCCGGGCTGGAGTCCAATGACGGCTTCCGGCAGCGGGTGAAGGAGGCCCGCGTCATCAGGTTGGATGCCGCCGGTGTCGCCGATGTGCTGCGCACCATCGCGTCCCACAGCAACCGGATGACGAAGGCGGAGGTCGCGCCGCTGCTGGGGGTGTCCCGGATCCGTCAGGGTGGGGCGCTCACCGAGCTGAAGCGGATCATCAACGTCGACGGGGTCGCGGTCTTCGACCTCGACGGGCGGGATGTCACGCTGAACTCGGAGCTGCTGATCCAGCAGTTCGGTCTGAAGCGCGGAAGGTAAGAGAAGGTAGGCTCTGGTCTCATGGGCAGGCATTCCTCCGGCGCACTCTCCCCCGCGCGGCGTCGCAACATCCTCCAGGCGTTGCGCCGGGGCACGGTGCCCTCTGACGGACTCGACCAGCTCGCTGTCGGGTTGGACCATCTTGGGCCGGTCATCGACGACGAACTCTCGTCGGTGGCCGCGGGTGCGGGGATGTTCAAGGCGATCCGAGGTGAGTACGGGTCAGGTAAGACCTTCGCCTCCCGGTGGATCGAACAACGTGCGCTGGAGGCGGACTTCGCCGTCGCGGAGGTGCAGATCTCTGAGACGGACACTCCCCTGCACAAGCTAGAGACCGTGTACCGGCGCACCACCGAGGAGTTGCGGACCACCGCCTCCCCCACCCGGGCTTTCCGCGATGTGTTGGATGCCTGGCTCGCCACCGTGGACATGGACGCCGAGGCGGCAGGACGCGACCGCGACGAGCTCATCGAGGAGCGGTTGTCCTCGGTGGCGCAGGTCGCCCCGGTGTTTCCCCTGGCGCTGCGCGGCTACCTGCGTGCCGTCGAGGAGGACGAGGCGGAGATCGCCGACGGTCTCGCCGCGTGGCTCGGTGGGCAGGGCAATGTGAGTTCCACGGTGAAGCGGTACGCGGGAATCAAGGGTGAACTGGACAAGTTCACCGCCACGGGATTCCTGCGCGGGCTCATCGAGATCCTGCGTGGGGCGGGTCAGGCCGGGCTGCTGCTGGTGCTTGACGAGGTGGAGACACTGCAGCGGATGCGGACCGATACCAGGGAGAAGTCGCTCAATGCGCTGCGGCAGTGGTTGGATGAGATCTCCAATGACCGGTATCCGGGGCTGTACCTGCTGATCACCGGCACGACCGCGTTCTTCGAGGGTGGTCAGGGGATCAAGCGACTGCAGCCGTTGTACGACCGGCTACGGGTGGATTTCTCCGGGGATCCGCGATGGGACAATCCGCGGGCGGTGCAGATCCGTCTGCAGTCCTTCGACCACGCGCGCCTGGTGGAGGCCGGCTGCCGGGTGCGGGACCTGTTCATCGACGGGTTGGCTGCATCGGAGGCGGCGCGCGTGGGTGAGACGGTCTCTGACGAGTACGTCGCCTCGCTGGCTGATGCTGTGGCCGGTGAGCTGGGCGGACGCATCGGTGTGGCGCCGCGGATCTTCCTGCGTACCGTGGTCGATGTGCTCGACCGGGTCGAGCTGCACGCGGACTTCGATCCGCGGGTGCACTATGTGGTGAAGGTGGATGATGTCGAGAGCGGTCGCAGTGCCACTCCCAGGGAGGTCTCGGCAGGAGGCTCCGTCGCGCTGACGGATCCGGACGCGATCGAGCTCTGAGCAGTAGACCCCGGCGTTCCTGCCTGTCGCCGAAGGCGCCTGCCCGCCTATATGCTTTTCGCCATGGCGAAACGAGAACTGACCTCGCGTCAGAAAGATGTGCTGCAGTGGATCAGCGACGGCTGTCCCTCGATCGACTGGCCGGCGCAGCGGTACAAGCAGAGCGCCCGCATACTCGCCGGCTACGGTCTGGTGAAGATCACCGGTCACGGTGCATCCTGGAAGACAATCATCACTGAGCGTGGTCTTCGAGTACTGTCCGGCGATGAGGCTCTGGTCCCAGAAGGAAAGAAAAGCAGTTCCGGGTCACAAGAGCAGAATTCGTCCAGGAAATCAGCTCAACATCCTTCCCTTCCCACACCTCGGCGCCGCGTACTCGATGATCACAGCATCGCAGAAGCTGTCGCCGATCTCTATCACCGGCTGACCACTTCAGAATTTCGCATCGTCCGAGGTCTGCCACTGGACAGCAAGAATGATGAAGCCGCTGTCCCCGACTGGAAGTACATCGTCCAGAGGCTCCGCTCTTACTCTGCTGTACGGGACGGAAGCTGGCGGGTGAGCACTCGTACTCGCAACACCGGTCTCTGGTACCAATACCGGCGCGAGGTACTTGATGTGGCATTGATACC
>NZ_CACZOO010000150.1 GCF_902782855.1 uncultured Corynebacterium sp.
CAGTGACGTCCGTGACCGTTACAGCGACGGTGAATCTGGCTGCCGGGATCGTGCGGTTCTTGACCGGCAGGCGCTGGGGTTCCAACGACTGGATCCTCTTGACGGAAAAACCGTTTGCGGCAAGTTTGTCCGTCAGCCAGTCGCCGAGCTCTTCAGCTGGTACCGGGATCCGCTTACCGTGGATGTTGGGGCGGTCCGGAAGGCTCCAGATCTCGGCGGGAACGAAGGCCGCTTTCATTCGGGTGGCTTCAACGGTGCTGGTGAGAACGCAGTCAGTGTCGTCGTTGAGAGTGATGGAGGGGACCTTGGTGATCGTGATGCCGCCAGTGCGAGCCAACGGGATCCGGGTCGATACCGTGAGAGTGGTGGGGGAGGAGAAGTCCCAGAGTAAGTCGGCTTCTGCACGGGGAGAGTCAGTGGTGAAGATGCCGTCCGGAAGCATCGACATCAGCAGGCGGTGGCCGTTCGCACGATCTCGGGTGATGCGTGCCGCGGTGTTCTTGTCGATATCGAGCGAGAGTCGATGGTGTGATTTTGGGGGTGAGTTCATGATGTCGAGGATACCATAGTGATGCCAAGCGACCAAGACTCACGTTCAGGCCCTGTCGCCCACGGAGCTCCGTAGAGCTGTCGTCCACGGACCTCCGCGGATGCGGAGACGGATTCGGCGCCTGGGCGAGCGTCCGAGGCTCACGGGTCGACCTTCGCGATTGCGAAGCACTGCCCACATGAGAGTGCACCGTTGCGTGGGCATGGTTGCATCGTAACCGCCCTCGGCATGGTTCGCACCCCACATGCGCCCGACCCATGGGATGTCCCTTGGTAGGCTCGACCTGATATCCACCCGCCCGGCACCCCGTGGCGCGGGACGCGCATCACCAGGAGGACCCCACATGGCGCCGAAGCAGCAGAACTACGCTCTCGAGACCTTCACGGAGCCGAGCCGTATCCGCAACTTCTGCATCATCGCCCACATCGACCACGGCAAGTCCACCCTGGCCGACCGGATCCTGCAGCTCTCCGGCGTCATCGACGACCGTGACATGCGTGACCAGTACCTGGACAACATGGACATCGAGCGGGAGCGCGGCATCACCATCAAGGCGCAGAACGTGCGGCTGCCGTGGATCCCGCGCACCGGGGCGAACGAGGGGGAGGAGCTGGTGATGCACCTCATCGACACCCCCGGTCACGTGGACTTCACCTATGAGGTCTCCCGCGCGCTGGAGGCGTGTGAGGGCGCGATCCTGTTGGTGGACGCCGCCCAGGGGATCGAGGCGCAGACCCTGGCGAACCTGTACCTGGCGATGGAGAAGGACCTGGAGATCATCCCGGTCCTCAACAAGATCGACCTGCCGGCGGCGGACCCGGAGAAGTACTCCCTGGAGATCGCGAACATCATCGGTTGTGAGCCGGAGGATGTGCTGCGCATCTCGGCGAAGACGGGGGAGGGGATCCCGGCGATGCTGGACAAGGTCTGTGAGCTGGTGCCGGCGCCGGTGGGCGACGCGGACGCCCCGGCCCGCGCGATGATCTTCGACTCGGTCTACGACATCTTCCGTGGTGTCGTGACCTACATCCGTATGGTCGACGGCAAGCTGGAGCCGCGGCAGAAGATCCGGATGATGTCCACCGGCACGGTGCATGAGGCCCTGGAGATCGGTGTGGTCTCCCCGCAGCCGACGAAGACGAAGGGCCTGGGGGTCGGTGAGGTGGGCTACATCATCACGGGGGTGAAGGATGTGCGCCTGTCGAAGGTGGGTGACACGGTCACTTCGGCCGTCGGGGGAGCGACGGAGCCACTGCAGGGCTATGCGGAGCCGACACCGATGGTGTACTCGGGCCTGTTCCCGGTCTCCGCGGACCAGTACCCGGACCTGCGTGAGGCGATCGAGAAGCTGCAGTTGAATGACGCATCGCTGACGTTCGAGCCGGAGACCTCCACCGCGCTGGGCTTCGGTTTCCGGTGCGGGTTCCTGGGGCTGCTGCACATGGAGATCACCCGTGACCGTCTGGAGCGGGAGTTCGATCTGGATTTGATCTCGACTGCGCCGAGCGTGGTGTACAAGGTCGTGGCGGAGAACGGCGAGGTGCTGCACGTGCAGAACCCGTCGGACTGGCCGGAGGGGAAGATCAAGGAGGTCTACGAGCCGATGGTGAACATGACCATCATCGTGCCGGAGGAGTACCTCGGCGGGGTGATGACGCTGTGCCAGGAGAAACGCGGGCAGATGAAGAACATGGACTTCCTGTCCACGGACCGTGTGGAACTGCGCTACTACATCCCGATGGGGGAGATCATCTTCGACTTCTTCGACATGCTGAAGTCGAAGACGAAGGGGTATGCCTCGCTGAACTACGAGGAGGACGGCGAGCAGCTCGCGGACCTGGTGAAGGTGGACATCCTGCTGCAGGGAGAGCCGGTGGACGCCTTCGC
>NZ_CACZOO010000151.1 GCF_902782855.1 uncultured Corynebacterium sp.
AATATCCGCATCATATCATCAATATCCACCACTCGTTCCTGCCGGCGTTCGTCGGCGCGGACCCGTACCGCCGCGCCTGGGAGCGTGGCGTGAAGCTCATCGGTGCGACCGCCCACTACGTCACCGAGGACCTCGACGAGGGTCCGATCATCGAACAGGACACGGTGCGCGTCACCCATGCCGATTCGGTCACCGACCTGCGGCAGCGGGGTGCGGAGGTTGAGCGGTCGGTTCTCTCGCGTGCCGTGTCCTGGCACGCGCAGGACCGCGTGATCCGCACCGGGAACCACACCATCGTGTTCTGATCAGGGGCGGTTTCCGACGAACCCCGGTCCGTGCGGTAGGAACCACACGGGCCGGGGTCTCCCCGTAACCGCAGAATCTGTCCGGAACCTACTTCTGGGCGGACAGCTTCCGGTACTCGAAGACCTGGTCGATGATGCCGTAGTCCTTGGCTTCCTCCGCCGTGAGGAACTTGTCGCGGTCGGTGTCGATCCGGACCTGCTCAGCGGTCTGACCGGTGTGGCGCGACAGCGTCTCCTCCATGAGACGCCGCATCCGCTCAATCTCCCTGGCCTGGATCTCCAGGTCGGACACCTGCCCCTGGGTGCCCTGCGTGGCCGGCTGGTGGATCAGCACACGCGAGTTCGGCAGCGCGGCACGCTTACCCGGGGTACCGGCGGCGAGCAGCACGGCGGCGGCCGACGCTGCCTGACCGAGACAGACGGTCACGATATCCGGCCGGACGTACTGCATCGTGTCGTAGATCGCCATCAGTGAGGTGAAGGAACCACCCGGGGAGTTGATGTACATGGTGATGTCCCGGTCGGGGTCGAGACCCTCGAGAACCAGCAGCTGGGCCATGATGTCGTTCGCGGAGGCGTCGTCGACCTGGGTCCCCAGGAAGATGATGCGCTCCTCGAAGAGCTTGTTGTACGGATTGGACTCCTTGGCACCGAACGAGGAGTGCTCGACGAAGGAGGGCAGGATGTACCGGGACTGCGGGAGCTGCGCCCCGGCGACCTCACCGGTGAGCTCGCTGGCGTGTGTGAAACCTGTCATGTTCTCCATCTTCCTACTTCTCCTTCGCAGAGCCGATGACGTGGTCCACGAAGCCGTACTCCAGTGCCTGCTCGGCAGTGAACCAGCGGTCGCGGTCGGAATCCTCGTGGATCTTCGCCAGCGGCTGGCCGGTGTGCTGGGCGATCAGCTCCGCCATCTCCCGCTTGGTCTGCGCGAACTGCTCCGCCTGGATGGCGATGTCCGCGGCCGTACCGCCGACCCCGGCCGACGGCTGGTGCATCATGATCCGGGCGTGGGGCAGCGCGTACCGCTTGCCCTTCGTACCCGAGGACAGCAGGAACTGGCCCATCGACGCGGCCAGCCCCATTCCATAGGTGGCGACATCGCAGGGTGAGTACTGCATCGTGTCGAAGATGGCCATGCCGGCGGTGACCGAACCACCCGGGGAGTTGATGTACAGCTTGATGTCCTTCTCCGGGTCCTCCGCGCTGAGCAGCAGAATCTGCGCGCACAGCTTGTTGGCGATCTCGTCGTCGACCTGGGTGCCCAGGAAGATGATCCGCTCGCGCAGCAGACGCTCGAAGACCGAGTCATTGAGGTTCATCCCCGACGCGGCGCTCATCTGCGCGGTACGCAGCGCCTGTCCGGCCGACATATCGTTCATGCTCACTGAGGCTCCTCGCTCAAGGTGTTACCCCGGGGCCGGTGCCGGAGGGCGTCCGACACAGGTGACCGGGGTGTGATTTGTGGAGTAACTGTGCTCCACAGTAGTCAACGCACCGGTGCGGTGCCCGCGTCCCCCGCCCTGTTCGCTGACAGCGCACGGGTAGCTCCCCGGGCCGCGGCCACCGGACAGGTGAACGGTTGTGCTCCGCCACCTACCCGGGCGCCGTCGCGGTTGCCTCACGCACCAGAACGCCGCCTCCGCGAAGGTGCGGGGGCGGCGTCGAGGCTGACGGGATCCGGAATCCTACTCGGCGTCCTTCTTGGCCTTCTTGGCCTTCTTCGCCTTCTTCTCAGCCTTCTCGGCCTTGTCTGCCTTCTCGGCCTTCTCAGCCTTGGCTTCGTCGACGTCCGACCCGACCTCGACGGTCTCGGTGGACTCCTCGGCGATCTCCTCGCCCTGCTCCTCACCGAAGAACTCCTTCGGATCGACCGGAGCCCCCGTGGAATCGGTGACGGTGACCTTGCAGATGTTCAGTGCCAGCGCCTTGCCACGACGCACGTCGGCGAAGAGGTTGGCGATCTGACCGGACTGCTGCAGCTGCATGACGAACTGGTTCGGGTCCATTCCGTACCGCTGTGCGGTGAACAGAATGTGGTCGGTGAGCTCCTGCTGGGAGACCTCCGGCTTCTCCACGTCAGCCAGTGAATCGAGGAAGAGCTGGGTGCGGACCGAATCCTCGGCGGCCTCGCGGGCGTCCTCCTCGAACTTCTCGCGGGTGATGTCCTGGGCGGCGAGCATCTGCTCGAAAACCTTCTCGTCACCACCGAACTGGCTCAGCAGCTGCTGGATCTGACCGTCGACCTGCTCCTGGACCACGGACTCCGGCAGCGGGACCTCGGTCTGCTCCAGAGCAGCGGCGAGAACCTTGTCACGGATGTCCGTGGCCTGCTGGCCCTTGAGCTGCTCCTCGACCTGACCCTTGACGGACTCGCGGAGCTCGTCAACGGTGTCGAACTCGGAGGCGAGCTGGGCGAAATCGTCGTCGAGCTCCGGGAGCTCACGCTCCTTGACGGACTTGACGGTCACCGTGACCTCGGCATCCTCGTCAGCGTGCTCACCTGCGACGAGCTTGGAGGTGAACTCCTTGGAATCGCCCTCGGACAGGCCGATGACGGCCTCGTCGAGACCCTCGACGAGAGAGCCGGACCCGACCTCGTAGGACAGCCCCTCGGTGGTGGCCTCGTCGACGGTCTCGCCGTCGATGGTGGCCGACATGTCGATGGAGATGAAGTCGCCGCTCTGCACGGCGCGCTCCACCGGCTTCAGGGTGCCGAAGCGGGCCTGCAGGTGACCGAGCTCGTGCTCGACAGCCTCGGCATCCGCCTCGACGGCGTCGATCTCGACGGCGATGCCGGAGAAGTCCGGAACCTCGATCTCCGGGCGGACGTCAACCTCAGCGGTGAAGGTGACGTGGTCATTGTCCTCGAGTTCGGCGATGTCGATGTCCGGCTGACCGAGGACCTTCAGGTCGTGCTCCTGGACGGCCTCGCCGTAACGGCCCGGCAGCATGTCGTTGAGCACCTCGTTGAGGATCGCCGGGCGCCCCAGACGGGCCTCCAGGATCTTCGCGGGGACCTTGCCCTTACGGAAGCCGGGCAGCGAGACCTGCTGCGCCAGGTTCTTGAAGGCGTTGTCGAACTCGGGCTTCAGTTCGTCGAAGGGGACCTCGACGGTGAGCTTGACGCGGGTGGCGCTCAGCGATTCAACGGAGCTCTTCACGGGTGCACACTCCTGTGTGTTCTTGTCTGGTGTTGTTCGTCGTCCGGCGGGACCCCGGGACGCGGTGACGTCCGGTTCCCTGCCCTGCGCCACACCGTTGTGCGGTACCGGGTCGGCCTCTAGCTCACGGCCACCGGGATCGGTCGGAACCGATTTTATCGTGCGACCGTCGACGGCGGTCGCCGGGGTCCGTCACCGCGGGGTCCGTGGCGGATCCTGCGGTGTGAGCCGTGCACGCGGCGACCTTCGCGACGGCGTCCGTCGGGATAGCGGGATTTGAACCCACGACCCCTCGCTCCCAAAGCGAGTGCGCTACCAAGCTGCGCCATATCCCGGATATCGGCACCTCCGGGGAACCCGGCTGTACCACCCGCAAGATGTTACGGGGTGGTGGTTCGGCAGGGCAACGGTGGGGTGCCGTTACCGTGCGAACTTCGCCGCCTGCCGGCTCTCTTCCGCCCACCGGGTGACCCACTCGGGCACGACCCGGCCGTCCGGCGTGGGCCCGAAGATCCCGGCGAGATCAGCGTCCCCAAGGGAGCCGCCGTCCTTCTTCAGCGCCCGGAGCTGCACCACGGCGTGGGCGAAGACCTCACCATCGTGCTCCCCGACACCGACGAACGTCTGCTCAACGAAGGTCCCGTACCGCTCGACTCCGAGGAAGCGGGTACGGATCTCGTAACGTTGCCAAGGCAGCAGCGAACGGCGGTAGTTCACCGTCTGTGCGGCGACGACGAAGTAGGCCCCGCAGGCCCGCGTGCGCTGACGGATCCGCGAGCGGTACATCTGCTCGATGCGGCCGAGATCCAGCACCGTCGGGTAGCGGCCGTTGTTCATGTGGCCCAGCAGGTCCAGGTCGTTGGGGAGGACGCGCATCGGCTTGATGTGCGTGTCCCACGGGCCCAACCGCGGAAGCAGCCGGCCACGGATCCAGGTGATCAGGAGTCGCAGGTAGAGATTCACGGAGCGGTACACTACCGTGATCCCCGATCTCCCGCCCACGAAACAACACAGGCCCCGGACCGTGTGGTCCGGGGCCTGGAGTGGAGGGAATGACGGGAATCGAACCCGCGTCTTCAGCTTGGAAGGCTGAGGTATTAGCCACTATACGACATTCCCCTACGGTCTCCCGGCTTCCGGGAATCCGTCACCGACCATACACCATCGGGGGCGGGGTGGCGCAAACCCGGGCTCCGGTCCAGGTTTCCCCGTGGCTTTGCCCGGGTCTGCGGGGAACCTCCCGGGGCCTTCGGGCCTTCAGCGGACCCGGGACCCTGACGGCGCCCTACAGCCCTTTGAAACCGGAGGGACGCGGAATGTTGCGCAGGTTGGACTTCGCCAGATCCAGCATCTTGCCCACACCACCCTCGAGCACGGTCTTCGTCGCCGCGCGGGTGAACCCGGCGACCTGTTCCAGGGAGATCTCCGGCGGGATGGACAGGGCGTTCGGATCAGTGACCACATCGACGAGCACCGGGCCGTCGTACGCCAGCGCCTCGGTGAGGACGCGGCGGATGTCCTTCGGGTCCTCGATGCGGAAGGACTTGATGCCGCACGCCTCGGCGATGTCCGCGTAATTGACCCCCTCATGGTCGGTACCGAAGTCCGGCAGACCCTTGACCAGCATCTCCAGCTTCACCATCCCGAGGGTGGAGTTATTGTAGACGATCGCCTTGAGCGGGACCTGGTGCAACTTCACGGTCAGCAGCTCACCCATGAGCATGCCGAGACCACCGTCACCGCACATCGCGATGACCTGACGCCTCCCCCCGGTCGCGGCGGAGGCGCCGATTGCCTGCGGCAGGGCGTTGGCCATTGTCCCGTGTCGGAAGGACGCCTGCAGCTGCCGCTTCCCGTTCGGGGTGATGTACCGGGCGTTCCACACGTTGCACATGCCGGTGTCGGCGGTGAACACGGCGTCCTCGTCGGCGAGATCGTCGAGGATGTAGGTGAGGTACTCGGGGTGGATCGGTGTGTGCTTCTCGATGTTGCGCGTGTACGCGGAGACGACGTGCTCCAGGTTGGACGCCTGCTTCTTCAGCATCTTCTCCAGGAAGGAGGAGTTGGTCTTCTCGCTGATGAGCGGGAGCAGGTCCTCGATCGTCGCGGCGACGTCACCGGTGACCGGGTACTTCACCGTGGTGCGGCGGCCGATGTTGCGGCCCTTGATGTCCACCTGGGCTGTGTCGGTGTGTCGCGGCAGGAACTCCGAGTAGGGGAAGTCGGTGCCCAGCAGGATGAGGAGATCGGCCTCCTCGAAGGCCTCGGAACAGGCGCCGTAGCCGAGCAGTCCGGACATGCCGACATCGTAGGGGTTGTCGTAGTGGAGGAACTCCTTGCCGCCGTACGCGTGACCGACCGGGGCCTTGATCTTGTCTGCCAGGGCGAAGACCTGCTCGCGGGCGTCCCGGCAACCGGCACCGCCGAAGATCGTGACCTTGCGGGCCTTCTCGATCGCCTCGGCGAGCGCCTTGAGTTCCCCGTCGGCGGGGTGGACGGCGGGCTTTTCGACGGAGATCACGGAGCCCAGCTGCGGGGAGTCGACAGCCGGGTCGGCGGCGATGTCGCCGGGGATGACGAGAACGGAGACTCCGTTACCCGCCATCGTCGACTGGATGGCGTGATGGAGGACCGTCGCCCCCTGGGCCGCGGAGTTCACCATCTCGCAGTATCCGGAGCACTCCTGGAACAGGGCCTCAGGATGGGTCTCCTGGAAGTAGTGCGAGCCGATGAACTGGGAGGGGATGTGACTGGCGATGGCCAGGACCTTGCCACCGTTACGGTGCGAATCGTAGAGGCCCTGGATCAGGTGGGTGTTGCCGGGGCCGCAGGAGCCGGCGCAGACGGCGAGCTGCCCGGTGACGAGAGACTCGGCTCCGGCAGCGAAAGCCGCGGCCTCCTCGTTGCGGACATGGAACCATTCGATACTGCTGCGCTTGACGGCGTCGACGATGGGGTTGAGGCTGTCTCCGACCAGACCGAAGATGCGGCGGACACCCTGGGCCTCGAGGGTGTCGACGATTTGCTCTGCGTATGTGCGTGCCATGGGACCCGACGATAGACGTGTTGTGGTCGGACCGCACCTCAGGATGACCGACGGGAATTAAGTACAGTCGAACAACATGAGACCGACGATCATCGATGTGGACAGCGGCCACGAACTGTGGACCGCACAACAGTGCGCCGACTTCTCCGGGACCGCCCGGGGAACGTTCACCAGCTACGCCACCCGGGGACGCGCCCCCGTCCCCGTCGCGAAGGTCCACGGTCTGACACTCTGGGACGCCGAGGAGGTCACCACCTGGTCAGAGACGAGGAACCCCCGTCGCCGCAACGGCTGACGGGGGTTGTGGGGACCGAGGAGGATCAGGCCTCCGGGAGTGCAGGGGCCACGCCGGTCTCCTCGTACTCGGCGAGGATGTCGATGCGACGCTGGTGACGCTCAACCCCGGACCATGCCTGGGTGATGAAGGCGTCGACGATGGCGAGGGCGTCCTCCTCGGAGTGCATCCGGCCACCGATGCCGATGAGCTGGGCGTTGTTGTGCTCACGGGCAAGCTGGGCGGTCTCCACCGACCAGGCCAACGCGCACCGCGCACCAGGGACCTTGTTCGCGGCGATCTGCTCGCCGTTGCCGGAACCACCGAGCACGATGCCCAGGGAGCCCTCGTCGGCGACGGTCCGCCTGGCCGCCTCGATGCAGTAGGCGGGGTAGTCGTCCTCGGCATCGTAGGTGTGGGCACCGCAGTCGACGACCTCGATGCCGTCCTTGGCCCTGAGGTGGTCGGCGATGATGTTCTTCATGTCGAAACCGGCGTGATCGGCGCCGAGGTAGATACGCATGTCAGTGAGTGTATCTGACGCCGCGTCACCGGTACCCCCCAGCACACGGGAAACGGGCACACGTCGTGGTGGCGGGTGCCC
>NZ_CACZOO010000152.1 GCF_902782855.1 uncultured Corynebacterium sp.
CCCAGACTGCACGCACCGCAATTGCCGACGGCACCGCCAAGCTCAACACCGGCGACGACACCCTGTTCTGACCTCGACCCACACCACACCACGAAAGGCTGACCATGGCACAGAGCAACATCGATCGCGTCGGAGCAGGCTTCGACATTCTCGCAGACTCCCTCAACCGGTTCCTCACCCGCGTCGTCTCCGTCGACGACAACTCCAGTTGGATCGACATCCTCGAATACACCGACAACCAGCGCTCCGGCAGCCGTGGCAACCAGAAGTACTCCGCCCTCGATCCACAGTGCTCCCTCCGGTTCATCACGGAAGGGACCACGAACCGGTACCAGCCCGGCTGGCGTCCGCTCAAGAGGTTCCTCGACCGGCCAGAAGAAGCCCTCGCCTCCGAGCTTCGCGAGACCCGGAACAACTGGGCCCACCGCAATCCCTTCAGCACCGACGACACCTACCGCGCCCTTGACACGATGGTCCGCCTCGCCACGGCAATGAAAGACACGGAGACCGCGAAGAAACTCACCGCCCAGCGCAACGGCGTCCGCATCCTCCTGGACCGCAAAGAAGAGGACAGCACCAACCGGAACGCCGAGATCAACATCAGCGGCGAGAACCTTCAGCCCTGGCGGGAGATCGTCACACCGCACCCCGACGTCGCCAACGGCACCTTCAACGCCTCCGGCTTCGCCGCCGACCTGCGCACCGTCGCCGGTCTCACCGGACACAACCACACCGCGCCCTCCGGTCGGCACGCCGTCACAGAATCATCCACCACGCCACAGAGCACCGTGTCCGCTAGCGCCGAATACACCGACCCCCAACTCTTCTTCGAACGCACCTACCTCACCGAAGGCCTCAAGGACCTACTCGGCAAGGCACTCGGCCGGATCAGCGGTGATGAGAAGGCCTCCCCGGTCATCAACCTGCAGACCAACTTCGGTGGCGGTAAGACCCACTCCATGCTTGCCGTCTGGCACCTCTTCGGTGGCCTCGACCCCGAGGCCCTCCCACAGGACATGCAGGAGCTCCTCAACGGGGCAGAGATCCCCACCGGGGTGCGTCGCGTCGCTCTCGTCGGTACCGACCTCGTCCCCTCCGGCGGTATGGCCAAGCCGGACGGAACAGTCGTGAACACCATCTGGGGTGAACTCGCCTGGCAGCTCGGCGGGATGGAAGGCTACGAGATCGTCCGGGAGGCCGATCAGACGGGCACCAGCCCCGGCGGGAAGATCCGCGATCTGCTCGCCACCTACGGACCTGCGGTGATCCTCATCGACGAGTGGGTCGCCTACGCCCGCCAGCTCGTCAACCGCAGCGACATGGCCGGCGGTGACCTCTCCACCCAGCAGACCTTCGCCCAGACCCTCGCGGAAGCCGTCGCCGCCACACCGCGATGCATGCTCCTGGTCTCCATTCCGGCGTCCGCCGAGATGAAGCCCGGTGAGTACGTCTCCGACATGGTCGACGACGAGGAGATCGGCGGCGCCAACGGACTTGAAGCTCTCACCGCGCTGCTGCAGATCATCAACCGGCAGGCCGAGCAGTGGCGCCCCGCTGAGGCCAACGAGAGCTTCGAGATCGTCCGCCGCCGCATCTTCCAGGAGGTCAGTGACGAGGACCAGGAGAAGATCCGACTCATCGCTGCGACAGTCCGGGCCTTCTACACGAAAAATGAGACGTACTTCCCCTCGAATGCCGCTCGGCCGGACTACCAGTCCAAAATTGAGCGATGCTACCCCATCCACCCTGAACTGTTTGACCGGCTCTACCAGGACTGGTCCACCCTCCCCCGCTTCCAGCGAACCCGCGGCGTCCTGCGCCTGATGAGCACCATCGTCTCCCACCTGTGGCAGTCCGAAAACAACGGGCCACTGATCCTCCCCGGTGATGTTCCCCTGGGAGAATCCGCGGTGGTCAACGAACTGACCCAGTACCTCGACGACAACTGGAAAGCCATCATCACCCATGATGTCGACGGGGACGTCCCCCGCGGCATCGACAACAAGAGTTCGCTGTTCGGCCCCAGGCACGTCGCCCGTCGTCTGGCACACACCGTGTTCCTCGGGGCGGCTCCCCGCTCACGTGGTACCGGTATCGAGAGCAGCTACATCAACCTCGGAACCGCCGTCCCCGGTGACAAACTCGGGAACTTCCACAGCGCGCTGGAGGCCCTGGCCAACCATTCGACGTACTTCTACGAGAACAACGGACGGTACTGGTTCGATACGGCCCGGAACATCACCAGCACAGTACGCGAACGGGCCGAGGCGCTCTCCGTTGCGGATGTGAATGCTGAGATCTCCTCCCGGCTGCGTACACTCACCGATTCCTGGAACCGGAAGAACCGGGACAACGTCAAGGTGATCAACTCCCCGGAGTCAAA
>NZ_CACZOO010000153.1 GCF_902782855.1 uncultured Corynebacterium sp.
AGCTGCACCCGCTGGCCTGTGAGGCGTTCAACGCCGACTTCGACGGTGACCAGATGGCCGTCCATCTGCCGCTGTCCGATGAGGCGCAGGCCGAGGCCCGTATCCTCATGCTCGCTTCGAACAACATCCTGTCCCCGGCGTCCGGAAAGCCGCTGGCCATGCCCCGTCTGGACATGGTCACCGGTCTGTACTTCCTGACCATGCCGAAGGGGCCGGACGAGATCGGCGGACAGGGCCGGTACACCCCGGCGGACGAGAACGGTCCGGAGAAGGGCGTGTACTCGTCGCTCGCCGAGGCGATCATGGCCCGTGACCGTGGCGTCCTGGGTCTGCAGGCTCCGATCAAGGTCCGGATCAGCCACCTGCGCCCGACGGCTGAGGTCGAGGCGGAGCAGTTCCCCGACGGCTGGAACAAGGGCGACACCTGGCTGGCGCACACCACCCTGGGGCGCGTGCTCTTCAACGAGTTGCTGCCGTGGAACTACCCGTTCATCGACGGTGTGATGGCGAAGAAGCCGCAGGCCGCGATCATCAACGACATGGCGGCGCGTTACCCGATGATCACGGTCGCGCAGACCGTGGACAAGCTGAAGGACGCCGGTTTCTACTGGGCGACCCGGTCCGGCGTGACCATCACCATGCACGACGTGCTGGTCCTGCCGAACAAGAAGGAGATCCTCGACGGCTACGAGCAGCGCGCCCGTGTCATCGAGAAGAAGTTCGGCCGCGGTGCCATCAACGGCACCGAGCGCTACAACTCGCTGGTGGACCTGTGGAAGGAAGCCACCGACTTCGTCGGTGAGTCCGTCGAGAAGCTCTACCCGGACGACAACCCGATCCCGATGATCGTGAAGTCCGGCGCGGCCGGCAACATGCGTCAGATCTGGACCCTGGCCGGTATGAAGGGCATGGTCACGAACTCGCGTGGTGACTACATCACCCGCCCGATCAAGACCTCCTTCCGTGAAGGCCTGTCCGTTCTGGAGTACTTCAACAACTCCCACGGTTCCCGTAAGGGCCTGGCCGACACCGCCCTGCGTACCGCAGACTCCGGCTACCTGACCCGTCGTCTCGTCGACGTGGCCCAGGACGTCATCGTCCGCGAGGACGACTGCGGTACGAAGCGTGGCGTCACCATGCCGCTCGCTGACCCGGTGCTCGACGCCGAGGGCAACGAGACCGGTTCCTACCGTCGCGCCGAGTTCGTCGAGACCGCTGTCCAGGGCCGCTTCCTGGCCGCGGACGCCGTCGACGCGGCCGGCGAGGTCGTCATTCCCGCGGGTGTCGACCTCGGTGACCCGGAGATCGACAAGCTGGTCGCCGCCGGCGTGCGTGAGGTCAAGCTGCGCTCGGTGATGACCTGTGAGACCTCCACCGGTGTCTGTGCGACCTGCTACGGCCGGTCCATGGCGTCGGGCAAGAAGGTCGACATCGGAGAGGCTGTCGGCATCGTCGCCGCGCAGTCCATCGGTGAGCCGGGTACCCAGCTGACCATGCGCACCTTCCACCAGGGTGGTGTCGGTGGCGACATCACCGGCGGTCTGCCCCGTGTCCAGGAACTGTTCGAGGCGCGCGTCCCGAAGGCGAAGGCGCCCATCGCCTCCGTCGACGGCACGGTGCGCATCGAGGATGACGACAACTTCTACACCCTCACCATCATCCCGGACGACGGGTCCGACGAGGTCGTGTACGAGAAGCTGTCGAAGCGTCAGGGCCTGGCGGTGCTCAAGGTCGGTGACGTCGAGCGTCAGATCAAGCAGGGCGACCATGTCACTGTCGGCCAGCAGCTCCTCAAGGGTGCCGCTGACCCGCACGAGGTCCTCCGTGTCCTCGGTCGGCGCGGCGTGCAGCAGCACCTCATCAACGAGGTCCAGAAGGTCTACCGCGATCAGGGTGTGGCCATCCACGACAAGCACATCGAGATCATCGTGCGTCAGATGCTGCGCCGGGTGACGGTCATCGATTCCGGTTCGACCGAGTACCTGCCGGGTTCGCTGGTCGACCACGCCGATGCCGTGGCGGCCTCGAAGGAGGCCGTGCGCACCGGTGGGCGTCCGGTGGAGGTCCGTGCGGAGATCATGGGTATCACCAAGGCCTCGCTGGCCACCGACTCCTGGCTGTCGGCAGCCTCCTTCCAGGAGACGACCCGTGTGCTGACGGACGCCGCGATCAACAAGCGGTCCGACAAGCTCATCGGCCTCAAGGAGAACGTGATCATCGGTAAGCTGATCCCGGCCGGTACCGGTATCTCCCGTTACCGCAACATCTCCGTCGAGCCCACTGCGGAGGCCCGCGCCGCCGCGTACCAGATGCCGGACTCCTACGGCTCCGGCTTCTACGGTGACGACGGTTTCGGTGACTTCACCGGCGCCGCTGTCCCGCTGGACGACATCGACATGAGCTAGCTCCGGCCCGCCCGGTCGTGTGACGAGCCCGGATCCCGTACGCGGGGTCCGGGCTCTGTCGTGTCCGTGCGGTACAGTGTCTCTCATGAACACCGTTCAAGACATCGCACTGTTCCGGAACCACCTCGCACGACGTCGGGCAGCGTGGCGGGACGCCGGCCTGGAGCGCCGGCCGTCGGTGTTCGGCTCGGGGCAGGACGCCGTCGCGGAGATCGACGGTGAGGAGCGCCTCCTCTTCGCGTCCAGCAACTACCTGGGACTTTCCGGCCATCCGGCACTACGGGACGCCGCCCGCGGCGCCATCGACCGTTTCGGGGTCGGGTCCGGCGGCTCGAGGTTGACCACCGGGACCGGCACGGTGCACCGGGAGCTGGAGCAGGAGGTCGCCGACTGGCTCGGCTTCCCGGAGTGCGTCTGGTTGACGACCGGGTACCAGGCCAATCTGGCTGTCCTCTCCGTCCTCGCGGACTCACGTGAGGAGCCGGTGGCCGTTTTCTCGGATGAGAGGAACCACGCCAGCATCATCGACGGGATCCGGTTCGCGAGGTCGTCCGGGGCCCGGTTGTCGGTGTACCGGCACCGTGACGTCGGACACCTCGCCGAGCTGCTGCGGGCGCGGGGGACGGCGCATGCGGTGGTCGTCACCGACGGTCTGTTCTCGATGGACGGTACTGTCGCCCCGCTCCGGGAACTCCGGGAGATCTGCGACCGACATGGGGCGGTGCTCGTGGTCGACGATGCGCACGGTATCGGCACGCTGGGGGATGTCGGCTCCGCCCGTGGCTGCTGCGGTGCCGCCGGTGTCCGTCCGGATGTCCTGGTGGGCACGGCCAGCAAGGCCCTCGGGACCGAGGGCGGGTTCATCTGCTGTGACCGGACTCTTGCCGATCTGGTCCGGAACCAGGCCCGCCCGTACGTGTTCTCGACGGCGGCCAGCCCGGTGACGGTCGCGGCGGCAGCGGCGTCGGTCCGCCTGGTGCGTTCCGGGGAGGCGGGTGTCGGAGAGCTGCGAAGGAACGCCCGCCACCTGCGGAGGAGCCTTGAGGATCGCGGCATATCCGCGGGTGGGGTGGCGGAAGGGCCGATCGTTCCGGTCGCTGTGGGGGATGAGCGGCTGGCCCTCGCGGTCCAGGAGGCGCTGCGGGAAGGGGCCGTCCACGTTCCGGCGATCCGCTGGCCGACGGTGCGCCGGGGACAGTCGATACTGCGGATCACGGTGACCGCGGACCACACGTTCCCGCAGATCGACCGGCTCGTCGACGTGCTGTCCCGGTCGTTCGACGATTTGGCTGTGCGCCCCGGATGAGGTAACGTCCATCCGCAGTCCCCGTATCAGGACTCATCCGGCCGTCGGAAGACGGTGTGGCCCCTGGGTCACCGATGAAGAACCAGCAGGATGAAACTCACCCCGTAGGCCAGCGAGAGCGGCTGAGGGGTTTCGGCACGTTTAAAACAAAGTGCGCCGAGTGTCCGGGGAGAGGTCTCGTTGGCCGGCAGGGTCGACGGCACCGTCGACCGAAGTACTGAAACAAGAAAGTCGGTTCATGCCTACTATCCAGCAGCTGGTCCGTAAGGGCCGCCACGACAAGACCCGCAAGGTTTCCGCGGCCGCCCTGAAGGGCTCCCCGCAGCGGCGTGGTGTGTGCACCCGTGTGTACACCACCACCCCGAAGAAGCCGAACTCCGCTCTCCGTAAGGTCGCGCGTGTTCGCCTCACCTCCGGCGTCGAGGTCTCCGCCTACATCCCGGGCGAGGGTCACAACCTCCAGGAGCACTCGATGGTCCTCGTCCGCGGTGGCGGCGTCAAGGACCTCCCGGGTGTCCGTTACAAGATCGTCCGTGGTTCCCTCGATACCCAGGGTGTCAAGGACCGCAAGCAGGCCCGTTCCCGCTACGGCGCCAAGAAGGGACAGTAATCAATGCGTAAGAACCGTGCACCCCAGCGTCCCGTAGTCAAGGACCCGGTCTACAGCTCCGAGCTCGTGACCCAGCTGGTCAACAAGGTCCTCCTGGACGGCAAGAAGTCCACCGCCGAGCGCATCGTCTACGGCGCGATGGAAGGCTGCCGCGACAAGACCGGCACCGACCCGGTCGTGACGCTCAAGCGCGCGCTGGACAACGTCAAGCCGGCCCTCGAGGTCCGCTCCCGTCGTGTCGGTGGCGCCACCTACCAGGTGCCGGTCGAGGTCCGTCCGGGCCGCGCCACCACCCTCGCCCTCCGCTGGCTCGTGACCTTCACCCGTCAGCGGCGCGAGAACACCATGACCGAGCGTCTCGCCAACGAGATCCTGGACGCGTCCAACGGTCTCGGTGCTTCCGTGAAACGTCGTGAGGACACCCACAAGATGGCCGAGGCCAACCGCGCCTTCGCCCACTACCGCTGGTAAATTCGGCTCTGCCGATCCCACGACTTTAAGGAATCACAGTGGCACAGGAAGTACAGAAGGACCTCCGGAAGGTCCGCAACATCGGCATCATGGCGCACATCGATGCCGGCAAGACCACGACGACCGAGCGCTTCCTCTTCTACACGGGTATCAACCGCAAGGTCGGCGAGACCCACGACGGCGCCTCCACCACCGACTGGATGGAGCAGGAGAAGGAGCGTGGTATCACCATCACCTCCGCCGCCGTCACCTGTTTCTGGCACGAGAACCAGATCAACATCATCGACACCCCCGGTCACGTCGACTTCACCGTCGAGGTCGAGCGTTCCCTGCGTGTCCTGGACGGCGCGGTCGCCGTCTTCGACGGCAAGGAGGGTGTCGAGCCCCAGTCCGAGCAGGTCTGGCGTCAGGCCGACAAGTACGACGTGCCGCGCATCTGCTTCGTCAACAAGATGGACAAGCTCGGTGCCGACTTCTACTTCACGGTCGACACGATCATCAACCGCCTCGGCGCCAAGCCGCTGGTGATGCAGCTCCCGATCGGTGCCGAAGATGCCTTCGACGGCGTCGTCGACCTGGTCGAGATGAAGGCCATCACCTGGCGCGGCACCGTGGCGATCGGCACCGAGCCGACCATCGAGGAGATCCCCGCCGATCTCGCCGACAAGGCCGCCGAGTACCGCGAGAAGCTGCTGGAGACGGTCGCCGAGTC
>NZ_CACZOO010000154.1 GCF_902782855.1 uncultured Corynebacterium sp.
CACCCGAACCACCGAACCTGAAGGAGCTTTCCAGTGACTGTCCCGAACTACGCCCGTGGCTACGAGGGTTTCCCCGGCCGGGTGGGCCGTACCGTCCACGAGTCCAGCCCGGCGTGGCCCGACCCGGTGCGTCCGCCGGAGGGCGCGCCGAACGTCATCGTCGTCCTGCTCGACGACATGGGCTACTCCGACATCGGCCCGTTCGGCTCCGAGATCCCCACCCCGGCGCTGCAGCGGTTGGCAGACGAAGGCTTCACCTTCACGAACTACCACACCACCCCGGTGTGCTCCCCGGCCCGCGCCGCCGTACTCACCGGCCTGAACCCGCACCGCGCCGGGTTCGCCACCGTCGCGAACTCCGATCCCGGGTTCCCCGGCGTCCGGCTGGAGCTCGCCGAGGACGTCACCACGCTGGCCGAGGTGCTCCACGGCGCCGGCTACGCGACCGCGGCGGTGGGGAAGTGGCACCTGACCAGAGATTCGCTGATCCACGAGGGGGCCGACAAGTCCTCCTGGCCGGTGCAGCGCGGCTTCGACCACTACTACGGGTCGCTGGAGGGGCTGAACTCCTTCTTCCACCCGAACCAGATCGTGCGGGACAACACGGTCGTGCAGCCGGAGGAGACGCCCGAGGGCTACTACCTCACCGACGACTACACCGACGAGGCCCTGCGGTTCATCCAGGGAACGCGGGCCTCGGCACCGCAGTCCGAGCGACCGTTCTTCCTCTACTTCGCGCACACCGCCATGCACGGGCCGTTGGGTGCGAAGGAGGCCGATCTGGCGAAGTACCGCGGGCGGTACGGCGCCGGCTGGGACGCGCTGCGGCGCGAGCGTCATGCCCGGCAGATCGAGCTCGGTGTGATCCCGGAGGGGACGCCGTTGCCGGAGGCGGTCGGACGGCTGGGCAGGGAGGTCATCGACTGGGACTCGTTGGACGCGGAGACGAAGGACCTCTACGCGCGGTACCAGGAGGTGTACGCCGCAATGGTCGATTCCGTCGACCAGTCACTGACGCGAATCACTGATCTTCTCGATGAGTTGGGGGAGAAGGACAACACCCTCATCGTCTTCACCTCCGACAACGGTGGCTCCGCCGAGGGCGGTCCGGAGGGGACGCGGTCCTACTTCAGCCGCTTCGCCCACGTTCCGGGACTGCCCGCGGACTGGACCGCGGATGTCGACCGGGACCCCTCGGTCATCGGTGGGCCGCGGTCGATGGCGCACTATCCGGAGGGCTGGGGCATGGCGTCCAACACGCCGTTCCGGTTCTACAAGGGGCAGACCTTCGCCGGTGGGGTGCGGGTGCCGCTGCTGCTGAGCTGGCCGGCGGGCCTGGGGAAGGGGGACGCCTCGGATCCGGCGCGGGAGGGACTGCGCGACCAGTACCAGTACGCCACGGATCTCACGCCGACGATCCTTGATCTGGTGGGCGTCCCGCACCCCTCGACGGTCGGCGGCACCCGGCACGGGCACGCGGTGAAGGGGATCGACGGAGTGAGTTTCGCCCCGGTGCTCCGGGACGCGACCCATCCGTCCACCAGGCCGGAACAGTACGCGGAGTTCGGCGGCAACCGGGGGCTGTACCGCGACGGTTGGAAGATCCTCACGAACCACCGGCCGGGCACGCCGTTCGATGACGCCGAGTGGGAGCTCTACCACGTCGACGAGGACCCGAACGAGATCCACGACCTGGCCGGGCAGTTCCCGGCGCTGGTGCGTGATCTGGCTGCCCGGTGGGAGAGGCTGGCCTGGGAGAACACCGTCTTCCCGCTCAACGACCACTCCGATCCGCGGGCGGAGCTGCGGCGTCCCTCCGATGACGTGCTGGAAAAGGCGGTGACGTTCCTGCCGGGCACCCCGAAGCTGGAACGGTGGCGGTCGTCCCGGTTGACGCAGTTGCGGAGCTTCGACGTGGTCATCGACGTCACGGTGGCTGCCGGGGACGCCGGTGTGCTGGTCTCCCACGGGGACCAGGGCGGCGGGTACGTCGTGTGGGTGGACGCGGGCACCGACGGTCCCGAGGTGCACCTGGCGGTCAACGAGTACGGCGAGCTGCATGAGGTGTCTGTGCCCGTGCCGACTGGGCCGGAAGGGGCGGCCGGGCGGCACACGGTACTGGTCCGTTCGGCCGCACTGGAGAGCTTCCGGACCTCGTGGACGCTGACGACCGTCGGTGACGGCAGCGACGGTCGTGACGGCAGGGGAGGGGCGTCAGCGGAGATCACGGACGTGTGGGCGTTGCTCGGTATGGCGCCGTTCAGTGGCATCGACATCGGGGTGAACCGTGGTGGTCCGGTGCACTGGGGAAACTACGTCACCCACGGCTCCTGGCGGTACTCCGGCGCCCTGCATTCGGTGCGCTACGAGCCGGGGGAGCGTGCACCGTACAGCCCGGAGGTGCTCGCTGAGATAGCCCGGGATGCCGCGGAGGCGTTCGACTGAAGCCTCCGGGTGTGCGGCGGATGGCTCTTCCGCCGGCCGGGACCGTTTCACGTGAAACAGGGGCTGCTCACGCGTGAGGATAGCTCCGGAACGTGCGGGTGATGTCGCGTTCGGCGGCGGTGCTCAACGGGCGGAACGGGGAGACCGTGAGGCGACGTCCGGCGCCTGAGGTCGGCGCAGTCTTCGGTGCCCGCCAGGTCGCCACGAATTTCCCGCCGCGTACGACGGTCTTCCGGAAGGCGCCGTTGTTCCCCGGCGCCACCTCGTCATGGTGGTCCCCGGTGAGGAAAACGAGCCGGTCCCGGTACCCGAGCACCAGTTCATCGAAAGCCGGTAGCAGGAACGTACCGTGCGCCGCCTTTGCCGCGACAGTGATCTCGTCGGCGAGCCCGGGGCGCACCCATGCATCCTCGCCCAGGGCGGGGGAGAAGGACGCCGCTGGCTCCACCTCGTCACGGATCAGGCCGAAGGCGTCCCGGATGAGCGTCACGGGGAGTTTCGTCCACCACGCGAAGTCCCGCAGGCCAGCCGGCCCGTGACCGTGCAGGTACCGCAGCAGCAGGTCGGCGGTGGCGGCTGTGGTGTCCCCGTTGAAGCGGCCCGCCAGGTCCGAACCGGCAGGAAGCCACGACTCAGCGGGAACGATCAGCTGGCCCCCGGAATCGTCGGGCGGACCATATACCGCGGTGCCGTGGAGCATCATGTCGCGGACCAGAAGATAGAGGAAGGTGCGTGTCTCCGGGAGACCGTGGGAGGACCACAGGATCGCGAGATCAGGGCGGGACAGTCCGTCCGGATGTTCCCGTAGCAGGTCATGTGCGGTGCCGATGTCGGTGGAGGAAAGGCCGTCCTGTTCCAGACGACGCCTCGACTGCCTGCGCTGCGGGCCCGCGCACAGCTCGGTGACCCAGGCGGCGTCACGGGCGGCCAGAGCGAATACCGTGGCGCGCATCGGGTAGCCGCGGACGACAGAGCCGGTGGTGAACGCGTCCTCCACAGCGGTGGCGGCGGTGGCGTCCGACCCCGCCAGACGCAGCGCGATCGACGAGGTCACACCGGGCAACTCCTGGCCCTGCATCGGGCCGAACCGGTCGAGTACCTGCGCGGGAGTATCAGAGGTGGGTGCGGCGAGGCCGAGTGCGGTGAGACGGGCTTCGACGAGGGCGGGGTTGACCATGCCGGCCAGCGTAGTGGGTGGTTGGAGTGCCTCGGTTCACGCTGACGCAATTGCTGGGGTGTGCCACGCCGCACCCGTACGGTCGATGGACATACCCTTGGTAGACAGAGCGGTCTACTTGTTGCAGGGTTCTCCCGAAGCGCTCCCCACCGAAAGGCCCCGTCATGACCAGCACCCTCTCCCGCCCGACCGACACCGGTGACGTCGCTTCCCCGACGGTCACCCGCCTCGGGAAGAACATCGGCGCCGTCATCTCCGGCATCGACCTGTCCGGCGACATCACCGACGACGAGGTCGAGTTCATCCGCACCGCGCTGGCGACCCACAAGGCGGTCGGCTTCCGCGACCAGTTCCTCGACGACAGCACGCAGTATGCCCTGGCCTCCCGCCTCGGCACACCTACCCTGGCGCACCCCACCGTCCACTCCACCGGCCTGGACCGGCTCGTCCTGGAGGGTGCGGCGAACTCCTGGCACACCGATGTGTCCTTCGTAGACCGGGTGCCGAAGACCAGCATCCTGCGGGCGATCAGCCTGCCGACCTACGGAGGTTCCACGATCTTCGCGAACACCGTCGCCGCGTACAACGCGTTGCCGGAGCCACTGCGCGTCCTCGCTGACGGTCTCTGGGCCGTGCATTCCAACGAGTACGACTACGCCAACAGTCACGACAGCAACAAGGACAACGCGGAGTACCGCCGCGAGTTCACCCGCGTGCCCTTCGAGATCGAGCATCCGGTGGTCCACGTCCATCCGGAGACCGGCGAGCGGTCCCTGCTGCTCGGCCACTTCGTCCAGGGGTTCGTGGGGCTTACACCGCGCGAGTTCCACGTGCTGTTCGACATTTTCCAGGACCGCATCACCCGGCCCGACAATGTCTTCCGGTGGGACTGGGCGGAGGGCGACGTGCTTTTGTGGGACAACCACGCCACGCAGCACTACGGTGTCCACGATTTCGGCGACGAGCACCGTGAGCTGCACCGGGTTACGCTTGCCGGCTCGGTCCCGACCTCCGTGACGGGGGAGCGGTCGCGCATCCTCACCGGGGACGCCACGGAGTACTCGGTGATCACCGAGCCGCGTCCGCTGGTGGGGTACGGCGGAGATGCGTCGGTCATCTGACCGGGTGTGCCTGGCCGGGCGGTGGTGCTGACTATGCGTTCGTTCGGCCGGGGTGTATGATCTCTCGGTGTTGTCTTCGGAGTGCTTCGGAGGCGGCCATGACGGGGCTATAGCTCAGTTGGTAGAGCGTTGCGTTCGCAATGCAAAGGTCTGGGGTTCGATTCCCCATAGCTCCACTA
>NZ_CACZOO010000155.1 GCF_902782855.1 uncultured Corynebacterium sp.
GCCGATGTGCCTGCCGATGTGCCTGCCCAGGACCCGGTGGCACCTCCCGCACCTGCTGCCCCGCCAGCCGCCGAGGAGGTTCCGGTTGATCCGGCGGGTGTGTACTACGCGAACTGCACGGCGGCCCGGGCTGCCGGAGCTGCTCCGTTGTATGCAGGTCAACCCGGTTACCGTTCGGGCATGGACGGTGACGGCGACGGCGTGGCCTGCGAGTAAAGGGGAGGTTCCACGATCGTGATCGGAACCGAGTGACCATGAAAGTCGGCGAGGAGTATGAACCACCCTGACGTTGCCTTAGGGGAGAACCGGGTAACAGCAATGTAACGATTGTGGATTTCACTTGCCTGCTGGCGGAGTGATTAATATGCTGAAAGTGTCCCAGCATTATTTGTGGGGTATAACCCTTCATTTTGTTCATAACACATTGGATCCGGCATGCGTAGATCCGTATCAGCGGCAGTAACTCCAACTTTGCTCGCGGCTGCGTGCATCATTACCACGGCACCCGCTGCGGGGGCTGACACTGTTCCTTCTCCGTCTGTTGAAACTGCGTCTCCGTACAATGACACATCGGTTGCATGGAGTGCGGTTTCGGCACGGTCGAGTTCCTGTTCGTTCGAGTCCCGGAGCCTCCCGGACGGAGTACAGACGCTCATTCACATCGACAGCGCTGACGCGCCGCGTGAGTACACCTTCCCAGTACAGATCGATACTGATGATCGGCTTGAGAAAATGGATGATGGAACTGTCGGCCTCAACTCGGGCCGCTTCCCCCAGGGAGCTTTTGATACTCCTTGGGCCAAGGATGCGGAGGGGAAGGAAGTGCCGACGCACTTCGAGGTACGGGGAAATTCCTTGGTTCAGGTGGTGGATTTTGACGGCAACACTTTCTTCCCGGTCGTCGCGGATCCGCGGTTCAACTGGGATATTGTTTCAGGGCATGCTTACCTGAATAAGTCGGAGACGAAGCAGGCAGCTGCTGCTGCCGGTGGTGGTGGCCTCGCCGCCCTACCGTGGCTCGCTCTCGTTCCCCCGCCATTCAGTGCTGTTGTCGCCAGCAATGTGGTCAACACTGGTGTGTGGGCTGTCGCAGCAGTGGCTCAGGATAAGTGTCTTGCGCTGAAGTTCGGGGCGACCGGGAGTATCTGGCCTCCTAGCATCAGGGTCACGCCAGAGCATCACACCGGTGCTGACTGTTACTGACCGTGGTGAGATCCGTGCGATGCGCAGCGGGCACTCCGGCCCGGAAGTATCAACTGATCAACAGTGCCTGGTGCGTCGTCCTGGTCGCTGCGGTGGTTTGGTCAGTCTGCATGTCCCTGGTGACCGACAGTCCGTCGCGCCTGGTGGTGCAGGGCATCGTGGTGGTTGTCGGGGTTGCGGTCGCAACGTGGGGAGTGCTGCACCGTGCCCGGCGGCCGTCCTGGCTGCTCCCCCGGGTGACGGTGGTGGCGTTCGCCGCCGCCACTGTCGGTTCCTTCGCCGCAGGTGATGAGGTCGAGGGGTTCGTTGGTCTGGTGATGACGGTGATCATCCCGGGTTTTCTGACGGACGGGCGCTGGGACCGCCAGTTCCGGTACCCGCCAGAGGGCAACGGGGGACCTGAAGCGCAGGAGTAGCGTTCCCGCGTCCTGCCAGGTATTACCGGGTCAAAGGAACGTCCACGCGGCGGCCGCGGCCAGTGCGCCCACCGCATTGAGCGCCCAGTGCAGGCCGATGGGGGCGAGCACACTGCCGGTGTGGTGACGCAGCCAGGTCAGTCCCGCACCCGCACCCGCGGTGGCGACGACCGCCAGGCCCACGCCGATCCACTGGGCGGCGGTGCCGGAGCCGAGGATCGCGGCCAGGCCGACATTCGTGGCGGTGAGGCTCAGTGAGCTCGCCACGTGCCACAGGCCGAAGAGGATCGACCCGCCGATGAACACGGCCTTCGTGCCGCCGAGGCGCCGGAGCCGGCCGTGGAGCAGACCACGGAAGGCAAGCTCCTCCGGCAGCACGGTCTGCAGCGGGATGATCACCAGTGCGGCGATCAGCGCGGTGCGCAGGGAGGCATAGGACTCGTTGAAGAAGAAGCCCCGCGTCACCGGGATCGCCAGGGCGACGGCGATGACCGCCGCGACCAGCAGCACCGCGCCGATGCCGTACTTCAGTCCCCGAGCGACCGAAGCGCGGCCGAGCCCCAGGTCGGTCCAGGTCATGCCGCGTGCCTTGGCGATGACCAGCAGGCAGGCCACACCGACGGGAACGGTCGCGGCGACGGCGGACATCGAGGTCAGGTGGGCCAGGACGTTGATCGTGGCCAAGCCCATGATGACGGCGACGACGCTGACAATGTCCATTCGTCGTAGCCGGACTCGCGTCAGGAACGGAAGGCGGACCTCGTCGGTGGTGGGCGGGCCGGCGTGAACGGTGGTGGCGGTGGTGTTCATATGCATGTCGACGCTACCTGGCGTCCATCCGCCGTACACACCGGAAGCGGTGCAGATCACGGACTTCGGTTGAAGTTGCCAGTGACCTGCCAGGATGCGCTGTAGGTGAGATCACCCGACCGCGACGGAATGGATTCAGCCGACAAGAGGGTTACAGTGGCAGCGACAAAGAACAGACAGACTGGTCTGAAAGGAACACCGACCTCATGTCAGACAACCCGCCCGGCATCACGCCCGGCACCGCACCAACCGACGGTGCGTCCTCACCCAACCGGCACCTCCCCGCCTGGTTCACCGGGTTCGGCGCCCAGGTCATCGCCGGCCTCATCGTCGGCCTGATCCTCGGATTCATCGCCCGCGCCCAGGCCTCCGACGTCCCCGACGCCGACGCCCCCTGGCTCGCCCAGTTCCTCGACAAGACCGGCTCGATCTACGTCTCACTGCTGAAGACGATGGTCCCGCCGCTGATCATCACCGCGGTCATCACCTCGGTGGCGAACCTGCGCAAGGTCGCCAATGCCGCCCGCCTGGCCATCAGCACGCTGGTGTGGTTCGTCATCACGGCGTTCTTCTCCGTGCTCGCCGGCATCCTCGTCGGCGTGGTGATGAAGCCGGGTTCCGGCACGGACATTGACGCATCCTCCGCCGCTGAACCCGGTCACACCGGCTCCTGGATGGGCTTCATCGACTCGGTCGTGCCCGCCAACTTCCTGGGCCTGGGTGCCTCCGCCGGTGACGACGGCTCCATCTCGGTGAGCTTCAACGTTCTCCAGCTGCTCATCATCTCCCTGGCCCTCGGCATCGCCGCGGTGAAGGCCGGCAAGTCCGCCGAGCCCTTCCTCAACATCACCGAGTCCCTGCTCACCGTGGTGCAGAAGGTGCTGTGGTGGATCATCCGCCTCGCCCCGATCGGTACCGGTGCGCTCATCGGTCACGCCGTCTCCGACTACGGGTGGGACGCCCTGGGTTCCCTCGGCAAGTTCGTGCTGGCCATCTACGTGGGCCTGGCCCTGGTGCTGCTGGTCATCTACCCGGCGGTGCTGAAGCTCAACGGCCTGTCCGTCACCGGGTTCTACCGTCGCGTCTGGCCGGTGACCTCGCTGGGCTTCGTCACGCGGTCCTCGATGGGCGTCATGCCGGTCACCCAGCGCGTCACCGAGCAGTCGATGGGTGTGCCGAGCGCCTACGCGTCCTTCGCGATCCCGCTGGGTGCGACGACGAAGATGGACGGCTGCGCCTCGATCTACCCGGCGATCGCCGCCCTGTTCGTCGCTCAGTTCTACGGCCTGGACCTCGGCTTCACCGACTACCTGCTGATCATCTTCGTCTCGGTGATCGGGTCCGCGGCGACGGCCGGCACCACCGGTGCGACCGTGATGCTCACACTGACGCTCTCCACCCTGGGCCTGCCGCTGGCCGGCGTGGGCCTGCTGCTGGCGATCGAGCCGATCATCGACATGGGCCGCACCGCCGTCAACGTCACCGGTCAGTCCCTGGTCGCCACGGTCGTCGCCAAGCGCGCGGGGATCTGGGAGGAGGACGTGTGGGACGCCGCCGGCGAGCACGGCTTCGACCTGGAGGCCGACTCTGGGCAGGACACCGGGCAGGACGCCGGGCAGGACGCCGGGGTCACCGCGTCCTCCCGCGCGACTTCTGACGGTGCCACCGCAGACGTCACCTCGCGCTGACCCCGGATTCCGTGTCCTGTGTCCGGACCTCGGGCGCCTGGAGGCAGGACGACCGACACAACCTCCGGATGTGTTACCGGAGGTCAGGGCGCCCGCTGGACATGTCGACAGTACAGACATGTTCCGCCCGGTATGTCGATGAATCGCCTCTCAATCGACATGTCGTGGGAAGTGAACTACACCGGCGGCCCGGTCAGCGTCACCGGCTCCCAGGCCTCGCGCAGCTCAGGGGAGGGATCCGCGACGGTCCTCTCACCGCCGTCGAAGAGCTGCGTGGCGTACCCGCCCGGGTAGGGCTCCCACCCCGGATCGCCGTCGTGGATGAACCGCCGCCACCGCGGCTGCATCACCGCCGTCGTCGCCGCCATCCGGTCGCGCCCGCCGAGCAGCAGGGCACCGGGACCGCGTCCGGAATCGTAGCGACCGAACAGGACCGGCAGGTCCAGGGCGTGCGTCGCCCCGATGCCCGAGACATTGAGCGACGGGGTGGACATGTCCAGCCGGTACATCCACGCTCTGCCCGACGGATGCTGGCCGGCCATCCGCATCGAGGGGGCGGTGAACAGGGCGTCACCGATGAAGC
>NZ_CACZOO010000156.1 GCF_902782855.1 uncultured Corynebacterium sp.
GAGCGCCCGGGCCGTGTATCCGGTCGGTAACTGCCGTGGCTGAGGCGGCTGCACCCCGGACACCGCATGCGAAAACCCCCGCCCTGGGCGAACCCGGGCGGGGGCTTTCAACTCAGACGATCAGGCGTGAGCCCCGCCGTGAGGCGGAGGCTACTTGGCCTTCTCGACGATCTCGACGAGCCGGAAGTGCTTGTCCTTGGACAGCGGCCGGGTCTCCTCGATGCGGACAAGGTCACCGATGCCGGCGGAGTTGTCCTCGTCATGTGCCTTCACCTTGGTGTTGGTGCGCATGATCTTGCCGTAGAGGGCATGGCGCTTACGGTCCTCGAGCTCGACCACGATGGTCTTGCTCATCTTGTCGGACACGACGTAGCCGGTCCGGACCTTGCGGGCGCCCTTGGTGTTCTGGTTGGTCACGTTGGCCTCACTCATGCTGCGTCACCCTCCGGAGCTGCGGACAGGCCCAGGTCGCGCTCACGGAGCACGGTGTAGATCCGGGCGATGTCGCGCTTGACGGTGCCGAGGCGACGGTTGTTGGTCAGCTGACCGGTGGCGTTCTGGAAGCGCAGGTTGAACAGCTCCTCCTTCGCCTCCTTCAGCCTGGTGGTCAGCTCGTCGTTGCTGAGGTCACGGAGCTCGTGAGCCGGGGTACCGGTTGCCATCAGAACTGATCCTCCTTCTTCACGATGCGCACCTTGCAGGGGAGCTTGTTGCCGGCACGACGGAGCGCCTCGAGGGCGACCTCTTCGGACGGGTAGCTCATCTCGAACAGGATGCGGCCGGGCTTGATGTTCGCGACCCACTTCTCGACCGGGCCCTTACCGGAACCCATGCGCACGCCGAGCGGCTTCTGGGTCAGCGGACGGTCCGGGAAGATGTTGATCCACACCTTGCCACCACGCTTGACGTGGCGGTTGATGGCGATACGAGCAGCCTCGATCTGACGGTTGGTGATGTAGGTCGGCTCCAGGGCCTGCAGGCCGTAGTCGCCGAAGGTCACGCGGTTGCCGCCCTTGGACACGCCGGAACGGTGCGGCCGGTGCTGGCGGCGGAACTTCACGCGCTTGGGGATGAGCATGGGTTAACCCTCCTGCTTCTGGTCGGCACGCTGCCGGCGGGCCCCACCGCGACGCGGACGCTCACGACGGTTGCCACCGCGGGAACCGCGGTCGTCACGGGCGTTCAGCAGAGACTCGCGGCGGCCGCCGACGACGTCACCCTTGTAGATCCAGACCTTCACGCCGATACGGCCGAAGGTGGTGTGTGCCTCGTAGGTGCCGTAGTCGATCTCGGCGCGCAGGGTGTGCAGCGGGACGCGACCCTCGTGGTAGCGCTCGGTGCGGCCCATCTCGGCGCCGCCGAGGCGACCGGAGCAGACGACCTTGATGCCCTTGACCTGGGGCTGACGCATCGCGGACTGGATGGCCTTGCGCATCGCGCGGCGGAAAGCCACGCGGTTGCTCAGCTGCTCGGCGATGGACTGCGCCACCAGCTGGGCATTCGCGTCGATGTTCTTGACCTCGAGGATGTTCAGCTGGACCTGCTTACCGGTCAGCTTCTCCAGACGGCCACGGATCCGGTCCGCCTCGGCGCCGCGGCGACCGATGACGATGCCCGGGCGGGCGGTGTGGATGTCCACGCGGACGCGGTCGCGGGTGCGCTCGATGACGACGTCGGCGATGCCGGCGCGGTCGAGGCCCTTCGACAGGAACTCGCGGATCTTGATGTCCTCGGCGAGGTAGTCAGCGTACTGCTTGTCGGCGTACCAGCGGGAGCGCCACTCGGAAGTGATACCCAGCCGGAGGCCGTGGGGGTGAATCTTCTGGCCCACTACTGAGCACTTCCCTTCTGGCTCTCGACAACCACGGTGATGTGGCTGGTGCGCTTGCGGATCTGGAAAGCCCGACCCTGGGCGCGGGGCTGGAACCGCTTGAGCGTCGGTCCCTCGTCGGCGAAAGCCTCGGAGACAACGAGCGTACGGGGATCCAGGCCGAAGTTGTTCTCGGCGTTCGCGGCGGCGGAGGCGACGACCTTCGCGACCGGCTCAGAGGCCGACTGCGGGGCGTAGCGCAGGATCGCCAGCGCGTCCTCCACGGACTTGCCGCGGATGGTGTCGATCACGCGGCGTGCCTTCATCGGGGTGACCCGGACGAACTTGGCGGTGGCGCGTGCAGAATTGATGGTGTCGGACATGACTATCGCCGACCCTTCTGGTCATTCTTGATGTGACCCTTGAAGGTCTTGGTCGGGGCGAACTCGCCCAGCTTGTGACCGACCATCGAGTCATCGACGAACACCGGGACGTGCTTGCGACCGTCATGGACGGCGAAAGTGTGACCGATGAAGTCGGGCAGGATGGTGGAACGGCGCGACCAGGTCTTGATGACCTTCTTGGTGTTGGCGTCGTTCTGGGCGTCCACCTTCGCGAGGAGGTGTTCGTCCACGAACGGGCCCTTCTTGAGGCTGCGTGGCATTCTCAACTACCTCCTTTAGCGCTTCTTGTTCTTGTTGGCACGGCGACGGCGGACGATCAGCGTATCGCTCGGACGGTTGGGCTTGCGGGTGCGGCCCTCAGGCTGACCCCACGGGGAGACCGGGTGGCGACCACCGGAGGTCTTGCCCTCACCACCACCGTGCGGGTGGTCGACCGGGTTCATGACGACACCGCGGACGGTCGGGCGGACGCCCTTCCAGCGCATACGGCCGGCCTTGCCCCAGCGGATGTTGATCTGATCCTGGTTTCCGACCTCACCCACGGTGGCGCGGCAACGGATGTCGACGCGACGGATCTCGGTGGACGGCATACGCAGGACCGCGTACTTGCCCTCCTTACCGAGAAGCTGGATGGAGGCACCGGCGGAACGGGCCAGCTTGGCGCCGCCGCCCGGCTTCAGCTCCACAGCGTGGATGGTGGTACCGGTCGGGATGTTCCGCAGCGGCAGGTTGTTGCCGGCCTTGATGTCGGCCTGGGCACCGGTCTCGACGACCTGGCCCTGCTTGAGACCCTTCGGCGCGATGATGTACCGCTTCTCGCCGTCGGCGAAGTGAAGCAACGCGATGTTCGCGGTGCGGTTCGGGTCGTACTCGATGTGGGCGACCTTGGCGGGCACACCGTCCTTGTCGACACGACGGAAGTCGATGACGCGGTAACGGCGCTTGTGTCCGCCACCCTTGTGACGGGTGGTGATGTGGCCGTGGACGTTGCGGCCACCGGTCTTGGACAGCGGGCGCAGCAGAGACTTCTCCGGGGTCGAACGAGTGATCTCGTCGAACTCGGACACGGAACTCTGGCGGCGACCCGGCGTAGTCGGCTTGTACTTGCGAATAGCCATACTTCTGCTCTCTCTTTACCTTTCGGTGCCGGGCGGCCTACGCCGCGCCACCGAAGATGTCGATGGGCTCGCTGCCGGCGACCAGGGTCACCATGGCGCGCTTGGTGGCCTTGCGCTGCCCGTAACCGGTGCGGGAGCGCTTGCGCTTGCCTGCACGGTTGAGGGTGTTCACGCTGGCGACCTTCACACCGAAGATCTCCTCGACGGCAATCTTGATCTGGGTCTTGTTGGAGTCCGGGCTCACCAGGAACGTGTAGACGTTCTGCTCCATGAGACCGTAGGACTTCTCGGAGACGACGGGGGCGATGATGACGTCCCGGGGGTCAGCGATGGTGCTCACTTGGCCTCCTCCTTCTTGCTGGACTGCTCGATGAAGGCGTTGAGGGCCTCGACGGAGAAGACCACGTCGTCCGAGTTGAGGACGTCGTAGGTGTTCAGCTGGTCGAAGGAGAGCGCGTGAACGGCCGGGAGGTTGTTCACGGACTTCCAGGCGGTGACGTCTTCGCGACCGAGGACGACCAGGACCGACTTACGGCCGGTGAGGCGATCCAGGAAGGACCGGGCCGACTTCGTCGACGGGGTCTGTCCGGCGACGAGCTCTTCCACGAGGTGGATGCGCTCGTTGCGGACGCGGTCGGTCAGGGCGCCGCGCAGGGCGGCGGCCTTCATCTTCTTGGGGGTCCGCTGGTCGTAGTCGCGCGGCTGCGGACCGTGGACGGTACCGCCGCCGGTCATGTGCGGCGCGCGGGTGGAACCCTGACGGGCACGGCCGGTGCCCTTCTGACGGAACGGCTTCTTACCACCGCCGCGGACGTCGCCGCGGGTCTTGGTGGCGTGGGTACCCTGGCGCTTCGCTGCCAGCTGGGCCACCACGACCTGGTGCATCAGCGGCACGGACGGCTCGACGTCGAAGATCGACGCCGGGAGCTCGACGGTGCCGTTGGTGGATCCGTCAGCGGTGTGGACGTTGAGGGTCAGATTACTCATGCGTGTGCACCGCCCTTCACTGCGGTCTTGACGGTGACGATGCCACCGTTGGTTCCGGGGATGGCACCCTTGATCAGCAGGAGGTTGGACTCGGCGTCCACCCGTGCGATCTTCAGGTTCTGCAGGGTGACGCGCTCGTTACCCATGCGGCCTGCCATGCGGGTGCCCTTGAAGACACGGCCCGGGGTGGCGCAGGCGCCGATGCCGCCGACGCGGCGGTGGGCCGCCTGGTTACCGTGGGAGGCACCCTGGCCGGCGAAGCCGTGACGCTTCATGGCGCCGGCGTAGCCCTTACCCTTGGAGGTGCCGGTGACGTCGACGAAGGTGACGTCGGCGAAGAGCTCGGCGGTGATGTCCTGACCGACCTCGTAGGCGGAGGCGTCCGCGACGCGGATCTCCGTCACGTGGCGGCGGGGGGTCACGCCGGCCTTCTTGAAGTGACCGGCCTGCGGCTTCTTGACCTTACGGGGGTCAATGTCGCCGTAGGCGATCTGGACGGCGTCGTAGCCGTCATTGTCCTTGGTGCGCACCTGGGTGACGACACAGGGCCCAGCCTCGACGACGGTGACCGGGACGACCCGGTTCTCCTCGTCGAAGATCTGGGTCATGCCGAGCTTCTTGCCCAGGATGCCCTTGATCTCGTTTTCGCTCATAATTCTGCTCCGCTGCTCAGTTCCGACTCAAGCCCAGGATTACTGGATGTTCACGTCGACGCTGGCCGGAAGATCGATGCGCATGAGAGCGTCGACGGTCTTCGGCGTCGGGTCGAGAATGTCGATGAGCCGCTTGTGGGTGCGCATCTCGAAGTGCTCGCGAGAGTCCTTGTACTTGTGCGGCGAACGGATGACGCAGTACACGTTCTTCTCGGTGGGCAGAGGCACAGGGCCGACCACGCGGGCACCGGTACGGGTGACCGTCTCGACGATCTTCTTGGCAGAAGCGTCGATTGCCTCGTGATCATAGGCCTTGAGCCTGATGCGGATCTTCTGTCCCGCCACGCTGGTCCTCTTCCTCGTTCCCCGTTCCAGTAACGGGTGGGTGACTTCCCTGCCCGATGGCGTGGGAACTTCTTGTTTCTTGGTTAACGCTGTCCGGCTCGTGAAGCTGGCACAGACGCCAGTGTCTTCATGACCGAACGGGCTCCCTCGTCGAATCCGGGACGGAGAGGGGAGGCAATCACCACTGCGCCGTCATTGTCCGGAAAACGACCGGGGTAACCCGAGCCATCCGAGGAAGAGCCCCCGCAACGCGTGGGATCTTCGCTTAACTGCCGCTGTTTATTTGCCATGCCCCACTCCGGCTCCCGCAGGACGGACAAGTCCGTGACCCTGCGCCGGAACCCGTGGGCGACCCGGGGGGCCGCCCTTGTGGTTCATGCTCACTTCACCATCGTCGCCGTCTTGCATCCGGAGGGTGTCCGGGCACGCAGGAGACGTGTCAAAGCAACGAGAGACATTAAAGCACGTCCCACCGGCGACGATCAAGTCGGCGGGTCCACGCACCGCACAGCATGGTGAAGATCACATCGCCGGAGATTTCCGGAGGTGGGTCACCGGGTTCCCGAACCCGGGACCGTAGGCGTCGCCGAATGTCTACCATGGACGGGGAAGGACGCCTGCGCCGCACTCCGGGGCACGCAGGGACCACGTACGCCGAGTGTTAAGGACACACACCCCATGAGCAACTCCACACCGGTGGAAGAAGCCACCACCGGAACCACAGCAACCCCCACCGCCAACTCCCCGGTCGTCCGGGACGAGAACAACTCGAACCTGGTCACCGACCACGGCCGTACCTCGGTCGCCGATGTCGTCGTGTCGAAGATCGCCGGGATGGCCGCCCGCGAGGTCACCGGCGTCCACGGTCTCGGCGGTTCCACGGCCCGGGCCCTCGGCGCACTGCGGGAGCGCATCCCCGGCGGCCGGGTCAATGTCCAGCAGGGGATCTCCGTGGAGGTCGGCGAGCGCCAGGCAGCCGTGGACATCTCCATCGTCGCCGAGTACGGCGTGGCCATCCACGAACTCGCCGAGGCGATCCGCCGCAACATCATCATCTCCGTCGAGGAGATGACCGGGCTGGAGGTCACCGAGGTCAACGTCACCGTCCACGACGTCCATCTGCCCGGTGACGACGAAAACAACGGCGACGACGCCGAGCCGGAGAAGGCCCCCCGCGTCCAGTAGCCCCGACGGTACGGACACTCCGATGATGACAGAGGCCGGAACACATGCCTGACAATTCCGCCCGGGACTCCTTCCGGGCTCCTTTCCGGGACGATCCCGAGTACGTCCGACGGCGCCGCCAGGTGATCCGGGACAATCACCCGGACCGCGGCGGCTCCGACGAGGCGCTCATCGGCGCACTCGACGCGCTTGACGCCGAGTGGCAGCGCCGCACCCGGCCCCGACCGGAGTTCGCCGACGTCCACCTGCCGGGCTTCATCCCTGAGGACGTCGCCCGCCAGGCCACCGACCTCGCCGAGCAGTACACCGATGAGGTCCTCCGCCGGACCGAGGAACTCCGCGACCGGGCCCGCCGGGTCGTCGACGCCCAGACACCCCGGCTTCGGCGGGTACGGAAGAATGCCGGCAGGGCGGCCTCCACCATGGTGCGTTCCGTCCAGGAGCATCTGCCCCGCAAGTTCCCCGGTGCCCGCCGCTACGCGGACACGGGCACCACCAGCGCCACCAGCACCACCACCAGCAGCACCACCAGCAGCACCACCAGAACGGAGAAACAATGAGGTACGCAACCCTCTTCGGCGTGCTCGTCGGCTTCCTGCTCGCCGTCGGTGCTCTCTGGGCCGGGATCACCGGCTTCCTCGTCGTCGCCGTGCTCTGCGGCGTCGGCGGTACCGTCGGCGCCCACCTCGAGGGACTGATCGACCTCCGGGCAGTCTTCAGCTCGGGGCACCGCGGGCGGGGCTGATCCGCCGTGGAAGACACACCCCAGACAACAGACGCACCTGAGGCCCCCACCGTCCTCACCGGCCCCGGAAACCCCGGTAGCCCCGACAACCCGGTGGGCGTGGCACGGACCGGTGCACAGATCCGGATCGACGACCGCGTCCCCCGGACCTTCGCCGTCCGTGGTGCCCTCTCGGTGCCCGGTGTCATCAGCCACTCCTCCGGCATCGGCCGCTTCACCGGGCGCAGCCTGCCGCGCGCCGATCTCCGGTGGGACGCGGATCACCACTCGGTGAGCGTCGACCTGCAGATCGCCGTCGCATGGCCCTCCCCCGTCATCACCGTCGCCACGGTCGTCCGTGAGACCGTGGCCGCCTGGATCACCGCGGCCACCGGCATTCCGGTGTCCGTCGTCAACGTCACCGTCGCCGCGGTCGTGCCGGACACCCGCGTGACCACCACCGTCGTGGAGACCGCGCCCCGCTCCCCCGAACTCGCCCCGGTCGTGGCGACCCCCCTCACCGTGGTCTCCCCCACAGTCACGAGATCCGCGGGTGCACCGGTCCATCCGCGGACACACAGGCGCACGACACTGACGCCGGTCCGAGCCGGACGCCCGCTGCGTCCCGAACACGTCACCGCTCCCCCGGTTCCAGCGACGGTACCGGTACGGACCGCTCCCCGGACGTCCCTGGCGGAGATCAGCGTCCGGCACCGGCCCGTGACCGAACCCCCGCAGCCGACCCCGCCGTTCGTCCTTCACGACATCCCCACCCCGGCCGGACCTGTGCTGGAGAACATCCCGACGCCGCAGGGACTCCCGGTACGGACGGTTCCGACACCCGACGGCCTTCCGCTCACCGTGTTCCCCCGCGTGGACCGGCACGATCGCGTACCGGTCACCGTCCACCGCGGACCACGTATCACCCCGACCGTCGTCCGGGGCGGCGCACGACCCGGACAGGGAAAGGACCGAGCTCATGGCTGACCTGACCGCCGCCACCCACCGGGTTCCCGCACCGGCGCCGGCAGCTTCGCCCCGCGCACGCTGGTGGGTCATCTTCCTGGGCCTGGTCTTCCTCGCCGCCGGCGGCGTGACCGTCCACGATCTGCTCGTCGTCCGCGGTACCCTGCACGCCGAACAGTGGCTCACCCCCGTCTACGACTGGATCGCCGATGTCCGGTACGCCGGATGGGTGCTGCCCTCCGCAATCGGGTGTGCGGTGGTCGCACTGGGGCTGCTCATCGCCACCGTACGTCCGCGGGCGCGCACCCACCTCTCCTTCGGACACGACGCCGCGCTCTTCGCCCGGCCGGTCGACATCGCCCGACTGAGCACCGCCGCCGCACGCCGGACCGGCGGTGTCCTCCGTGCCTCCACCGTGGCGACCCGCAAGCGCATCACGGTGACGGTCACCACCGCCGCCGGTGACCCGGCTGAACGGGAGGCAGTTTCCTCCGGGGTGACCGAACAGGTCAGCCGTCTGGCGGGAATGCTCGACCCCGTCCCGTCGGTCATCGTACGACTCGTCTCGACGACGCCGGGGGGTGATCCTCGGTGAACCGTGGGAAAGCGGGTTTCGACCGCATCATCACGTTCGTCCTCTTCCTCCTCTTCGCCGGCCTCGCCGCCTGGGGCATCGGACTGGCTGCGGATGCGCGGTTCGCGCACCGTGTCGGTGAGTTCGCGGACCGCGACTTCTGGACCGGACTCGCGCACCGCGAGGACTACGACGACATACTGCGCGTCGCGGCCCTGATCCTGCTGGTTCTCGGTCTCCTCCTGCTGGCGGTGAACGTCGAGCGCAAACGGCTCGGGCGGACCACCTCGCCGGCGTCAGGCACCGCGGGGGTCATCAGCCTCCATCCGTCCGACCTGGCGTCTGCCGTCGCCCAGTCCTTCGAAGCGCGCAGCGACATCAGTTCGGCGACGTTCCGCGCGATCCAGGACCGGTCGACCGACGTACTGGAGATCCGGCTGCGCGCCACCGCCGACGCCGATGTCGTCGCCCTGCGTGACGCCTGTGCCCGGGCATCCGCCGACATCGCCGTCGCGCTACCCGGCCAGGACATCCGACCACGGTTCCTGCTGCAGGTCGAGCAGGTCCGGCAGGCTGACTGAGATACCCCGGGCACCGACCCGGACCGCACGCCGACGGGCCGGACCCGGCGCTCCCCGCCGGCCCCCATCTCCCCGCACGCACGACGAAGCCCCCACCGCCGGTCCCGGGGGACCGAACAGTGGGGGCGTTCGTGGTGCCTGTGTCAGGCGGCGTGCACCATCCTCCGGACCGGGCCCGGAGGTTCAGGTCAACGGAAACTAGTCGTTGATCTTGGTGACGCGGCCGGCGCCGACGGTGCGGCCACCTTCGCGGATGGCGAAGCGCAGGCCCTCGTCCATGGCGACCGGCTGGATGAGCTCGACGGACATGTCGACGTTGTCGCCGGGCATGACCATGTCGGTGCCCTCCGGCAGCTTCACGACGCCGGTGACGTCGGTGGTCCGGAAGTAGAACTGCGGACGGTAGTTGTCGAAGAACGGGGTGTGGCGGCCGCCCTCGTCCTTGGACAGGACGTAGACGGAGCCCTCGAAGCTCTTGTGGGGAGTGTAGGCGCCCGGCTTGGCGACAACCTGGCCACGCTCGACGTCCTCGCGCTTGAGACCGCGGAGCAGCAGGGCGGCGTTGTCGCCGGCCTCAGCGGAATCGAGCAGCTTGTTGAACATCTCGATGGAGGTGACGGTGGTCTTCTGCGACTTCTCGCGGATACCGAGGATCTCCACCTCGTCGTTGAGGGCGAGGGAGCCACGCTCCACACGACCGGTGACGACGGTGCCGCGGCCGGTGATCGTGAAGATGTCCTCGATCGGCATCAGGAACGGCTTGTCGGTCTCGCGCACCGGGTCCGGGATGGCGTCGTCGCAGGCCTGCATGAGGTCCAGGATGGCCTGGGTCCACTTCGGGTCACCCTCGAGAGCCTTCAGGGCGGAGATGCGGATGATCGGGGCGTCCTCGGCGTAGTCCTGCTCGGCGAGGAGCTCGCGGACCTCCATCTCGACGAGCTCGATGATCTCGTCGTCGTCGACCATGTCGGCCTTGTTCAGTGCGACCAGGATGTACGGCACGCCGACCTGGCGGGCCAGGAGCACGTGCTCGCGGGTCTGCGGCATCGGGCCATCGGTAGCTGCCACGACCAGGATTGCGCCGTCCATC
>NZ_CACZOO010000157.1 GCF_902782855.1 uncultured Corynebacterium sp.
CCGTGGTTCTGACAGTCGTCCTGACTGTGGTTCTGACCGTGGTTCTCGCGACCGGCGGGGACGGGGCCACCCGCGATGCCGGACAGCGGTCCTCCGCGACCGACATCCCGACCCCCGACGAGCTCGAGCGGGAGATCACGGGGGCAGTCGACGAGATCGCCCGGCGTCACGGCGCCACCCTCGGGGTGAGCCTGAAGTTCGACGGTGAGGTGCTGCACGCCGGTGACCTGCAGGCGGTGCGGGCCTGGTCGACGACGAAGGTGCCGGTGGCCGTCGCCGCGCAGCAGCTCGCGGAGGGCAACGGCACCACCGACCTGATCGCCGACGACATCACGGCGGCGATGACCGTGTCCGACAATGACGCGGCGATGCGGCTGTGGTCGACGCTGGGCAGCTGGCAGCAGGGTTCGGCGGCACTGACCAGGGTGCTCAGGTCGACCGGGGACCCCACCGATGCCCTCGCCGCGGAGAACGAGCCGGACTACACCGGCTTCGGGGACATTCACTGGAGCCTCGACAACCAGGTCACCTTCGCTGACAGGTTGGCCTGCCTCGACGGGGCGGGGCCGGTCCTCGACGCGATGGGTCAGATCGTCCCGGTCCACCGGTCGGGCCTCGGAGTGCTGCGCGGGGCGCGTTTCAAGGGCGGGTGGGGACCGGAGAACGACGGCACCTACGTGCTGCGCGAGTTCGGACTGGTGGGGGAGAAGGACCGGCAGGTCCCGGTGGCGGTCGCCGTGGTCCCCGATGACGGTTCGGACACCACGGCACGGGAGACCGCCGGGGCCCTCGCCGAGGCACTGGAGCCGATTCTCGAGGTGGTCGCCGACAACGGTGGTGCGGCCACCTGCCAGGTACCTGACGGTGTGCCGGCGGCCTCGACGGCGGCACCGGAGTCCGTGGAGGACAGTATCGGGTGGTGACCGGCGGTGCCCGGCGGTGCCGGGTGGTGCCGGTGGCGCCATCAGGTGTCGGCGCTGATGCGCGGTGGCATACACTGAAGCGCGACCAGGGAGAATGTACGGAAAGGACGCACGATGACCCAAGGATGGGGTGACATTCCGCCGGGCGGTACCGGTGGCCCGGGCGGTCCCGGTGGTGGTGAGGACGACGCCACCCGCAGCTTCGCCCCGGTGGACCCGGGGGCGGCCGGGGCGTCGGGTACCGACGGCGCGGGTTACCAGTACAATCCTTTCCAATCCGAGCGGTGGCTGCCGCAGGGACAGGGATACCCGCAGGAACAGGGATACCCGCAGGAACAGGGATACCCGCAGGGACAGGGCTATCCGCAGGGTCCGCAGAACACCGGTGGACATCGTGGCAACGGCATGGGGATCGCTCTCGTCATCGTGGTGGTCCTGCTGGTCATCGCGCTCGGCGTCCTGCTGGCCACCCAGTGGAACAACATCTTCGGCACCTCCGCGGACGGGGAGGACGCGACGGCCACCCCGGTGACGACCACTGTGGTCGTGCCCGGCGGCTCCGGGGAGGACAGCACCTCCACCCCGCGTACCACGTCAGCCTCCCGGGCCCGCCCGACCAGCGCCGCCCTCCCCGGCGGCGTCGCGGCGGTGAACTCTGCGGCGCTGAACGGTGAGCCCACCGGCAACTTCAACTCCATCTGGTTGTCCGGACCGACCACCGCCGGGTTCGCGGAGAACGTGCGCAACGCCTACGTCAACGCCTACCGTGTCGACCGGAAGACGAACCAGACCGTCTCCGCCTCCAGCCCGACCACCGGACTGACCTACACGATGACCTGCGTTGACCAGGGAAGCTACATCCACTGCACCGGAGGCAACAACGCCAATGTCTACATCGCCTGACCGGTACTCCGCCGGCCTCGTGCGTGCCGTGGTGACCGTCCCGGCCGCCCTCGTCGCTCTCACACTCGGCGGCTGCGTCATCGGCACCACCGGAGACGGGGACGCCGAGGCCGGGCAGACCGTCGTCACCGTCACCGACGGCGCCCCCGACCCCACCGGCCCCTCCGGCCCGACAGCGGCCGCCGCACCGACCACCGGCGAGGTACCGGGCGCTGCTCCCGGAGCCCCGGGAGCCGAGGTCACCGTCGGCGCCCCGTACTCGCTGGCCTACCTCGACAACGGCACCGTCGTCACCGCCGGTGACCTTGGGACCACCGTCGCCTGGTCGACGAGCAAGGTCCCCGTCGCCGTCGCCGCCCTGCGCGCCGTCGACGACGGTTCCTCCCTGTCGGACGCCGCGACCGTGCACAGCAACGTCACCGCCGCCATCACCGCGTCCGACAACGCCGCGGCCCAGGCACTCTGGGACTCGCTCGGTGACCCCGCCACCGCCGGGCAGAAGGTGGAGCGCGTCCTCCGCGAGGGCGGGGACGCCACCACCACCGTGCAGACCCGGGTCGTGCGCGAGGGCTTCACCTCCTTCGGACAGACCCTGTGGCCCACCGCCGACCAGGTGCGGTTCGCCGCCGGCCTCTCCTGCCTCTCCGGGGCACAACCGGTACTCACCGCCATGGGGCAGATCGCGGCAGGCCAGGACTATGGTCTCGGTCACCTCCCGGGCGCGCGGTACAAGGGGGGTTGGGGGCCCGCCACCAGTGGCGGCTACCAGGTCCGGCAGTTCGGACTGGTGCCCGGAGCCGACGGCACCCTCGTGCCGGTCGCCGTCGCCGTGACCTCCCCGGACGGTAGCTACGAGTCGGGATCGGCGGCCCTCAGCGAAATCGTCGACCAGCTCGGCGCGACCCTGGGCTCGGCCAGAGGGGTGGCGTCCGGCTGCTGACCGGTTGACGACCGGCTGCTGTATCCGGTGGCCGGGCTCATGCTCTATGGTCGTGGGGTGGCCAGTTGGAATGCGGACGAGTCAGGGCGAGGCGGCAGGGTGGGTCTGTGGACCCTCGCTGCCCTCCTCCTGCTGATCCTCAGCGTCACCGTCGTCGTCGCCGCCCTCGACAAGAACCCGTCTTCTTCCGGGGACGGTGACAGTGGACGGTCCGCCCTGGAGAGCGCGGCCGCCGAGGCGTCCCGCCCGACAGAGCAGCAGCAGGCCGAGGACGCGACGCTGCGCATCGAGAGCGTCGTCGCCGACATCAGTGACCGGTTCGACGCGAAGGTCGGTGTCAGTCTGCGCGCCGGCGGTGGAGTGGTCCACGCCGGCGAGTCCGGGGATCTGCACGCCTGGTCCTCGGTGAAGGTCCCGGTCGCCTTCGCCGCGGTGCAGCATCAGCTGGACGCCGCTGCCACCGGGGCCCCGGCCGTCGACCTCACCGGCGACCTCGCCCTCGCCCTGACCCGGTCGGACAATGACGCCGCCCTGCGGCTCTGGGAGACCCTCGGCACCGACGAGGAGTCCTCGGTCGCGGTCGACGGTGTCTTCCGGCAGGCCGGTGACCCCACCGACGCGGAGGCCGACCGGGACCGCGAGGGCTACGAGGGGTTCGGCGACATCCACTGGACCCTCGACAACCAGGTCATCTTCGCCAACCGCATGTCCTGTCTCCCCGGGGCGGAGCAGGTCCTCGACCCGATGGGGCATGTCATCGACGAGCACCGTCAGGGCCTCGGTCTGCTGCCGGGGTCGCGTTTCAAGGGCGGGTGGGGCAACGAAGCCGACGGCAGCTACGTGCTGCGCGAGTTCGGACTCGTCGGCGCGCCGGGCAGGCAGGTCCCGGTCGCCTTCTCGGTCGTCCCGGCTGACGCGGGCGACACCACCGCCCGGGAGGCAGCCGCGGCCCTGGCACACGCGCTCGAGCCGGTGATCGCCGATCTGGCGGACGCCGGTGGTGCGGCGGAGTGCCAGGTGCCGGCATCGGTGCCGGCGGCCGTGTGACCGGCCCACCCCCGCGGTCGCACCACCGGCAGATCCCCTACATCTCCAGGAGCCCGATCTGGGCGCCGATGCTCTCGGCGTAGTGCAGCTGCTCCAGCCATCCGGACGCGCCGGGCCGCAGCAGGATGTACGGCCGGTTCGTCGGCCCACCCTTGACCCGGCCGGCGCGGGCCTCGTAGCGCAGTCTGGCGTCATGGCCGGCGTCGACGAGCCCGGAGATGTCCCGGGTCGGGTCCGCCAGGTTCTCCCGCGCCGCAGCGAGCAGCCCGATCGTCTCGTCCAGTGCGGTGACCAGGGCCTCCCTGTTGTTCTCGCACATCGCCCGGACCAGTCCCGGTTCGGTGCCGGCGACGCGGGTGGCGTCGCGGAAGCTCGACGCGGCCAGAGACAGTGCCAGTGCCCCACCCTGGTCCGCGGTGACCGCGAGTGCCTCGGCGAGGACATGGGTGAGGTGTGAGATGCGGGCGACGGCCCGGTCATGCTTGCGGGCGCGGGCGGGAACGACCACAGATCCCACTCCCACGGCCATGTCCACAACCCGGCACCAGATCCGCAGCCAGTCGGCGTCCACGGTGGCGTCCACGGCACCGTCCCCGGGTGCGGCCGTGGTGGCACCGGCACCGTCCCCGGGTGCACCGTCGGTCGTCACGACCCACACCGCGCCGTCGAACAGTCCCTGCGTCGTCGCCTCCCAGCCGGAGTCCGCGGTGCCGGCCATGGGATGCCCGCCGACGAAACGGCCGGACAGGCCGTGCTCCCCGACGAGTCGGAGCACCTCACCCTTCACCGAGGTCACGTCGGTGATCCCGCAGGACGGGGCGTGGGCGGCGACCGCGGAGAGCATCGACGGCAGTGCCGGAACGGGAACACCGAGGACGATGAGGGCGTCCTCCCGCTCGGCGCGGGCGAGCGTGCCGGCGAGGTCCCCGGAGACGTCGAAACCATCGGCGGACGCGGCCCCGACTGTCGCGGTCGACCGGTTCCACCCGAACGCGGGGGTACCCGCGGCTGTCAGATCGCGTAGCAGACTGCCGCCGATCAGGCCCAGGCCGAGCACGCACACCGGACCGGACCTGCCGGGGGAGTGCGGGTCGGCGGGGGGCTGTCCGGCGGCATGTGGCGAGGTCAGGTCGGTATCCGGTGAAGTCACCTACCAAGTGTGGCACAAAGCCGACTACGGTAGCGCCCATGAGTGGATTCGTGGTCGCAGCCCACCTCTTCGACGGGGTGTGGACCCTGCGCGTGCTGCAACGGTCGGTGCCCGACGGACTCGACCCGCTGCTCGCAGAACTGCGGGCCATGCGCGCGGAGGGGGTCCTGCTCGGCCTGGTCAGTGTCGACGACGACTGGGCGGCACTGGTACGCCCCGCCCCCGGTGGAGCCCGGTTACTGGTCGGTGACTCCACCGTCGCCCTCGAGGACGAGGACGACCCCGAAGTCGACGGGGTCCGGCTGGTACTCGACATCCTCGACTACCTCGGGGTGGACGCCCCCACCGACGACGAGATCGAGGACGCCGACGACCCCGACGCACCCTGGCCTGAAGGGGACTTCAGTGTCCTCGCCGACCTCGGCGTCGGCGAGCAGTCACTGTCCGTGCTCTTCGACGACGCCGAGATCTACGCCTCCGACCAACTGCTCTCCGTCGCCGGGGACCTCGGTTTCGGCGATGAGCTGGCAGATCTCTTCGACAGGGAGCTCGCCGACCTTGTCGGCGACGAGTGACGGGAACGGCACGGGCCGTCGCTTCATCGGGGCGGGCCTGCCGGAACCCGTGTCCGCGGCGTCGGACCGCGCCCGGATGGCCCGGGCCCTGGCGGTCGCGGCGTCCACCCCGGACGGTGACGTGCCGGTCGGCGCGGTGGTCTACGCGCCTGACGGCACCGAACTCGCCGCGGCGACGAACCGTCGGGAGGCGGACGCCGACCCTACCGCCCACGCTGAGGTCCTGGCCCTGCGCGCCGCCGCCCACGCTTACGGGGACGCCTGGCGGTTGGGGGGCTGCACCCTCGTGGTGACCCTGGAGCCCTGCGCCATGTGCGCCGGGGCGATGGTCGGGGCGCGGGTGGGGACCGTGGTGTTCGGTGCGTGGGAGCCACGCACCGGAGCCTGCGGTTCAGTCTTCGATGTCGCCCGGGAATCCCCTCTGCATGCGGTGGAGGTGCGCGGTGGCGTGCTGGCCGGGGAGTGCGGGGACCTGGTGCGGGGGTTCTTCTCCGGTCGACGGGAACACGACTGAGGGCCCACGGCAGGGACACGGGCCGGAACGCCGTCACAGGGTGTGCGTCGGGTGTGTAATGTCGGCGTCACCGACCGGGCCCTCCACCCGGACAACAGACCCCGAAGGGACACACCATGGGTATCGACGACCTGAAGAAGTACGCGGACAAGGCGAAGGACGCCGTCTCCGACAACCGCGACAAGATCGAGGGTGTCGCGGACGGCGCCATCGACAAGGTGGTCAAGGGCGACAAGGGTGACAAGGTCAAGGACGCCCTGCACAGCGGCCTGGACAAGCTGACCGGACAGTAGATTTCCGTTCCCGGTATCCGGTGCGTTACCCTGTTCCACGGTGGCGTGTCCGAGCGGCCGAAGGTGCTCGCCTCGAAAGCGAGTGTTGTGTAACAGCAACCGGGGGTTCAAATCCCTCCGCCACCGCCGACGATGATCCCCGTCCACTGCTGGTGCAGTGGGCGGGGATCAGTCATACCGGGACCTGCCGGGACGGGGGTGGAGCAGGGGGGATCAGAAACCGGGCTTCCGGCGGAATGTTCGACGGTCACCGCCCGCAGGTGCGGAGCTGTCCGGCCGCATTGATACGGTTATCGACGGCGAACCAGGGGTGAGCGAACAACAGATCAGGGAAAGGTCGGACAGCAACGTGCCGAAGCCGGTGGACAAGGGGACGACATACGTCCCGGGGTTGGACGGACTGCGGACCCTCGCGGTCACCGTGGTGATTCTCTATCACCTCGGTATCGGCGGTGTGCCCGGTGGACTGCTCGGCGTGGGTGTCTTCTTCACCCTCTCCGGCTACCTCATCACCGCCAACCTCATGCGGTCCTGGGACCGGCGTGGCAACCTCGGCCTCAAGACCTTCTGGCTGCGACGGTTCCGGCGCCTGGCACCGGCGATGATCGTCACGGTCATCGCCGTCCTCCTGCTCACCGTCGCCCTGGACCGTGGCGCACTGACCGACCGGGCCGGCGAGGGGCTCTCGACGTTCTTCTACGTCAACAACTGGCACACGGTCTTCTCCGAGGCGTCCTACTTCGACAACTTCGGCGGCCCCGGTCCCCTGGACCACATGTGGTCCCTGTCGGTGGAGGAGCAGTTCTACCTGGTCTGGCCGCTTCTTTTGCTCGCGCTGCTGTTCGTGCTGCGCAAGCGCCGCACGCTGGTGGCCTGGGCGACGGTGCTCGTCGCCGTGGCGTCGTTCGCGCTGATGTGGTGGATCGCCGACGCGGGCGCGGACAACACCCGCGCCTACGAGGGCACCGACACCCGCGCAGGTGGCCTGCTGCTCGGCGCCGCCCTGGCGGTCTGGCTGTCCGCCCGCCGGTCCGCAGGGAAGTCGACGCAGCCCAACGGGCCCGCCGCCGCGGTCCTCGGACTGGTCGGGGTGGCCGGCATCCTCGCGATGGTGATTCTCGTCGACCAGGAGGACATGTTCCTCTACCAGGGCGGCATCGCCCTGCTCAGCGTCGCCGCGGTATGCGCGATCCTCGCGGTGCTGCGTCCCACCGGCGTGTGGTCGGCCGTCTTCGGTTGGCTGCCGATGCGTTGGCTCGGTGAACGCTCCTACGGCATCTACCTCTGGCACATGCCAGTCATCGCCTTCCTCCCCGCCGGCTGGGTCGGGGACCGCCCGGTGCTCTCCGTGGCACTCACCGCCGGTATCTCCGTGGTGCTCGCCGCGGCGAGCTGGCGGTACCTCGAGGATCCGATCCGCCGCCACGGCGTGGTCGGCCCGGTGAAGGACTGGTGGGCCGAGTGGAAGCATGACAAGGCCGTGCCGGTGACCCGACGGGGACGGATACAACGCTATGCCGGAGCCGGTTCCGGTGTCGTGCTGTCCGCCGTCGTCATCATCGGCGCCCCCGCCGTCCTCGCCGACCCGGACGGCGGCGCCTCCGGCGGCGGTGCCGGCGGCCGGGCCATGGAGGTCGGGAACGACGGACCCGTCACAGCGGACGGCTCCGAGGCGGAGGCCGCGGCCGCCGACGGTGTCAGTCAGATGGCCTGTACCAAGGTCATCCACGTCGGAGACTCGACCTCGCTGGGTATCTTCAACCCCGACATGCTGCCCGACCCGTCGGATGTCGGCGGGAACCGGTACATCGAGCACGGTGCCCCCGAGGTCGAGACCAGTGTCTTCGGCGGGCGGAACACCACCGAGGGTTTCGAGGACTACCCCTCGGCGGTGGACTCCGTCGCCGAACTGCTCACCTACGACCAGCCCGAGGGCACCTGCTGGGTCATCGGAACCGGTGTCAACGACGCCGCGAACGTCGCCGCCGGGGCGAACTACGACGAGGAGACACGCGTCCGCATGATGATGGACCAGTTGAAGGGGCAGCGGGTCATGTGGTCCACCGCGAAGACCCGTATCGACGGCGGCTACTACGCCGACGCCAACATGCAGAAGTTCAACAGCATCCTCGAGACCGTCATGAAGGACTACCCCAACGCGGTGGTGTGGGACTGGGCTTCGGAGGTCGCCGACCACATGGACTGGTTCCTCGACGGTGACGACGTCCACTACAACGCCGAGGGCAACGCCGCCCGGGCCCGGATGTTCGCCGCCGCCCTCGCCAACGCTTTCCCGGCGGGCGGACCGGACCCGGTTCCCGGTGGCACCGTCGTGACCTCGGGGACGGAGTAGCCTTTCCGGCGGTCTTCCCAGCCGTTTCGCCTAGGATGGTCGCCCATGGCAACCTTCCTTTTCCGCCTCGGTCGCTGGTCCTTCCTCCACCGGAAACTCGTCCTCGTGGTGTGGCTCGGCGTGCTGGCGGTGGTCGGCGGCCTGTCGACGACGATGCAGAAGGGCTACAACGACCTCTTCGCCATCGATGGTGTGCCCTCACAGCACGCCACCGAAATGCTGCTCGACAAGTTCCCCGGCACGAAGAACCCCATGGAAGACGCGGGCGTCACCCTCGTCTACCGGGCGCCGGAGGGGCGGACCCTCGCCGACCCCGAGGTGGCGGCCGCTGTGCAGGCGTCCATCGACGCCATGAGGGCGGACGTCGACGACCTCACCGACGAGGCACGTGCGGCACTCACCACGCCGATGGCCGCCGATGACGCACAGACGCAGCAGCTCATCGACCAAGAGACGGCGATGGGCCTGCCGCAGGAGGTCGCCGAGGCGGACGCCGCGAACGTCGCCCTGGTCAGCCCCGACGGCACCATCGGTACCACCGGCTTCTCCTTCGACGTCGGGCTGCCCGCCGACGTCACCCCCGCCGACAAGGATGCCGTCAACGCCGCCCTGCAGATCGCCCGCGACGCCGGGCTGCAGGCCGAGGCCGGCGGCGCGGGCTTCGGCGACCCCATCGAGATCGAGCCGATCAGTGAGGTCATCGGCGTCATCGTGGCGTTCATCGTCCTGATCTTCACCTTCGGGTCGATGCTCGCCGCAGGGCTACCGCTGATCACCGCGGTCATCGGTGTGGGCCTGGGCGCCCTGGGCATCACCGGTGCCACGGCGTTCGTCCCGCTGAACAACATCACCCCGGTGCTCGGCATCATGATCGGCCTGGCCGTCGGCATCGACTACGCCCTGTTCATCATGAGCCGCTTCCGTGACGAACTGCGCCATGGCAGATCCAGGCCGGACGCGGTCGGTCTGGCGGCCGGTACCGCCGGCTCCGCGGTCGTCTTCGCCGGGTTGACGGTCATCGTCGCACTCGTCGGCCTCGCCCTGGCGGACATCGAGTTCCTCACCTACATGGGCTTCGCCGCCGCGGCGATCGTGCTCATCGCGGTACTCGTGGCGTTGACACTGCTGCCCGCCCTGCTGGGGTTCGCGGGGGAGCGCGTCTTCCGGAAGGACGCGGCCTTCGGTCGCGGGGAGATCCCGGACAGCAGCTCGGCACGGGGACGCCACGGGAAGCGCCGGAAGCCCGGGCCCCTCGCCCGGTTGTCCGGTCGACTGGGCGGGACGTCGCGTGCCGTACGCAGGGCACGAAACCCCTACGCACCGTCACTGGGTACCCGGTGGGTCTCGCTGATCCACCGGGCGCCCGGGGTGTTCGTCGTCATCGTCATCGCGGTGCTGGTGCTGCTCACCCTGCCGGCGAAGAATCTGCAGCTCTCGTTGCCTTCGGACATGACCTCACCGGAGTCGACCACCCAGCGCCGGTCCGCCGAGCTCATCGAGGAGGGATTCGGTGCGGGACGGAACTCGCCGCTGCTCGTCATCGTGGACGCCGCGGAGGTCAACGCGGAGTCTGAGTCGCTGAAGCCGCTGGTGGCCGGTGGGATCGACCCGGCGCAGGCGTCCTTCGTGGTGATCAAGGACCAGCTCGGCAACAATGTCGGCGTGAAGCACTCCCAGCTCGTCGGCGCGAGTGAGGACGGCACGACCGCCCAGATCCTGGTGACGCCCACGACCGGGCCGATCGACGAACAGACCGTGCAGCTCATCGGGCAGCTGCGCAGTGAGCAGTCCCGGATCGAGGCGGAGACCGGGGTGGACATGGGCATCACCGGGTTCACCCCGATCCAGCAGGACGTCACCGACCGGCTGGAGGGTGCGATGCCGGTCTACCTGGGGCTTGTCGTGGGCCTGGCGCTGGTGCTGCTGCTCATGGTGTTCCGCTCGCTGATGGTGCCGCTGGTTGCGGCGGCGGGCTTCCTGCTGTCCATCGGTGCGGCGTTCGGTGTGACGGTGCTGTTCTGGCAGGAGGGGCTGTGGGGGCTCATCGACTCGCCGGGCCCGCTGATCAGCTTCATGCCGATCTTCCTCATCGGCGTGACCTTCGGGCTGGCCATGGACTACGAGGTGTTCATCCTGTCGCGGATGAGGGAGCGGTGGACGAAGCACTCGCATGCCGCGGTGGCTGATGGGTCGGCGGGACGGTACAACGCCGTCGAGGATTCGGTCGTGCACGGCTTCGGTTTGGGCGCCCGGGTGGTGACGGCGGCGGCGCTGATCATGATCGCTGTGTTCGTCTCCTTCATCGCCCAGCCGCTGCCGTTCATCAAGGTCTTCGGCTTCGCGCTGGGGGCGGGCGTGCTCTTCGACGCCTTCTTCATCCGGATGACGCTGGTGCCCGCGCTGATGTTCATCACGGGCCGGGCGACCTGGTACATGCCGAAGTGGTTGGACAAGGTGCTCCCCACCTTCGATGTGGAGGGTGAGAAGCTGGAGAAGGCCTACGCGTCCGGCGCGATCGAGAAGATGGCGGACGCCCCGGCTCCGGTGAAGGAGAAGTCCCGGAAGAGCAGGAAGTCGGGGCAGGACGCCTGACTCGTGGACGCCTGCCCGGTGACCGACCTGCCGGTCGCCATCCTCCCGGTCAATGGCCGCCCGGCCGTCGCCTGTCTCAGGGGTCCTGGTCATCACCTGCCCTGTCGAGTTAGCACCCTCACCGGTAGACGAACGGCCGCTCAG